>CAZWDH010000104.1:0-20791 GCA_964632865.1 uncultured Nitrospiraceae bacterium
CCTGTTTGGTAAACGGCGCGGGAAATGGCGTCCCGGCCAAACGGCAATTGGTTGAGCCTAGCGCATTCCCGGCGTGTGCCGCAACGAGTGAATGTGCTTACGCGTTTGCACGCTGGGCACGTTGGAGACCCGCATCACAGTTCTGGCCTAGCTCGCCAACGTCGACCTCAGATCAGATAGTTTTCCATAAGGTACTTGAAGGTCGGCGCGTTTTCCTGGGTTACGACCGGGTTGTCGATGTGCATGAAATCGGGGACGTCTTCCTTCTTCTGGCCCATGGCGCAGGCGAAGTAGCCGACCATGAGGGCGGTCCAGTGGATACGGCCGGCGGCGTTCATGGCGGAACAGACGAGGTCGCCATTGAGGACGCCGTTGATGCCCTGTTCCTGCGCGTCGATGCTGCCGAAGACGATGGGGCGCGAAACGCCCGCGCGTTTGACGGCCTGCACGGCGGCCATGGCCATATCGTCGTTGTGGCAGAAGGCGCCGTCTATGTCCTTGTACTTCACGAGCAGGTCGTCCCAGATGCGGCTGACTTTGTTGATGTCCCAGTCGCCGGGTTGTTCGTCGACGACTTCGACTTCGGGATACTTGGCGACGACGTTGTGAAAGCCTTTGGCTCGGAGTTGCGCGCCAGTGTGGGACAGGGCGCCTTGGGTATGCACGATCTTTCCTTTGCCACCCATCTGCTGGATGATGATTTCCGTAGCGCGTTCCGCCTGGCCTTCGTGGTCCGGCGTCATGAAGGTCCACAGGCCGATCTCTTCGCCTTCGGGCACGATGCGCGTGTCGTAGTCGATGACGGGCACCCCTTTGTCGATGAGCCGTTTGACCGGCTCTTCGAGGGTCTTGATGGCATAGGCCTGGATGGCGACGAAATCCCACTCTTTGGTCGCCATGTCCTCGATGTCCTGGCGCTGTTTGTCGATGGTGAATTGGGAGTCGTAGACTGTGATGTCGACGCCAAGCCAGTTCCCCCAGCGCTTCGCGGTCTCGATGCCGTGGGCGCACCAAGTCGATTGGAGCCCCGTGTTCGAGAAGGCAGCCTTGTAGCGTTTGCCGTCTTCTCCTATCGTTGCAGTAGGCGCTGCCGCGGGGCTACACCCGAGTATCGTTGCGAGGCTCCCCATCCCCATTGATGCCGCCGACCACTGCAAGAACCCGCGCCTGGACTCTGACGAATTCATGGAATGCCCCTTTCCCCGTTACGCCAATGACTCGGAATTCGAAAGGCAGTTTAGCACCCGGAGGAAAGGCAACGCCACAAGGGAAGAGAGGGCAGTTCGACCGGCGCGGCAAGAGTCCAAATTCGAAATTCGAAGCACGAAATCCCAAACTCGAATGACCAAAATGGAGAAAAGGAATCGCCGTGGCTTGGGCGTCCTCGCCCAAGAACGCCTCTGGAGGTATCCCCCCGGAACGAGAGAAAGGCGCCTTGGCGGCTCGGCCAAGGCGCCTTCGGTTTGGGCTATGTGATTCTTATTCGGCCGGTGCGGCAGGTGCTTCCACGGGTGCCGCATCTACGGGACTATCCTGCGGGGTCGTTTCCGCCGGCGTCTCCGAATCCGGGGTCGTTATCTCGACATCCGTCGTAATGTTGCCGGCGCCCTCCTGCTCGGGCATGGTTACGTTCACCGTGGGCTCATCGATCGTGATGGTCCCGCCATCTTCCGCGGGCGCGTCGCCCGCAGGATCCGGCTCATTCAGGCCGAGGGCCTCCATGAACGCGGCTTGATTGACGGGATAAGGCGTCGTTTCCCGCAGGGCGCGGAGCCGGTCGTCGAGCCGCGCTTGGCGCGCCATGTCATAGGCCATGCGCCGCATTGACTTCTCTGCTTCCGGCCATTCCTCTTCCCACATTTCCTCGCTCGGCGGAGTGCGTCCTGCGACTTCCAGGAAGTAGGTGTCGCCAACCATGTCCGGGAGGGGGCCGGCCAGGGCGCCGACTTCTTTTTCCCCGACGGCGGCATAGAGGTCGCGCGGCATCCAGGGCGGCGCAGAACCGAAGCTGAAATCTTTCAACGAGTAATCTTCGGTGGTCTCAATGGTGGCGTTCATTTCGGGGAACATGGCCGGAATGTCATCCAGAGAACTGGCCTGTTCCTCAATTGTGTCGACGGCTTCCTGAACCCGCGCGGCATATTCCGGAGAGCGGCGCATCTCCGCAATGGTGCGCTCGCGCACCTTGTCGCGCACCGCCTCCAGTGGCTGTGGCTGCGGTGGTTCATAGCCGACAATTTTGGCGATATAGAGGTTTTCGCGTCCCGACACCACATTCGACACGGCGCCTTCATCCACCGCGGAAAGCGTGGCGCGGAAGAAACGCGCGTCATCGGACGGAACGTTCTCGATGGTCAGGGAGTCCGTCGAGAACAGGTCGGTTTCCTTGACTTCCAACCCGTATTCCGACGCGACGGCAGCGAGGTCATTTGTTTCCTGGGCCTTGGCCGCGATCTCTTCCGCCTTGGCGCGGCGCGTTTCCATTTCTTCCGGGTCGAGTGAAGCGCGCATCACGATTTCACGGGCCTTAACGTCGCGCTGGCCGCTCAGTTCGCTCGTTCGTTCCTCATCGACTTTGTAGATGTAGTAGCCGGCAGGTCCCTTGACCGGTTCGCTTACGTCGCCCGGTTGCAGCGCGAACAGGACTTTCTGATGCTCGGGTAGCGACAGACTCTCGGCGATCCAGCCGATGTCGCCGCCCATTTCCTTCGTGTCGCCTTCGGAAAACTCCTTGGCCAACTCCGCGAAATCCTCCCCGGCGCGGGCGCGTTCGACGAGTTCATCCGCGAGGGGGGGCTTCGGCGCGGCAATCGGGATCGCCACGAACGCCGCTTTCCGTTTCGCGGGGAGGCTGAACGCGTCGGCGTTCTCGTCGTACGTGGCTTGAATCTCTTCATCCGTGGGTTCTATGGGCGGTTCGATCTTGACGTACCGCAAGTCAAGCGTCGTGTTTTCCGTCTCGAACTGTTCGCGCAGTTCCGATTCGAGGACGCGGCCAGAGGCCATGAGCCGTTCGAGATAAAGCTCCCGCCCGACCTGACTGCTGAGACTCTCGTAGATGGCATTCCAGTTTACGTCGCCGCGCTCGACCACGTCGTTCCAGGCCCGGGGATCGAAATTACCGTTTTGATCCTGGAACTCGGGCAGTTCCTTCATGCGCTCGGTGAGGTATTCCTGGTCGATGTCATACCCCTGGGCCGCGGCTTGTTTGGTAACGATGTCGCGGCTAACCAGCGATTCGAGTACGCGCAATGCCGTGCCGTCCGCCATCATTTGTTCCACGGATGGCTGGCGGCCAAACTGGGCCATGCGATCCCGTTCCGCGTAGAGCGCCTGGCGGAAATCATCCGCCGTGATGGTCATTTCCCCGGATACGACGGGCTCGGGGCCGTAGTTGGCCGCGTCATCGCCGGAGCCTGCACCGAAGGACCCGCCCCACAGCACGAAGGGACCAACAATGAGGACGAGGATAATCCACAACAACAAGCGCCGGTGCTTGCGCATCAGGTCTTGAACGATGAACATGGATAGGAAACTCCTTCGAAAGACGACGCTAACGTATGAAAAGTGCGAGGAACAAAAGATTCATGCCTTCGCCCGTAACCGGAAGAGCTTAGCAAAAGGCGGGCGGAACGCGCAACCAAGCTGCGAAAATCGGACTTCGGCCTTTGACACATCGCGCCGCCGGGTGCTAGACTCCCGCGATTTTTTTCACGACCAACCGGCCAATCGAGTAGAGGACTGCCTCTCCCATGTCAATCGTAATCGGCACCAATTCTCGGAGCACCATCCTTGACGTGTTCCGCACCGGCGTTCATGAAGTCATCCGCAAAATGGGGTTGCCCGTCGAACTGACGTTCAAGGCCGACCATTCGGAAATGGTCGCGCGTTCCAAAGATTTCGGCAAACGTGTGGACTATTATCGAATCGACTTCCCCCTGAAGGAAGGCGTCGAATCCGAATCCATACGAAGCCAACTCGAAACCGCGCGTATTCCGAACCAGGTAAAAGTCAACGAGGGCCGGTGTTCGCTGATTCTACCGCCTTTTGAATGGACTCAGATCCAGCAACTCGCCCCGGTGGACAAGATCGTCCAGGAGAACGCGGCGTACACCTTGCGTTCGCGCTCGTGGCACGTCACGATCCAGTCCTTCCGCCGGTTTGACTTCAACATCAATGTCCTCATCGAGGAGATGATGCAGAACAAAGGGTCGGACATCCATTTGCGCGCGGGCGCGCCGCCGTACATGCGCATCGATGGCGATCTGAAACCGCTCGACCTGCCGCCGCTCAGCGCCGACGACATGCGCGAAGTGGTGTTCCAACTGGGCGGTCAGCAACAGGTGGATCAGTTGGAGACCGAAAAGGAAAGCAGCTTCCAATACCACCTCGCGGGCGTTGCGTTCTTGCGCTGCAGTGGCTACATCAAGATGGGCGCCATGGGACTCGCGATCCGGTTCATTCCGGAAGAACCAATCCCTTTCGAAGACCTGAATCTTCCCATTCATGTGCGTGATATCGCCGATGCCCATCGCGGGCTGTTCCTCGTCTGTGGTGTTACCGGTAGCGGCAAGTCAACCACCCTCGCCGCCATGGTCGATCACATCAACGCGACGCGGCACGCGCACATCATCACGGCGGAAGATCCCATCGAGTTCGTCTATACGGACAAGAAGAGCATTGTGTCCCAGCGGCAAGTCGGGCGCGACACCTATTCGTTTGCGAATGCCCTGCGCGGCGCCTTGCGCGAAGACCCCGACGTTGTGCTGGTGGGCGAGATGCGCGACCGGGAAACGATTCGCGCGGCCATCAGCGCGGCATCGACGGGACACCTGGTGTTAAGCACGCTGCACACCATGACGGCGGTGGACACGGTGAACCGCATCATCAGCTACTTCCCCAACGACGAGCGCGACGTGATTCGCCAGGAGTTGGCGTACACGCTGAAAGGCGTTTGCTGCCAGCGCCTCCTGAAAAGGGTCGGCGGCGGACGCATCCCGTGCATCGAGCTGCTGCTCTGCAACCTGCCCATGGTGCGCGACGCCATCCTCGAGGGTGACATACAACGCCTGTACAACATCATCGAAGTGGACACGGAAATGAAAAGTTTCGACCAGTACGCGGTGGAGTTGTACAAGAAGGGGCTGGTCACGCGTGAGGAGGCGGTGTCGGCGTGCAGTGATGAGGAAGCGTTCCAGCGCGTCATCACGGGTATCAAGGGAACCGAAGGCCGGAAACTGCTGAAGTAGGCCCCGCACGTTGGCGGATGGGCCCGTCAATCGCTGCGGTGCGCCATCTGGCAGATCAGATTTGCCACGAGACCGGTCCAGCCGGTTTGATGGTTCGCGCCGAGCCCGGCGCCCGTGTCGCCGTTGAAGTACTCGTGGAACCAAAGCCTGTCCTTCCAGTGGGGGCCGGAGAAGAGCGGCGTGTACTGCCCCCAGAATGGCCTGCCCTTGTCTCCGTGTTGAAAGATGCGCACCAATCGCCGCGACAACTCGTTGGCGACTTCCTCCAAGGTCATCTCGTTCCCCGATCCGGTGGGGCATTCCACAGTGAACCGCGGTCCCCAAAAGGCGTGGTATCGCTTGAGCGCGTCTATGATCAGGTAGTTCACCGGAAACCATATCGGACCGCGCCAGTTCGAATTGCCCCCGAAAAAGGAACTAGCCGACTCGGCCGGTTCGTACTTCACTTCCGCGCGATACCCGTTCGATTCGAAGATGTACGGATGCTCCAGGTGATGCCGCGAGAGCGAGCGGATGCCGTAGTCTGACAAGAATTCGTTTTCGTCCAGCATGACGCGCAGGATGCGCCGCAACTGGTCTTGATTGAGTAAGGAGAGACAGCAACGCCCGGCCTCGTGGGGTTCGAAGATGCAGGAAATGCTGCCGGTCAGATCGGGGCGATGCTCGTAAAACCAGTTCATGCGGCGGGCGAAATCGGGTGTTGTTTTCAGTTTTCCGTGGTCGATGATTTCGACGGCAAGCAGCGGAGTCAATCCGACCATGGACCTCAGGCGAATTGGTTCGCGGCGGCCGTCCTCGAACCGGATTTGGTCGTAGAAGAAGTTGTCCTCCTGATGCCAGAGGGATTGTCCGGTGCCGTCTATGTTGAAGATCGCATCGGCGATGTAGAGGAAGTGCTCGAAGAACTTCGAGGCCGTATCCTCGTAGGCCTTGCTGGTGCCGGTGAGTTCCCAGGCCATGGTGAGCATGCGCAGCGAGTACATGGCCATCCAGCTTGTCGCGTCGCTCTGTTCAAGCACGCCGCCGGTGGGCAGCGGCTTGCTTCGGTCAAACACGCCGATGTTATCCATCCCGAGAAAGCCGCCGTTGAAAATGTTGTCGCCTTTCTCGTCCTTGCGATTCACCCACCACGTGAAATTCATGAGGAGTTTTTGAAAGACCGCTTCCAGGAATCGGGTATCGCCTTTGCCGGTGGCTTCGCGCTCCATGCGGTACACCTGAAACGCGGCCCAGGCATGGACCGGCGGATTGGCGTCGGAGAAATTCCATTCGTATGCGGGCAGTTCGCCGTTGGGATGCATGTACCATTCCCGCGTGAACAGTTCGATCTGGCGCTTCGCAAACGCGGGATCGATAAGGGCATGCGTCACTGCGTGAAAGGCCGAGTCCCAGACGGCGAACCAGGGGTATTCCCAACAGTCGGGCATTGCGAGCACGTCGTCATTGTAAACGTGCTTCCAGTCTTCGTTGCGGATGGTGTTGCGGTTGGGTGCAGGCATCGTGGGATCCCCTTTGAGCCAGGTCTCCACCACGTAGTGGTAAAACTGCTTGTTCCAAACCATCCCTGCGAATGCTTGACGTGCGATGCGACGGTCATCTTCCGCCATTGACTCCGGTATTGCCGCATCGTAGAAGTCGTCGGCCTCGCGAATCACCTTGGCGATGCAACGTTGCAGCGATTGCTTGGTGGCAGTCTTGGCATCGCTTCGCGCAAGCCGAAGCAGGAGGGTTCGCGATGCGCCAGGCTCCAGGTCCACCGTGTGACGCGCAGCGCATTTGGTCCCCCCGTCGCGCGCAATCGCATGCTCCTCACCGCGGACGATATACCGGTGGAAGCCGTCTTTGACGTGGGCCGTTGGATTCTCTGCCTGGTAGAGCCGTTGCCGGTTCGTCTCGTTTTCGGTAAACACAATCTCTTCGCAGTCCGGCGCCCAGAACCGGTACGGGCCAAGCGTATTGTGAACCACCGTAACCGTGTGCGCATCTTCCAACGACAAGGACGGGCGGTGCGCGCGCTCGGTCCACGCCCAGGTGTTTCGAAACCACAGCGCGGGAAGCACAATGAGCCGAGCCGGTTCCGGACTTTGATTGGTTATGGTGATGCCAATGGAGATATCTTCCGGCGCCGCTTTGGCGTACTCGATCTGGACATCGTAGAAGCGGCCGTCATTGAACACACCCGTGTCCGTCAGCTCGAATTCCGGTTGTGTCTTCGTGCGGCGGCGGCCCTCTCCTGCCAGGAGTTCGTAGGGAAACCCGTCGATGGGATAACGATACAGGTACTTCAGGTAACTGTGCGAAGGCGTGGCGTCAAGATACCAGTAACATTCCTTCACATCCTCGCCCTGGTTGCCGCCGTGGTTGGATACACCGTAGAGCCGCTCTTTGAGGATGTCGTCTTGCCCGTTCCACAAGGCGATGGCGAAGCAAAGCCGCTGGTGGTTATCGCTGATCCCGGCGATACCGTCTTCGCCCCAGCGGTACGTATAGGAGCGGGCCATGTCGTGGGTCACGTAGCGCCACGCGTCGCCGTCGGCGGAGTAATCCTCGCGCACGGTGCCCCATTGGCGTTCGGCCAGGTAAGGTCCCCACTTTCGCCAGTGCTTCTTGCGCGTTGCCGCTTCTCGCAATCGCCGTTCTTCAGCGGTCATCGTCGGTACTCCATGAGAATGTCAAACGCCTGGACGGAATCGCCGCTACAAGATGGATTCGATATCGCCGCGATCTCGTGTCGCGCGGCTTAGCCTCGGAAGTAGATGAGAACGCCGGTCACAACAATTAACAGGACAACCGTAAGACCCAGGTTCAGCCGTTTGCCTTTTGCCTCGAGTTCGATGCCCCCCATGGCGGCTTCTTTCTCGACCGTCTGGAACGTGAGGCCGCGCAGTTGTTCGTTGGGCACGGGCCGGGTCAACAAGCTGACGACGACCAGGATCCCGGTGCATACCGCAAAGAGCAAGAGGGCGAAATGGAGGAAATTGATGGTGGCGATGTAGAAGAGCAGGCCGTCGCCCAGGCGGCCCTTGTTCAGTTCGAGCACGAGTCGCCCCATGCCCAAGACGAACCCGGACACCATGGCGGCCATAGCGCCTGCGCCGTTCACGCGTTTGAAGAAGATGCCGAAGAGGAAGACTGCCGCGATGGGCGGGGCGATGTAGGCCTGCACGCTTTGAAGATACTGGTAGAGCTGCCCGGAGATGTAGCTCATGAACGGAATCCACGCCAAGCCCAAAACAACCATGACAATGGTCGAGATTTGCCCGACCCACACCAGCCGTCGCTCGGACGCTTCCGGATGCAGCTTCTTGTAGATGTCCAGCGTGACCAGGGTCGAGCAGGAATTGAAGACGGAGGACAACGAACTCATCAGGGCGGCAAGTAATCCGCCGACGACCAGCCCCCGAATCCCCACCGGAAGCAGTGCGCCGACAAGCACCGGCAACGCGTGATCCGGCGCTTCAAGGGTGAGCTGGCCCGACTTGGCCAAGGCGTACGCGATGACGCCGGGGATGACGAAAATGAACAGCGGAAGTACCTTCAGGTAGCCGGCAAAGATAGCGCCGCGACGGGCTTGTTCCACGTTCGGCGCAGACAGGACGCGCTGGACGATGAACTGGTCGGTGCACCAATACCAGACGCCGAGGATCGGCGCACCGAAAACGATGCCGGTCCAGGGGAAGGACGGATCGGACATAGGTTTCCACAGACTGAAGAACTCCGGCCCCGCCGCCTGGTGCAGCGCGTTCCATCCGCCAATCTTGTCCAGTCCGATAACGGTGACCGCAATTCCCCCCGCGACGAGCACGAACATTTGAAACATGTCCGTATACAACACCGCGCGAAGACCGCCGAAGACCGTGTAGATGCCGGTCGCAAGCACGACAATCAGCGCTCCGGTCCAGAAATTGATTCCCATAAGCGACTCGAAGACGATGCCGCCCGCATAGATGGAAACCGAGATTTTGGTGAGCACGTAGCCGACGATGGAAACGAGCGCGAGATACCAGCGTGTCGCCGGCGAATAACGGCGTTCGAGGAATTCCGGCATGGTGTAGACGCCGCTCTTGATGTAGAAGGGCACAAACACCCACCCGAGCACGAGCAGGAGAAACGACGCGAGAATCTCGAACTGCCCCACCGCGACGCCGCTCGCCGCGCCCGTGCCCGCGAGGCCGACGAGATGTTCGGACCCGATGTTGGACGCGAATAACGAAGCGCCGATGACGAACCATCCCACGTGGCGTCCGGCGAGAAAGTAGTCGGCCGAGGTGTCTCGGGTGTGGTCCTTCCAGGTCGACCAGATGGCCACGCCGAAGACGGCGACAAAATAGGCCCCGATAACCACCCAATCCACCGCTACCAGCGATCCGCCCGATTCCATGTTGGCTCCTCTCCGCCGTTTGCGCGCGTTGCATCCCCGCGAGCCACCATCGTAGGCGGCGGGGCTGTACGCTTCAAGGCAACAATACATGGCGCGGATAAGTGTGCTAGACTCGCGGTCTACCCAGCAGGGGTAACGGAAATCGGCAAAGCCGCGGCAGGCGGTCCTAACGGATAGGAAGTCGACATCATGAACAAGCGGTCGTTTGGTTGGTCACTCCTCGCTCTGGTCTGTGCCACGGTCCTTTTCAACGGATGCGGTGACCCGGACAAAAACAAGCTGATCTTCAAGCCAGAGGTTAACGTCGCGCGGAACGTCAATGTATCCGATGCCATGACGATGAGCATGAACCTCATGGGCATGGAGATGACGATCGGCAATACGAAGGACACGACCTACATCATGACGCCGACGGCCGTTGACGAAGCCGGCAATGTGACGCTGGACGTAACCTACGATCGCATTGATACCGAAGTGACCGGACTGGACGGCCTGTTAGGCGGCGCGAACATGCCGAACGTACCCGGCCTGGAAGACCCCATGGGGGTGAAGGCCATGGAGAAGGCCTTGGAGGCCATGAAGGGCGAAACCTTCACCCTGCGTGTGAGCCGGTTCGGCGAAGTGCTTGGGGTAGAAGGCGCCGATTCCATCGCCGCGAAAGTGGCGGATGCCTACGATGCGCCCGCCCATATCCCGGGGGCGGACATGAAGGCGTCGTTGCGGCAAGGGCTGGGCGATTCCGGAACGGTGGAACTCATGAAGCAGATCTTCATGAAGGCGCCCGACCAGGCGTTGAACCCCGGCGATTCATGGCAGGAAACGATAACGCGCGACGATTTGGCTATCCCCACCAATATCACTTCGACCATTACCGTGGGCGGGCGTGATGCCGGCATCCTCACGCTGAACAGCGTGGATCAGTACAGCTTTGACTTCACGAAAGGCCCTCTCGGAAAGGCAATGACATCCGGCAGCGCAAGCGCGACGCTCTCCGGCGAGGGCAGCGGCACCGCCGAATATGAGGAAGCGACGGGCTGGCCCCGGAAATTTGTGTCCACGGCCAAGGCATCGGGGAGCATGTCGCCCGCGGCGGGAATCAGTTTTCCCATGGAGATCTCCGCGAAAAGCGAGGTCGCATCGTACGCGAGCCCGTGAGCGGAAGTCCGCGCAAACGTGAAGAAACGCTTGAGTCCCTCCTGGCCGAGGTGCGAGCGTGCAGGATTTGTGAAGGCGTTCTGCCCTTAGGCCCGCGGCCTGTCCTGCGCGCCTCGGGTTCCGCGCGTATTCTCATCGTGGGACAGGCACCCGGCACGCGCGTGCATGAAACCGGCATCCCATGGAACGATCCCAGCGGCGACCGGCTGCGGTCCTGGATGGGCGTAGACCGCGAAACCTTCTACGACGAATCGCGCATTGCGATCATCCCGATGGGGTACTGCTACCCCGGCCGCAACCCGCGCGGCGGGGATTTGCCGCCTCGCCCGGAATGCACCCAGCACTGGTTGGATCGGCTGCTGGCACAGTTGCCGGAGATTCGATTGACCATCCTCGCGGGGCAGTACGCGCAACGCCATTACCTCGCAGACCGCAGGAAGAAGACGCTGACCGAAACCGTTCGCGCGTGGCAGGAGTATTTTCCTGAGTACCTGCCGACGCCGCACCCTTCGCCGCGAAACACCTATTGGTTGCAGCAGAATCCCTGGTTTGAGGAAGAGGCCGTACCCGCGTTGCGCAAGCGCGTGCATCAAGTCTTACGCTTTCGCGAAGAATAGGGAGCACTTACGCTTTTGGCTTGTGTCGTCTACCCCGTTATCGGGGTGCGAAATGGGATCGTTTCCTCTTTCTTCTGGGACACTTACTCTTTCTTCTTCGCATCTGCCAGGTACGGGCGTAGCGCTTCGTTCCATTCGGCGTAGCCGTCTTTGTTGAGATGCAGCCCGTCTTGCATGAGCAAGTCGGCGCGTGGTTTGCCGTCTTCACCGAGAATCGTCTTGCCGAGGTCGACGTAGCTCAAGTTCTCGTTTTCCGAACAATAGTCCTCGATTAACCCGTTGGCCCTGTTCATCTCGTCCCAGAGGTTCCACCGCGCAATACTGGGTTTGATGGAGATGAACAGGATTCCGGTATCCGGCAAACCGGCCCGTACTTTACCCACAAAGGCTTTAAAATCCTCGAACACCTGCTCCGCAGACGTGCCCTTGGCGACGTCGTTGTCGCCCGCATAGAAAACGATGGTCGCCGGTTTGTAAGGAGTCACGATCCTCTCGACGAACTGGTTAACGTCGGCAATAGTCGAGCCCCCGAAGCCCCGGTTAATGGTCTCCAAATCGGGAAATGACTCCTCCAGATTCCAGAGCATAATGCTCGAACTGCCCACGAACAGGATCGCGCCTTCCGGCGGCATGGCTTCCCGATCCCGTTCCTCAAAGTTCTTGATGGAAGACTCCCAACGGTTCGCTTCTTCGGCAACGACCGGAAGTACGGCACAGCACAGGGCAAACCACGTTGCCAGGATCGTGAGTATAGGACGGGTGTTTCGCATAAGGCAGTCTCCTGATGATTTGGGGCTTCATTGTAGGATCGCCGAGCGGCGGCGTCCAGCGAAGGCCAATCGGGACCAACGCAGTGCGGGCGGTGATGAAGTGATCGCTAGCCTCGAAGCGGCCAAACATCGCGTGCATCATGGTCGACGACGTGCCTCTGGATCGGCCTGGTCTGACGGGGCATACAATTGCGAAATTACCAAACTTGAACCACGCCGGTGCGGGTTCACAGCATCGCCGCTGCATCCTCGTGCCGCCCGACACACTGCTGGCCCATCCCGAGGCTCACATAGTAGTTGGAGATTCCTTCAAACTTCGGAAGCGAAATCTCGGATTGATGAGATACCGCGCGAGGTTGTAGGTATCGAAGTCCTGTTGTGTTGACGTACGTGACGTTTCATTGGCGCTCGCAGGACAGGAAGCCTTGAGGAAGAGTTGTGCGCCCACGCGGCGCACTAGCCAAAAAGAAACAAGGTCATACTCAACTGGCGGATCATTCTCTAAAGTCCCCCATTGGTTCGACGATTCGAGCCACTCCGGCGCGTCTTTGACAGTGGCATTCTATCGCTTAGCATAATGACAAACCAATCCGAGGCACGCATCATGTCTGGACTAATCGATCGCCGGGAGTTTTTCAAAACCGCGGGCGCGGGCGCGGCGGCGCTTACCCTGAGCAGAGCGGCGGCGGAAGAATCGCGTACCGCGGAGCGCCCGAACATCCTGTTTATCCTTGTCGACGACATGCGCTGGGACCAACTTAGCCTGATGGGGCATCCCTTCGCAGAGACGCCAAATCTGGATCGCATTGGCCACGAAGGCGTCACCTTTGCCTACGCATTCACCACGACGCCGCTGTGTTCGCCGAGCCGGGCCAGTTTTCTTACCGGGCAATACCCGCACACCCACCGCATCATCAACAACGACCATGTGGGTCTGTCGTTGATCAGCCACAAACTGGTGACGTTTCCCCAGCTGTTGCGCCGCGCCGGCTATGAAACCGGATTCATCGGCAAATGGCACATGGGAGACGACGACACGCGCAGACCGGGATTCGACCACTGGATCAGCTTTCGCGGTCAAGGCTTGTTCATCGATCCCGTCGTAAACGTGAACGGCCAGCGGGATCAGTACACCGGGTACATCACGGACATGCTCAACGACTGGGCCGTGGAGTTCGTAAGGAAAGAGCGCGACAAGCCGTTTGCGCTGATACTGTCACACAAAGCAGTCCACCGCCCCTTCATCCCCGCGGATCGGCACAACGACCTCTAGGCCGACGCCGCGTACATTCCTCCTCCAAGTGCTGACGACGACCTCTCCGGCAAACCGGCCCTGACGCGCGAGGTGCCACCGATCGACAAGCTACGCGTGCCCGATGCCATGCCGGAACCGACGGAACCCCGCTGGGGTCGCGGCGAGGATCGCGACAGCATCTACCGCGATCACTTCCGCTGTCTGGCGTCTGTCGATGACGGTGTGGGCCGCTTGTTTGACGCGCTCGAAAAGACGGGGCAACTTGACGACACGCTGATCGTCTTTGCAAGCGACAACGGATTCTTGTTCGGCGAACACGGCGAGTTCTTCAACAAGCGCGTGGCGTACGAAGAGTCCTTGCGCATTCCCCTGCTCATGCGGTATCCACGATTGATCCCGCCCGGCAGCGTGCGCGACCAACTGGCGCTGAACATCGACCTCGCGCCCACGTTGTATGACCTCGTGGGCATCGACCCCACGATTCCTATCCACGGGAAGTCCCTGTTGCCAGTGTTTCGTGATGCGGACTACCCGCTGCGGGAAGCGTTTCTCGCGGAGTACTACCTCGAAAACGTCACGCCCCGCTACGCCGAATGGCAAGCCGTGCGCACCGAACGATGGAAGTATATCCACTATCCCGATCTTGAAAGCATGGACGAACTCTACGACCTCGAGTCGGATCCGTACGAGATAACGAACCTCGCCGTCGATCCCCAGTCGGCAGACCGCGTGGCAGCGCTTCGCGCGCGCCTCGACGCACTGCGGACCGAGACCGGGGCCGACTGACTTTCCGTCAACGTCCGCCAAACCTCGGCACCGATATCGCAGGAACGGCTCCCGCTGGATCACCCGGGTCGCGCGGATCGAAACCGAGATTCACTTCGTATCCGTCGCTGTAGCCGTCTCCGTCGGTATCATCGTCGTTGGGGTCGGTGAAATGGATCAACACCTCATCGCCGTCGCTCAACCCATCGTTATCCGAGTCGGCGTCGTTGAGATCGGATCCGGTGTCCAGGGGATTGACAAAAGTATCTGAGTTGCTCTCCACGCGATCGGCCAATCCGTCGCCGTCGTGGTCGACGAACTCGTCAGCGCCAATGTCCTGCGCCGGTCCAAATGGTCGCGCTTCACCGTCCATGTCCGCAATCGCCGAGTCGACGCTGGTTCCCGCATCGATCGCTGCCGAAAGGCCATTCAGATGGTAGTCTGCTATCGCGAATGCGTTTCCAGCCCCCGCGATAGATTGCACGTCGCCCGCCACAACAACCGTATTGCTGGTGCTGGAAACGACCAGCGCCTGTAAGGGTTGCGCCGTGTTTGGATTGATGAGATACCGCGCGAGATTGTACGTATCAAAGACGGGTTGCGTGGCCGTCAGTGTCGTCTCATTGGCGCCCGCGTTGTACACGACGGAGAGCCAGGTGCCCATGGGCATGATCTGGAACGAAGCCGGCCCATCAACCGCGCCCGCGATTTCTGCAAGACCATTCAATGCGGCCGCGCCGGTCAGCGTGGAAGCCGTATCGTCATTGAAGTAGTCACCGCCCGAATTCGCATTAAAGAGACATCCCTGAACGGAGGGATCGGAATCGGCGGATCCTTCATGGAGGGCAACGCCCGCATGCCCCTCGATGATGGTGTTGACGAAAGCCGGTGAAGAGCCTGCAAGCGATACGCCCCCAATCTGAATCGTCGCTGCGTTCTTGCTGATGGTGCAATTCTTCACACTGGCGTTGGATCCGGAGAAGCGCATGGCCCCCGCGCGGGCCGCAAGATTCCCAGCGATCGCGCAGTTCGTGAAAACCGCGGGCGCACCCGTGTAACACGCCACGCCGCCACCGTAGTCGCCGGATTGGTTTCCGGCGATGACGCATTGCGTGACTGCAGGTGATGCGCCATCGCGACAATATATTCCGCCACCATCGTCGTTCGCCGTGTTGCTCACGATCAAACAACCGACGACCACCGGTGCCGCTCCGTTCAGGCAAGCTATGCCCGCCCCTGCGCCAACAGACGAGTTCCCATAAATTGTGCAATGCGCGATCGTATTGCTACTGTCTGCGTTGTCGCACAAAATTCCGCCGCCGCTGTTATCTGGCGCCACGCCGTCGGCGATACCGCCGGTGAACGTGATTCCATCCAACGCGGTGCCTGAAACATTCTGCACGACCGCGGCGTGATCCGCGCCGTTCGCGTTCACGATCATCTCATGTTCGCGCAGGTCCCGTTCTTCGAATGAGACTTCCACGCCACTGAACCCACCGAAGAGTTGCACGCCATCAGCGAGCACAATCGGTCCCGTGTAGGTCCCTTCGGCGACCCAAAGCGTATCACCGGGGTTCGATGCATCGATCGCGGCCTGAATCGTGGTAAACGCATTCGCCCACGTCGTGCCATCTCCGGGACCCATCGCATCGTGATCTACGTAGCGCACGACGGGATCGCTCCGCACCAGCCACACTTCAGCGACTTGGCATCCGCGGCCGGCAACGAGATCCCAGCAGAGATCCAGCGTCCCGCTCTCGGTCACGTACCGGGGCAATGCGAATTCGAGCACCTGCGGCGGCGACGGTTGGGGCAGGTTCCCATGCACGAGGTACGACTCGTTCGCCGTGAGGTACATGGTGGGATTGAACCGGCCGTCGTACGTAACCCGGAGCCGGTAAGACGCGTTTGGATCGAGACCGGTATACCGCATTTCCAGCGGATGGTTGTACAAGGTTTGCGCCTGATTTTGCCACGAAAGCCGGGCCGCCCCTTGCGTGATGCTGGCGGTCTGGCCATTATGCCACGCGTTCTCGTTCTGCGTTGACTCCACCCGGCCCGGATCGCTCGCCCACGGCAACTGCTGTACCACGTGATCCTGCTCGCCCAGCACGCCGAGGTTGTCATAGAATCCGCCCGGCCCTGGATTCTCCCAATTCAGAATCGCGTCGATGGCCGCCAGCTTCGCGACCTCGGAACCCAGCGGCCGAATGGCGTCGAACTGATATTCCAGCCACCACCGATCGTTGATTGCCCAATCCATGAGATCGAGTACGCAACCGCGCTCCAATCCGCTTGCCAGGTACGGCGCTGTTACGCTGGTCTGTAAATGAAGCGACGCGAAAAGTTCGGCGCACAGCGTTGCGATCTCCGCACGCAAATCCGCCCGGACGGGCGCGGACGTAGCCTGCGCAAGGACAGCTTCCGCATCGTTCATGGCCGTGTCGGCGCCGCGGTTGACGGCGTCGGCCAGAATGATCATGGCTTGGTTTTCCAGGTCGGTTTCATACGCGAGACGTTCCTGGATGTAGTAGTCGTAGTATGCGCGCAGCAGACACAGCTGCCAACGCCAGTTGGTGGACAGTCCGGGATTCGCGGTATCCAGCGCGTCCCATGCGTTCCATGTTGCCGGAATGTCGGCATTCCCTGTGACGGGGCCGTTCCAATTCTCTTCCAGCGCCAGAATTCCGGCCGCCGCGTCCTGCGCGACAGCGGGTCCAAAGAAGAATCGGCCGTAGTCTTCAACAGTGTCGTTCACGTCGCTTGCCGGATCCCAACCGCACTGGCTCCAAACCATCTTATTCAGATCATCGTGTGCGCCGTCCGAATACGCGATGAACCCGTCCGCGTTGGGCGCGAGCGCGTTGTGAATGTGCGCTGTGCCGATCGGCCGTGGATTGGACGGCTCGCGCCCCAGTGTGTTTGCAAAGGCCTGGTCCCATTTAGGAACCGGATATTGGCAACGGACGCTATGCGTAATGTCCGGGTAGCGGCGAATCGGGTACTGCACCGGCGTGCGCGCGCGTTCCTCGGCCAAAGACATCTTGGTCCAAGGGCCATACACGACCCCCGCAAGCCAGGCCGGCTGCTGGGTGTGCAAGTAGTCGAAAAACTCATCGTTCTCTTCGTGCTCGAATCCCTGATTCGATACCCAAACCCCGGCATTTGGGTGGTAGGTATTGAGAAGTGTCGCGACGTCTTCGAGGAAATCCATCACGAGCAAGGGCGGGTTGCTTCCCGGGTCGCCGCCCGGCACGAACACACCGTCAAGCCGGACGCAATTCTGGTATAACGCTTCATGCTGGGCCAGAAGTCCAGCACGCTGTCCTGCGTCACCCAGATTGACGTTGGCCGGCACCCACACCCAGTATTCAATTCCATAATCGTCACAAATCTGACTCATCGCGAGGTTCATCGCGTCGGGCGTGGTGGAAAAATGGGGACTGCTCCCCGGCGCCTCGAAGGGAATGTTCTCAATGGCGTTTGCGCCAAAGATCACCAGTTCACGGATGTATTGCTCGTAGGTGTTCACATCCCAACCGTCGTAGGAGTTTGCTGTGTTGCGATATCCGATCTGATGCCCTCGAATCGGGTAGACCGGCGACGACGCAAGGTCCACCGGCTGAGGAAGGCTGAGCGCACCAGTGCTCCAGTGCACGGTTCGCAACAGTTTCCCCACCCCGTACAGGACGCCCCGCGCATCGGCGCCAATGATCCACACTACTGTGGGTCCGGGACCACCGGCCTGCGTGAACAACCGGTACCCTTCGGCGGTGAGCTGTGGATGACCCGGTTGTGACGTTAGCGCGATCACCACACCTGACCCCGGCCATGTTGCGGTCGTGGAAAGCGCAATCCCGGTCCGGCTCTGCACCTCCTCCATCAGCACCGTCACAGCCATGGCTTCGGAGTTAGCCAGCGTCCCCGGATTGGTCACGATGACCGCCCCCGAAAGATCGATTGCGCCGGTAGCCGGCGATGACGGATTCGCGGCAGTGATGTAGGCGGATTTTGTCTCGGTGAAGTTCCCTTCGCTGGTGGTGACTGTAAGCGAAACCGAGTAGCTACCCGGCGTGGCATACGTGTGCGCAGGATGCTGCTGGTTGCTGAATCCGGAATCGCCGAAGTCCCAGGACCACGCCGTAATGGACGGTGTGGTGGCGATGGAGATATCCGAGAACTGAATCTGGAAGCCAGCCTCGCCGAGGGTCCGGTTCGCAACGAAATCTACCGTGGGCGGCGCGGCCCCGGCGGTTTGAGCGAAGCAAATTAGAACGACCATCACGAGAACTACGAGACCCGGAACCAATCGAGAAGAAACACCCGTTGCGCCCATGGCTACTGCTCCCCGGCGCGCGCGAACAGGTGATTGGCAGATTTCGATTGACCGCAGCATGCTACCGAAAAGATACGGCCCCCTGAAGCCGTTCCCCTGCTCAGTCGCGCTCATTCCCCCATACGGGACGCGTCGATGCCCATCGACCGCATCCGATCAGGCATTATTGTGCCGCGAGGGCGATCCAGTCAATGGGATATTCGCGCTGGTGGGAGGCGCGTGCTAGCGGGCCTGCTGAACGTCCAGTGCGTCGACCGTCACCGTGCCGGAATCGTAGACGACCGTCCCTGTTCCCATTCGCGGAAGGTCAACGCGACCCGTCGGTGTGATGAGCGAGAATGGTTCCGAAGGCCCGTGATAGCCTGCCACGTAGAGGTCCGAATCCGGGTCCGCGTAAAGCCACGCGGGGGCGGCGGAACATTCGACGCGCGCGCCGCCAACTTCGACAATGCCGGTGTCCGTCTGATTCGCCACTGGCGAATCCAGCGGGGGGTATCCCAGGTCGCCATCTTGCGTCCACCGGCGGGTCAGGGTCCAATTCATGAGATCGATGGTGAGGCCTGTAGCGCGGTCCCCCCGCCGATATTCCACCGTCCACGGCCGGGACGCTGCGGTCATGTATGCCGTGGTTTCCGGCGCGATGTCTTCGTGGAGCGATCCCGAGGCGATGGCCGCGGCAAAGCTGGCGCCGTCGGCGTACGCCTCGCGGTCCGCGACTTCGAGGTAGAACCCGCATTGGGGCTGGCCCCGGTAGAACCGGCTCATGGGTTCGAGGTCGTTATGAAGTTTCTCGCCTCCGAGATAGTTGTACATCTGAAAGGCCAGGTATCCCTCCGATTCCGACAGGCGAAGCGGCGCGCCATACCCGAGGTCCGTTCGCGATACCGGCAGGATTCCGACATAGATGGGGCCGCTGAGGACGACCACCGGCGTATTGGGCTCCACGTCCGCCGGCAACGATTCAATTCGCCGGCCTCCGGCCCAAATCCCTTCGACGGTATCCCGCCGTGACCAGATCACTGCGGCCTTGGCGCTGCGCCACCGGTCCTGACTGCACGGCGCGAAGCTGTCGGGATGAACGAGGTTACGCGGCGCGTACAGGCATAACGCGCTCGGGCCGTTTTGCACGGCCCACAGTTTTCCGTCTTCGTTGAGGCTGTACCGTACATTACGCGACTCGCCTTCCCCTGGCGCCTCAAAGAACGTGCCATTGAGAATGTACCGGCTGAATACCGTGCCGGCCATTCCGGAGTCTGCCACGGGATAACGCACGATTACGCCGCTGGTCTGGTTGCTGATCTCACGCGTTGTCACGCCCAGCGAAAACCGGCGCGCCAGGTAGCAGGTCATTCCCATGTCCCATGGAGGATACGACGACTCAGCGATTGTCATCGGCAAGGGCATGGACCGATCGAGGATTCTTGTCGTCCAGGCCGGTACGACGCCTTCCGCAGCCCATCGCCGGAGATACTTCGATTCCGCCTCGGAAGTCCCCAGCACTTGATCGTGGTAGGCCCGGCTAAACGGGCCAGCCAACCTTCCAGTGGCCTCGTGCACGTGCAACGCGGTCGTCAGCGCGAGCCGCGCGATCATCGTCCGGGCGCGGATACGGGTTGGCTCGTCGGTGGTGAGGGAGGCCAGCCGGTGCAAAGCGTCTACCGTCACTTGCGTGTAGCCGGGGCTGTAGAATTCGTAAACGGTACCGTATTGGGCAGTGATATCCGATAGCGCCTTCAGCTTTTCGTAGCCACGGGCGGCAATCGCGGCGTCACCGAGGAGTTCGCCGCCAAGCGCTGAATTCGCGCAATCCATGGCGGCGATGTTGGTGTACGTTACGGCCACGTCCATGCGACGGATCTCATCGAGCCCCGCTCGAATACTGCGCATGACCCGGTCCTGCACATCCATCGGCAGCCGATCGCCATGGCGGATCATCATTGGAATCATATAGCGCAGGACGAACTCGACGGAGTTCAGATCGTGAATGGCATCGTCCTCGCGGTTCCAGAGAAAGTTGCCGTGGTGCCGCGCCCCGTCCCGCATTTCCTGGCAGGCCAGCGTCGCATCGAGGACCTTTACGGCCAGGGCCACATCCTCCGGAGCGCCGTTTGCCAGGAGTTTCTCTGCGAACGCCGCCGCATCCCGGGGCCCGTGCTGGCCCTCGTCGACGATCATGTTCAAATCAGGATCGAAATCGTCGGGCAAGGGCAATGGGGAACCTGCGAGCACGGCCGCAGCGATGATGAATGTCAGCCCCGGCATG
>CAZWDH010000105.1:0-20742 GCA_964632865.1 uncultured Nitrospiraceae bacterium
CAAGCCCGAGGTAGCTGCCGTAGACGCCGTAGAACCAGACGTCGCCGTCCTGCTCGTTGATTCCGCTCTCGAACAACGTCGAGGCCCACGCGTCAACGCTGAACACGTCGGTCGCATAGGTCAGACGCACGCCGTCGAAAGACAGGCCCGTGAAGAAAGCGCCGGTGTCGTGTGTGCCGACCAGCCACTCGCTACCGAAGCTGAGCTCCTGGCGACCGATGCGAAGGCGCAGCGGGAACCCGAACATCTCGTTTGCTTCGATGTAGGCCTGGTAGATTTCGACGTCATCGTTGGTCACGGCGCGGTTGTCCAAGCCCGTCACATAGTCGGACCGGAAATCCTCGCCCCAGATGTCGTAGCTGTCCAGCTCGATGAAGGCGCTGACTTCATTGGTGAAGTCCGCTTTCACGTTGAGCCGGGTGCGCTGTTCGACAAACTGCTGGTCGTTGCTCTCCGCGTCATCCCACGCGAAACCGCTGACGATACCGGCGCCGTTGAACGGACCGGTGCCAATCGGACGGCGGGGAAGGAAGAAGTTCGGCCAGATAACCTGATTACCGAACAGGGTAGGCGCTTGCTGGGCAACACCCTGACCGGCGATGTCATACGTGTAGTTCGAGTAGTAGTTCGCACGGATGCGGATTTCTCCGCCGACCTGCACGTTCTGCAGCTCGGCCATGGCCGGCAATGCTGCCAGCACCATGGCCGCCGTGAGAACAATCATCAATGATTTACGCATTGATTGGTTTCTCCATTTTATGTTGGAGGCGGCTGAGCGCCTCGCTATACCAGCTTCGAGCGAAACCAAAGTTTCATTTCGCCGAAACGCTGAGTTCGTTCAACAGATCTATACGCACATCCATATCGCGTGACCTCGGAGTAAGTCTCTTCGGACTGGTCGCATCCCTCCTTTCGTCTCCGATGTGAGATCACGATTGATGGTTTTTTCGCGTGTGTGTAGTGTGAATCTACCCCTTGCAGTCAGTCTCTGTTTTTCCGCTTTCGTATTTTTCCGTCTACCCGTCGGCAGAATCCCCAAAAATACTTCGCGTACCATAGCAGAACCGGTTTTCCGTGTCAAGTCGTTTTTGGTTACGAAGTTATTCACTTGCCACCACCAACCGAAACCTACCGGTCAGTAGAATTGGACCCTCCTCGTCCCTGCTCTCCCTGAGTTCACGTTCCTCGACGCGGTGTTGACCGGGACCATGCGCTCCGTGTACGCTTATGGGCGTTGTGCTTTGGACGCACAACTGGAATACGTGACACCAACCCTCGCGGGGATGCGAGGTCAATCGACGGAAGGGGCCGTTTTCATGAAAAAGCACTTGTTTGTAGCGATTGCACTACTTATGGCGATCTCGCTGCCGTTCGCGGCGACGAGTTGCAGCGGCGGGAGCACCGCTCCCTCAGAGCCGGCGACGGATGCCTCAGAGCCAGCGGACGCCACTGAGCCTGCTGCAGCCCAAGAACCGGCCGCGGTAGAAGAGCCGGCCCAGATGCCGGATAGCGAAGCACCCGCGGCAGGCACGGAAGAGATGAGCGGGGAAGCCCCGGCCGGCGAAACCGCGGCTGAGGCGGCGGTCGAAGCGGCCGTGGAAGGCACCGAAGCTGCCGGTGCGGCCCTCACTGCGGAGAATATCGTTGGCAAGAAGTTCAGCGCGGGCGGCATGACCTTCTCCTTCGAACCCGATGGCGTCTTGAAGGTCAACGATCAGATCCCGGGTACGTGGTCGTTGGACGGCACGACGCTGACGGTCGGCGCCATGGGCCAAGATTACGCGGCCACCATCGAAGGCGACAAGATCATCTATGATGGGACGCCCCTGGAACCTGTCCAGTAAGCGCTCCGCATAGCATTCGTGATTTGAAGCGGACTCTTCCGCGTGAAGGGTCCGCTTTTCTGTATGATGGACGCGAAACCGGAGGAGTGAGATCCTATGGAAACCAGGAATCTACGCTGGATGTTCGCCTTGGTGATGGCCCTTATCTCGCTGGCCGGGTGCGGATCGCCCAGTTCCGATGATTCCGCAGGCTCTGCCGAGTCCGTGGTCGAGGTCACCACCGGCGATGAAGCACGCGTCCCCGACGAGTTCCCTTCAGACATTCCCCTTCCTGGCGATCTCACCGTCATCAATGTCAGCGCCCTGCCGGACCAGGGCACGTACGTACTCCAGGGTCAGGTGCCGGAGGCTCTTGAGTCTGTTTCGGACGCGATGAAGGTCGCGATCGAAGAACAGGGATGGAAAGAGGAGACGCCTGCGCAGGCGCAGAAATTGCCGGACATGAAGATGATGAACTTCAAGAAGGAAGGCAAGATGCTGAACGTCACCCTGTTCCGGGAAGACGCGGGCACGTCGGTTAACCTGACCACAAGCCCGAGCTGAGTGCGGCGGAACGCAGCCATGACTCAAAAGGTTCCCACCGGAACGGCGCTGGCCCGCGCCTTCGCGGAGACTCCTGGACTTCCCATCGCGCTGGCGCACGTCGGCGCCGACGCCGCGAATCGATTGGCGGAGTTCGCCAAGGAACAGTGCGGCGCGTCCTGTCTCGTGGTTTCCGACGAAAACACGCACGCCGCGGCCGCTGAACCCGTGCTGAAAGCCTTGGTGGACGCGGGGAAGTCCGTGGACGAGAAGGTGCTGACCGGCGGGCATATCGACGCTACGGAAGCCCTCGGCGATGACGTGGCCAAGGCCGGGGCGGACGCCGATTTCTTCGTGGGCATTGGCGCGGGGACGGTGTGCGACCTCGTCAAACACGCGGGCACGAAGAACGAACGTCCCGTGCTGCTCTTCGCCACGGCCGCGAGCATGAACGGGTATACCTCCGGTATCACGGCGGTCAAAGTGCGTGGACTCAAGCGTACGGTGCCGTGTACGCCGGCCCTGGGGGTCTTTGCCGATCCGGAACTGGTTGCCGCCGCGCCGCCGCGCCTGGCCGCCGCCGGTGTGGCCGATTACCTGTCCAAGTGTTCCGCGGGCGCGGACTGGCGGACCGCCCATTTCCTGCGTGGGGAGTATTACGACGCGAACGCATTGCGCTTCTATGAAGGCATCCTCACGCAAGTACTGGATTCCGCGGAACGTGTCGGGCAAGGCGATCCGGAAGCCATCGCGATTGCGTTGGAAGCGCTGCTGCTCTCCGGCCTCTCCATGCTCGTGGCGGGCTCGTCCTCGCCGGCTTCGGGTGGGGAACACCTCATCTCCCACTACATCGACATGAAGCAGGCGCTCTACGGAACGCCGAACGATCTCCACGGCGTGCAGGTCGGCGTGGCCACGGTGCACTGTCTCCGCCTGTGGGAGAACGTGCTTGCCCTCGATCCAACAAAAATCGATCCCGACGCCCTTGTGGCCCTTCAGCCGACAGACCAGCAGGTTCAGGAATGGGCCCTCGCCGATTGGGGCGAGGCGGTCGCGGAAGAAGTGATGGCCCAGTGGAAGCAGAAGTCCCTCCCGCCGGACCTCATGCGCGCGGAACTCATGGTGTTCCGCGACAAGATGCCGGAGATCGCGGAAGCGGTGCGGCACGACCTGTTGCCCTCGAAAGTCGTCGAACAAGCCATCCGGCACGCCGGCGGCCCGACTGCGCCGGAGGACATGGAAGCACCCCTCGAAGAGTACCGCAACGCGCTGAAGTACGCGCGGTACATCCGCAGCCGGTTTACGATTCTCGACCTCGCCGCGGAACTCGGTGTGGGTTAGATAGATGTAGCGCGGGCGCCCCCGCCGGCTACAGGGCCGTCCGGGGGGGGACGCCTGCGCTACATACGGGCACAAAACCCGGCTTGTTTCCTTACTTCACCACATCCTTCGCGTGTTGCACGACTCGCGAGATGATCCCGTACTTCACGGCTTCTTCCGCGTCCATCCAGTAGTTGCGGTCGCTATCCTTGGCGACCTTCGCCACGTCCTGTCCGGTTTCTTTGGCGATGAGTTCATTCAAGCGCTGGCGGATACGCATGATTTCCTGGGCTTCGATGCGGATGTCCTGCAAATGGCCGCCCGCGCCGCCGCTCGGCTGGTGCAGGAGGAAGCGCGTGTTCGGCAGGGCCACGCGATGGGCCTTGTCCGGCGCGCCGAACAGAATCGGCACTCCGATGCTCGCCACCCAGCCCGCGCCAATGGTATACACCGGCGAATTGACGTAGCGCATGACGTCGTGGATGGCCATGCCGGAGTCCACGTGCCCGCCCTGCGACGTGATCATCACGCGGATGGGATCGTGGTTTTCGTTGTCCAGCACCACCAGTTGCGAAATGACCCGTTCGGCCATTTCCGTATCCACCTGACCGGACAGCACGATGGTGCGCGTCTTGAGCAGATGGCTCGTCATGCCGTCGTTTTTCTTCTGCTCCTCGTCATTCTTTTCGGGGCATTCCATCAAAAGATCCTCGCTTTCCGGATGCAGGTGGAAGGTCACTGCGACGCTGCCGCGCAGGATGTGCTTGCGGCTCCCGGTATTGTGCCATCCGCGTGAGAAACAGGTCAAACAGGGTCCGAATCGGTTGGCCCGGGAAGCGAATCAATGTGCGAATTCAGTCGTACCGAATGTTCGAACAGTCCTCCGTTTCACGGAAAACCGGTGTGGCCGACACACTTTCCGTTTGAATTTGGCGAAACGACGAATCGTGGACGTCGTCGAAAACGAAGCACGGCCGCGCATCCTCTTGCCGCATCGTTACGCGGATATCGTTCATGTGCAAATCCTTCACGTGGCGGATATAGAAACCGTGGGCAGGTAGCACGCCGAACATACGATTTTCGGGGTAGTCCGTCGAATTCTCCTCGACGCGACGTTGGGCGTCTTCCTCGGTGCGTATGGGGAACCCGCCGAGTATTTCGATGTCCACGTCTTCGATGAAGAGCCGCTCGATGTAATGTCCGGGAATCCCGGTGATGCTCGACGCAAACGGCGTGAGATTGTAGATGGCTCGCTCTTCGTCGGTGTATTTCTCGGCATTGCTCACGGTTGCCCGGATGCCGCTGATATGCACATCGCGGATAGCGCCCGTGGAGGTTTCGGTTTCAACGCCATTCACCCACACCGGCCGGTTGCGGTCGCCGAGCTTGATGAAGATGGGCGTTTCCACCACGTCCATCGTGATGTTCCGCACCACGACGTTGCGCATCAATCCGCCATCAACCAGTTCCAGTGCTATCCCCGAGATGCCTGTCTGCCAGACGTGGTTATCCTCGATCAGGATATTCTGAAACCCGCCCGTCGAGTCCGTGCCCGCCTTGATACCGTTGCACAAGCTACGCACCCTGTTGTTGCGGATGACAACGTTGTAGCAGCCGCGCAGGGTGTATGCTTTGAGGCATATGGCATCATCCAACGCATTGATGTCGCAGTTCTCGACGATCGCGTTCTCGCAATCGATGATGTTGCAGCCGTCGTTGTTCAGAAATGTGCTATCCCGGACCGTGATTCCGTCCACATGGACGTTTCGGCATTTAGTGTACGTCTCTGTCCAGAATCCCGACGAGGTGAACGTAACGTCTTTGACAAGCACGCTAGTGCACTCGTCAAACCAGATCAGGCAGGGCCGGTGGTTCTGATCGCGGCCTTCTTCCATGAAGTCGTTGGGGCTCGAGCTGTTCCCGTTCAGCGTGCCGGTCCCCGTCACCGCGATGCCATCCGCTCCCTGGGCAAAGAGAAGGCTCGTGCGCAGGTACCAGTCGTACCGTTCCTTCGTGCGAAGTTCATGCTCGGGGTAATCGCGTATCCACGGACTGCCGAGCAACACTGCTTCTTCTTCGAGATGGAACTCGACCTTGCTCTTAAGCGTCAGTCCCCCGGTCAGAAAGGTGCCAGCCGGGACGACGACGCGGCCCCCGCCCGATAGCGCGCACGCATCGATCGCCGCCTGGATCGATTCCGTGGACAACTTCTCCCCGCCTGCCACGGCGCCGTAATCGACGATGTCGAAGCGTTTTGCAACGGCCTCTTCGGCGACGTTCGCACCAAGGGCAGACCCACATACCGTTAGAAGGATGGCCAGACGAAGACGTGTACCCCCACGCATGATTACCTCCTTCCCGAGGCCCCGAGTTCCCAATCCGCTATGAACCTTATCGTAGAAGGTGCGACATCGCAAAATGAACGAAAATCCTGCGCGCGGACTGTCAACGAAAACACCTGCCAATCCCACGTATCGCGTGGCACATCCGATTCCGATTGCAGATTTCCTGATCAACCACTGCGTCATTGATTCAAACCGGAGGGCGCGATACCATTACGGCAGGTGTCTTTTCGGGACCTTTTCGGTCCGAGTGATTCGTATTCGCAACCCAATGAACGGCAGGGCGCGGAGCCGAAATTAGGGACAGTTACCATTTTCCTACTTCGGCGATGTGGTAATGGCCAGACAGTGAATAGGAAGATGGTGACTGTCCCTGATTTCGATTTGTCCGTAGTGGCCCAAAACGGGTACGGGCACGAATCACTCCGCAGTACTTGGTGAACACTAGGGCGGTTGGATCATTTGAGTAATTCGAGCCAGTCCCCATTTTTGGCAAGGAGAACGTATCGTGGCAGTGACGGCTTCCCAATCGAGTGGCGCGGTGGCGGCGTATCTGGCTAAGGTGGATCCGGACCAGATTAACCCCGGTTTCCTGGGATACCTGGCGAACCTGAGCACGGTGGCGTCAGTGGCGCCGCTGGTGGCGAAGGAGATCGTGCAGGAGCTGGCCGATCAACGGAGCTACCTCAAGCTAATCGCCAGTGAGAATTACTGCTCTCTCGCGACGCAACTTGCCATGGGCAACCTGCTCACGGACAAGTACGCGGAAGGCTTCCCCCACTCGCGCTTCTACGAAGGCTGCGACAACGTGGACGAAATCGAAGCCTACGCCTGCGAACAGGCCTGCAAACTCTTTGGCTGCGAGCACGCCTACGTGCAACCCCACAGCGGCGCAGACGCGAACATGGTGGCCTTCTGGGGTATCTTGCAGGCGCGCGTGGCGGTGCCGGCCCTGGATGAACTCGGCGTGAAAGACCCCGGCGCATTGTCGCACGAGGATTGGGAAACGCTGCGCCAGAAGTTGGGCAACCAGCGGCTGCTGGGTTTGAACCTTGCCGCGGGCGGACACCTCACGCACGGGTACCGCCACAACGTGTCCGGCAAGATGTTCGAGGCCTACGCCTACGGCGTGAGCGAGAAGGATTTTCTTCTCGACTACGACGCCATTGAAGCGCAGGCGATGGACGTGAAGCCGCTTATCCTCCTTGCGGGATACAGCGCTTATCCGCGCGCGATCAATTTCAAACGCATGCGCGCCATTGCGGACAAGGTCGGCGCGGTGCTCATGGTCGACATGGCCCACTTCGCCGGGCTGGTCGCGGGCGGCGTGTTCACCGGCGACTTCAGCCCCTTCCCCCACGCCCACGTGGTCACTTCGACGACGCACAAGACCTTGCGCGGTCCACGCGGCGGCGTCGTGTTGTCGACGAAGGAATTCGGCCAGTACATGGACAAGGGGTGCCCCATGGTCCTGGGCGGGCCCTTGCCGCACGTCATGGCGGCGAAGGCCATTGCCTTCACGGAGGCCAACCGCCCCGAGTTCAAGGACTACGCGAAACGGATCGTCACGAACTGCCAGGCTTTGGCGCAGGCCTGTGTCGATGAGGGCATGAAGGTCGTCTCCGGCGGCACGGACAACCATCTCATGCTCATCGACGTCACGTCCATTGGGCTCACCGGACGCCAGGGCGCCAGCGCCTTGCGTGATTGCGGGATCACGCTGAATAAGAACGCCATCCCCTTCGACCAGAACTCCCCCATGATCACCAGCGGCATGCGTCTCGGCACGGCCGCAGTGACCACCCTGGGTATGGGCGTCGAAGAAATGAAAGAAATCGCCGCCATCATCAAGCTCGCTCTCGGCAATACCAAGGCGGGCGTCGTCGAGTCCGGCAAGAACGCCGGCCAGCCCAGCAAAATCAACTACGTCCTCGACGAGAAAGCCCACGCCGAAGGCAAGGCCCGCGTAAAGGCGTTGCTCGACCGGTTCCCCGTGTACCCGGAGTTGGACTTGGGGTTGTTGCAGGAGTACTTCGGGTAAGGGCGGGCTTTCCTTCGTGCGAGGGACGAATAAGACCTAAGGGACCAAAGCGACAACCAAAGGGTTTTGGTGAATAGGGATTTCCTATGTGTCCTTTGGGTCGTTTATGTCCATTTGGTCCTTGTCGTTCGTAGTCTCCTCCTACCCCTCAGTGCTCCCCAGTTTCATGTTGGCAACCGAATCTGGGGATCACTGAGGGGTTAATCCATGTCCCGTAAACACTTGGCAAAGGGGGCGGGGTTGACAATTCGGCGGCGTCTTCGTATAGTGGCGCGTGCTGGACGTAGTACAAGGCAAACGGGAGCCCCCGGGATTCCATTGTGTAGGGGTAGCCGGTGGGTTCTACCGACAAATGTTCGCGGAATAGAGGAGGGTAAGTAATGTTTATCTTGTGGACGCTGCTGTGGGCCCCGTTGTGGACGTTCTTCTTCATCCTGGCATTTCTAGCCGAACGGCGCGCCGCAGTCGTGTAGCGCCCTTGCCACACGGCAAACACTGAAGACGAATCTGAATTTCAGATGCTGAAGGGTTCAGCGGGATATCCCGTTGGACCCTTTCCTTTTTGTCAGGGCCTGTGCCTCACGATTCCGGCGCCAACCGTCCGCCAAATGAACGTGAATAAATGCAAGAACGCCCGGCCATTCAGCCGGGCGTTCAAAATCGCGGATAAGTCCGTGAGGCCGGTTACACGGCCTTGCTCACTTGATGAAGCCGTGGTACAGGCCCATGTAGTACGGCAATAGATAGACTGTGCCGCTCGCGAGCCCCTGACCGTTGCCGCCGTAGTCGAGGTTCCACGGGTTGTGGTTCCAATGGTTGAAGTGCCGGTTCTCGACCGGCAAAACCTTTCCGTTCACGCGGTACCCGTATTGGGGCCGGTTTTCTTCCGTCAGTTCCACCGCCTGCTGGCGGGGCAGCATTTCGATATCGAGTCGATGACTGTTTTTGCTGGCCCAATTGCAGCGGTCCAGCGGGAAGCCTTTCAACGTCTCGACGGAATCTTCCAGCCAGCCGCCCCAGGGCGCGATGGAGTGGGTACCCCACGGATTCGTGAATTTGGCTTCGAGCCCGTGGGCCGCATACGCGAAATTGAAGAAGGGGTTCATCTCGGGTTGCTCGTTGGTCCATGCGCTGTAGAACGAGAACATCAGGTCCTGGGTGAACTCGTCAGGCGTCGTGTATTTATGCAGGTTGTAGAAGCACATAAACGCCATCTCATCGTCGGAATGGTTGCCCGAACCTGGCCCGCGATGAATCTTGTAGATCATGGCGTTTGTATCGTAGGCGTGATTCTCGCATAGCTTCTTGATGTGCTCGCCATACTTGTCGTCGCCGGTCATGTGGCGCGCCACGGCGAGGTACGACAACATGCTGAGCGACTTGAGACCGCGCTCGACCCACCAGTTGGGATCGTGATTGAGGGCTTCGGGATTGTAGACGCCCCATCGCGTCACGGTTCCATCGAAATCGATCAACTGATAGTTGTGCTCGACGAGGTGATCGGTCAGATCGCGTACGACCTCGCGAACGCGCTCTTTCTCTTCTTCCGTGTCCGCGACGAGATCGTAATAGAGCGGATAGAAGAAGTAGTGGCCGTCCAGCTCGTCCGAACTGGTGTCGCTTTTCCAGTACCATTTCTTATCGGCACTTAGCGGCCAGCGCGGCTCGTACACTTTCCAGAGTTTGTCTCCTTCTTCCCGCTCCTTGCGGTCGCGTTCGATGCGGCCATCGTTGGGGTTGGGCCCATCAGCGGGAAGGATCGTGCGGGCGACATAGCCCTTGGGCGGGCTGTACTCGGTGCCCTGGGTCACCTTCTGGAGAAAGCGCAGCGCCTCGAAGGCGCGTTTGGCCCGATCTTTCGCCTTCGGATCGCCCGTCGCCGCGTACGCGAAACACTCGCCCGCGCCGTACATGGCCGTCCACAAGCCGTCATTGTCGCTGTCGCTGTAGATGATCTCGCTCTTGTCGCCGGGGGCTTTCAGGCCCACCTCGGACACGTAACCGTACTTCGTGCGGCGAATATATTTCTCCATTTCCTCTTCGTAGAAGTCCGCCTTCTCAGCCAGGGTCATCATGCGTCGTTCAATACAGCCTACGCCGTCCGCGGTCGCGAACCAGGCGTTGCCGTGATCATCCACCGCGATGGACCGAATCTCGTCGCTGGGCAACCAACGAAGCCCTTGCCGGTACGCCCAGTTTTTTCCGTCGAAGCGCACCGCGCCGATGCGGGTACCGAACCAGACGACATCGTCAGGTCCCGCGGCCACGCACGTGAAATCGTTGTACGGGAGCCCGTCCTCGCCCGTGTAAAAGTTCCAGTCGGGTCCTGTTTGACAGGCGACACCCGCCAGCGAGGCAACCCACAGCCGATTGGAAGTGTCGAAGGCGACGCCGCGCACGTCCTCGACCGCCCACTGGCTGCCTTTGCCGGTGTCGATGACGATAGGCTGAAAGCCTGAAGGCGTCTTCTCCAGCAGCCCTTTGCTGGTCGCTGCGACGAGGCGGTTCTCGTCAGATTGAGCAATCTGGTTCGTAATGCCGGCGATCTCAGTGAAAAGCCGGTCGTCGACCCGGCCGGGCAACACGTTCTGTCCCGGCTCGGCGACCTCAGACCAGTGGCGCTTCTTCAACACGGCCCAACCAAGGGCGGTTTCGGCATAGACCATTCCATCGGCGCCGACATGGATAGCGCGCACGTCGTTGGAGGGAAGTCCATTGTCCGTGGTGTACTTGGTCGCCACTTCCTGGGGAAATTTCCCAACCGTGATGCTGGGCACCTCGGCCAGTCCCGTAGCGACCGCCAAAAGGCACGTCAAGATGAGGATAGAGAATCGCATGAGTACAAGATACCTTTCACGTATGCGCGGATCGTTCACAGCATTTCCCTGATAGATACGCGCGGATTCTGTGCTGCGGCGCACCCGCTGGTGGTGGGACGATAGCACGTTTTCAGGGGAAGTGTAGCTTACCCGGCTTTGGGGGCGGGTTCAACACGCGCCGAAAACGAATAGTTTTCGCACGTTACGCGTCCACGATACCGATGGGCTGCCAATTCTTCCACCGCCCCCGGGTGAAATCGGGGAAGTCCACCGTTTCAGCGCGATGCGCGACCGATTGTTCGCTCAAAGGTCCGACGACGCTCCAGGCGGCCGCGTCGTAGACGTCCATATCGAGAGGCAATCCTTCGCGCAAGCACTTGATAAGCCGGTAGTTCTCAAGGAAGTCCATCCCGCCGTGTCCAGCCCCTGTGGCATCCGCGCCGATTTGGCTCCACAAGGGATGCTCGAACTCGGGCCGGTATTGCTCCAGCGGTTCCCACGTGTCCTTGGGACTTCGCCCCTCAATGTAGATGCGATCGGGGAATCCCTCGGTGATCGCCTTGGTTCCTTGCAGCAAATTGATGCGGCTGTATGGCCGTGGCGCGTCGCAGGTGTATTGGACGACGATTGTTCGTCCAAGTTCGGTCTTGATGATGCTCGTGTTGTAATCGCCATTCACGAAAGTTTCTGCCCGTCGCGGGTCGTCTTCCGGAAAATGCTCCTCGGCGAACCGCTGCAAACCCATGGACGGCGCGCTCATGGAAACCATGTAGCTGAACCGGTCGCCGCGATTGATGTTCATGCATTGCGCGATAGGACCGAGACCGTGTGTCGGATACAGGTTTCCATTCCGGGTCATACTGAGTTCGCGGCGCCAACGGCCTTGTTCGCCGAAGGAAAATTTGAACTCGCGCAGGTCATGCAAATACGCGCCCTCGCCGTGGAGGAGGTCGCCAAAGATACCCCGGCGCACCATGAGCAGGATCTGGAGCTCCGCGCGACCGTAGCAGCAGTTTTCCATCATGATGCAATGCTTCTGCTGTTTCTCCGCGGTTTCCACGAGTTGCCAGCATTCGTCGACGGTGACTGCCGCGGGAACTTCTGTCGCCGCGTGTTTACCGTTTTCCATGGCAGCCACGCACACGGGGACGTGCCAGCGCCAGGGCGTCGCGGTGAACACGAGGTCCAGATCTTCCTCGGCGCACATGCGTTTGAAGTCGGTTTCGCCGTTGGCGTATCCGGAAGGTTCTGGAAATCCGGCGTCGACCACCATCTGCTGCGCGGAGGCCACCCTGGACTCGACGATGTCGCACACGGCGGTAATCTGGCAGCCCTCAATCTTAAGGAGGTTGCGAACGTGATTGGTTCCCATGTTGCCCACGCCGACGAATCCGATCCGCACGTTTTTGATAGGGGGCGCCGCGAAGGGTTGCTCCGGCGCGGGTCCCAGCGATTCGGGAATGGCTGCGAATGCCGTGCGACCAGCCAGCAGTGCACCGGAGCCCGCACTTACTCGCATGAAATCGCGCCGGTTCAGGTTTCGGTGCATCGTAGGGTCATTCGATGTATCGTTCATTGCGGATCCTCATTCCACCAGCGGGCTTCGCCGTCGAGCGTATCTTTGTATGGACCTCCGGCAGCGGAGGCAGGCGGCGGGAGGAAGTCGTTCGTCGCGTTCATCCACATGCCGAGGGCCTGTTGCATCGCGGCGACGCGATCTGCCTGGCCGGGATCGCCGGCAAGGTTGCGCCACTCGCCGGGATCCGATTCGAGGTCGTATAGCTCGACGCGGGGTTTTGAATCGTTCAGATACCAGGTATGCGGTTCTTTCAGTTCGCCGGATTCAGCCAGCGCGTGGATGGACTCAAAACTCGGCGAGCGCAGGAGATCGAGACTGTTCAGATGGCCCACTTCGGGCCGGTAATTCTGAATCAACTTGTATCGCGCCCCGACGACGCAGCGCATGGGGTCCCAGTTATCGTGCCAGTTGCGTTCGCAGAAGACGTACTCGTGGACGCTATCCACGTCGCCCCGCATGAGAGTTGCCAACGACACGGACTCCATCGTGTCCGGAATTGCAGCGCCAGCCACGTCGAGCCATGTCGCCGCAAGGTCCATGAGCGAGACGAGAGCGTTCGTCGAGCGCCCCGCATCGATGCGCCCCGGCCAGCGCGCCAGCAGGGGCACGTGAATGCCCGGTTCGTACAAGGTCGCTTTCGCGCGCGGAAAGGGACGGCCGTTGTCGCCGGACATGACCACGAGCGTATTGTCTGCCAATCCGTGTTCGTCGAGCAGGGCGAGGAGCTCTCCGCACTCCCGATCGAAGCGGCCGATCTCGTCGTAATACAACGCGATATCCCGTCGCACTTCGGGCGTGTCAGGAAGATGGGGCGGCACCTTCACGGATGCGGGGTCGTGCGGCGGATCGATCGCGCCCGGGGCGTAGTCGCGATGCGGGTCGGTAGAACCGAACCACAGGAAGAAGGGCTTGTCCTTCGGCCGCTCTTCGAAGAACTTGGTGAAGGGGACTTTGTTGCCGCCATAGAAATCGAACTGCTTCTGAATGACGCCTTGATGGACCTTGCGATACGCGCCAGTGAAGTATCCGGCTTCCTTGAGCAAGGTTGGAATGCTTGCGGCGTCGGGATAGGCGTTCACGTGAAGACGCGACGCGCCCACCGCGTGCGGCGAGCGGCCGGTCAGAATGCTCGCGCGGCTGGGGCTGCATTGCGGGCAGGTGACGTAGGCGCGGTCGAAACGCATGCCCGCCGCGGCAAGCGCATCGAGGTTGGGCGTGCGAATCGTATCGTTCCCGTAACAGCCGAGGTCCGGCACGCTGTGATCGTCGGAGAAGAGAAAGACGATGTTCGGGCGCTCGGGCGCGTCTTGCGCCTCGGCCCGGTGGGCGCCGGCAAGGACCGCACTTCCGAGTACGGCAGTTTGCATGAACGTTCTGCGAGACGGTTTGTACATGATGAATCCCCGTGCGAGATCGCGGAGCGCCCCCACATCGTTGCGTATTCGTCAACCCCAGCCGGGATCGTCAGGAAAACAGTTGTTGTACTTCACGCTCTGGCGAGGCTCCGCCATCATGGGTTCGACCGCGTCACGCCATTTCTGATAATGCGCGGTTTCCTTGTGCCGCGCGGGATCCCCGAAGGTGCGGTATACCTCAACCAACACGAAGCGCGTCGGATCGTCGACCTGTTGAATGACATCGAACCGCGCGATTCCCGGTTCCTGGATGCTCTGCCGCGCGTTCTCCAGCGTCGCATCGCGAAACGCTTCAACGCAGTCGTCTTTTACGCGAACGTTGACATGTACGATGAACATGTTTGCTGCTCCTGTAATGGATGAATCTGATGTGAACGGGCGTTTACGCGCGACGATCCGTGCCGTGGCACTTGCAGCCGGGCCAATTCGGTGAATAGAGGTACGACTCCTGGCGCACGGCAAGTTTGCCGTCTTTCACGAAGGGCTCGCCGCGCTCGGATAAGTGATCGACCATGTGTTGCCGCCATTCCGCGACGCGCCCGGCGTACTGCGGATCCTGGGCGAGGTTCTTCTTCTCGCCACGGTCGGCGTCGAGATCGAAGAACTGCTCTTCGCCGGATTCGCAATGGAAGATGAACTTGCTGTGGCCGTCTGTCACGGCGGTCCAGTGGTTTTCCGGCGCGTAGCAGCGGTCATGTTCGAGATCGATGTACGGCCGCCACTCGGCGTCGCTGTCTTTGACCAGCGACAGCATGCTCTTGCCGTCCAGCGTTTCCGCGCCGGGGATCCCCGCCGCGTCCATGAAGGTGGGCAGGATGTCGCGCAGTTCGACCGGATGCTGGAGCACGCGGCCGCGGTCTTCGGAGAGCGTGCCTTTCGGCCAGCGCACGATCATGGGCACGTTGGCGGAGCCTTCGTAGGCGTAGGTCTTCCGCCACATGTGATGGTCGCCTACCATGTCGCCGTGGTCGGAGGTGAAAACGATAAGGGTATTCTCCATCATGCCGCGCTTTTCGAGAGCGGCCAGGATTTCGCCGACCTTCTCATCGATGAAGGTGATATTGCCGTAATACCCTTGACGTGACTTGCGCACCTGGTCCGCGCCCATGTCGCCGTGCCAGATGCTGTCGGAATCATCGCTGCGCGGCGCATAGCGCTCCGCCCAATCGCCGACGCTCGCTTCAGGGAGATCGGCGTCTTCGTACAGGTCCCAGAATCGCGGGGGCGCGTCGTAGGGACTGTGGGGACGCGCGAAGGAAACTTTCAGGAAGAACGGTTCGGGCCGGTCGTAGGTTTCGATGAAGTGCCGCGCCGTATCTCCCGTCCAATGGGTCGGGTGATACTCCTCGGGCAGCTTGTATTGCCAGCCCCGGTAATCGTTCCAGCCGAGACCGGTCGCGTCGGGATCGACGGAGGGGTCCTTCGAATACAACCACGCGCGGTAGTCGCTTCGAAACTCGATGGACTGTTCGCGCCCGGATTCGTCGAGGATGGTCCGGTGAAACCCGTGCGTGTGCCGTTGCGGATGCCAGTGCATCTTGCCGATGCCGGTCGTGTAGTACCCCGCGTCGCGCAGGGCTTGAGGCATTTCGATGGCGTACCCCTCGCCGACGCGGCCGTACCCGAGCATGCCGTTGCGCCACGGCGCGAGCCCGGTCAGGAGCGCAGCGCGCGCGGGCGTGCACGAAGGCACGCAGGAGTAGGCGTTGCGAAACAGGATGCCTTCGTTGGCGAGACGATCCAGATTCGGGGTCTTGATGGCCGGGTTACCCGCCGCGCCCACACAGTCGCCGCGCTGCTGGTCCGTCATGATGAAGAGGATGTTGGGCTTGTTCAGGCCGGGCAAATCCGCCGCCTGCGTGCGGCCGCTCGTCAGCGCCATAGCCGCGCCCGCGGCAATGCCGGTCTTGAACAAGTGGCGTCTGGAAAATGTCGTAGAACTGGTTTGTGTGCTCATGATTCGCAGTATGGCAGATGATCCAAACGGGTGCAAAAGCGATGGGTCCACAGTCGAAGTTCGTCAAACAGGCGAATCGCCTTTTGTGGTGCGGGCTTCCAGCCTGCATAATTCGTGGCGCAGATTCCCTTCAGGATGCAGGCTGGAAGCCTGCACCACAAAAGGCCAGCCCGCTCGCATTTCCCGTAACCGAGGTCGTCCGCCATGCAGTTCGGCTGGTCTTCAACCTGTGCGAATCTGTGGGAGGTTCTTCCTACCCCAGCGGGTGGAGGAGCTTTTGAATTTCGGGATCGTTGAGGTTTTCCTGCGTGATGACTTGCACGCCCGTATCGACGCGCGCTTCGACAGAATTGCCCTGAAGTTTTTCGTAGGCAGTTTTCACGCCGAGGTATCCCATCTTGAACGGGTTCTGCACGATGAGCGCGTGGATGGTGCCGCGCTCGAGGGCGGCCAACTCGTTCGGCGACGCGTCGAAGGCCACGATCTTGAATTCGCCGCCTCGTCCGGCCGCTTCGACCGCTTGCGCCGCGCCGATGGCCGCGGGCTCGTTCGTCGCGAAGAGGCCCTTCATGTCCGGATAGGCCGTGAGCATGTCTTCGGTGATGTCCATTGCCTTATTGACGTCGCTTTGACAATGCTGGGTGTCGGCAATCTTGATATTCGGGAACTCGGCTATGCCCTTGTTGAATCCTTCTTCGCGCAACTCGGAAGTCGCGGCCCCTTTGACGAAGGGGATAAGCCCGACGGATCCTTCTTCACCAATGAGCCGGGCGAGTTCGCGCGCGGCCGCCTCGGCGCCCGCGATGTTGTCGGTGGCGACGAAGGAAACCGGAACATCCGAATTGACACCCGAGTCAATGGTCACGACGGGAATGCCTTTCGCGTCCGCGCGCTGAATCACTTCCACCAGCGCGTCCTGGTCGCAGGCCGCCATGACGATGGCGTCCACGCCGCGGCCGATCATATCTTCGACGATGTTGATCTGTTTGATCACGTCGGTCTCCTTCTCGGGACCGATCCAGATGATCTCCACGCCCAACTCTTCGCCGGCGGTCTCGGCGCCCTTCTTCACCGTCAACCAGAATTCATGGCTGAGACCCTTGGGGATCACCGCGAAGGAGAGCTTGCCGCCGTCCGTCGCCGTCGCGTCGTCGCCCGTGGACGCGGCGCCGGAGTCTTGCGTGGATTGCCCGCAACCCAGGATGGTCAATACGGCCAGAAGACCGATGATTATGCGTGTCATAATGAGTTCTCCTTACCGGAGGGCGGGTTTTCCAACCCGCCTCGCCAACGAATACGTTTAAGTCTAAAAGAGATAATCTCGCAGTATTGCCCGCTATAAGTTTCTTGTTGCTACGTCGTTGACGGAGGATGTCCTGAGCGCTGGGCTTGGCGGGTTGGAAAACCCGCCCTCCTTGCTACTCCTTTAACTTTCCGGCGCGACGTTTACGCATGTTATCAAAGAATACGAGGACGACGATCAACACACCGACGACGATGCGTTGCCATTCGTCGGACATGCCGTTCAACTGGCAGATGTTGACCAGCGTGCCGATGATCAACGCGCCGATCAGCGCGCCCACCGCGCCGCCTTCACCGCCCATGAGACTGGCGCCGCCCACCACGCAAGCCGCGATGGCGTCGAGCTCCATGCCTTCCGCCATCGTCGGCGTGGCCACACCGGCACGAGACGCCATGACCACCCCGCCGAATCCGGCGAGCATCCCGCCGAGCGTAAATGCGACGATGCGCACGCGATCCACGGAAATGCCCGACAGCCGGGCCCCGCTGAGGTTGCCGCCCGTGGCGTAGATTTCGCGGCCGTACCGCGTGTACATGAGCACCACCGCGAAAATGGCGACAATAATCAGCGTCACGATGAAGGGGACAAACCAGTATCTCGTGCCGCCAAGAAAGCGGTAGGCCTCGGGAAGCCCGGTAATGGTCGCGCCGCCGGTTAAGAGATGCGCGGCACCACGCGCGGCCAGCATCATTCCCAGGGTGACGATGAATGAAGGGATTCGCCCCTTCGTGGACAGAAGCCCGTTGATGAGGCCGCAGGTCAGCCCCGCCATGATGCCGGCGAAGATCCCCACGGGGACGCTGTATCCGTATTCGCGGATGACGATTCCGGATACACAGGCGGCCAGCGCCGCAACGCTGCCGACGGAGAGGTCGATCCCCGCCGTGATGATGACAAGCGTTTCGCCGACGGCCACGATGCTCACGGCGCTGATTCGCCGTGCCACGTTGGTCAGGTTGTCTGGGGAAGCAAAGCTTGGCGTGAGCATGGCGAGCGCAATGCAGACCGCGGCCATCCCCAGTATGAGCGCGTTCCTGGATATGAACTGCTTCACGCGAAGGACTCGATTCTAGGCCATGGGCAACGCAACGGGTTTGCCCTCCTTGCCGGACAGGTCCGCCGCGAAGCAGGCCTCGTGGGTCAGGAACGAATCCGCCACGTTGGCATGAGACTCTTTGTTGTTCTGGACGCAGTCCACGAGGTGCGCGACTTCGTGCGTGAAAGGATGGTGCGTCACGTCGCCGCTGTCGGGAAGGATCGTCGGGATGGTTGCCCAACCGGTTTGTCCCGGCATGGTTTCTTTCGAGTACAACTGGTTGTTCTTGATCGTGCCCCGCGTGCCGACGAGGTTGATGTTGAACACGTAGGGTTGGATACACTCGATGCACGAAGCGACCTTGCCGATGCGGCCATCTTTGAACTTCAACACCGTGCAGGTGGTCGCATCGTACTCGTACTCTTTGAAGTCAGGGCCTTTGCCGGAGGTGGCGTACTGGAACACTTCGGCGATCTCGCCGCCCATGAAATAACGCAACGCGTCGAGCGCGTGACACCCCGCGGACAAGAGCGAGCTAGCGCCCACGTCCTTTTTCACGTTCCAGCCGTACTGCTTGTACCAGGGGCCGATGCCGTGGAAGTAGTCGACTTCGCCGAGGAACACGTCGCCGATGGTCTTCGCGGCGAGTTGTTTCTTGATGATATCGAACAGGGGATTCCAACGAAGCACGAAACTGACGACGGTCTTGACCTTCGCCTTCGCGACCGCATCCCGAATGGCCCGGGAGTCTTCGAAGGTCGTCGCCATAGCTTTCTCGAGAAGGATGTGCTTGCCCGCTTCGGCAGCGCCGACGGCTTCGTCCCGATGCACGTTGGGTGGCGTGGCGATGGCGATAATGTCGATGCCTTTTTGATCGAGCATTTTGCCATAGTCGGTGAAGATGTCGCACTTGATGCCGCATTCGGCCGCCTTGGCCTTCGCGCCCTCTTCCGTGCGCGAGCACAAGGCCACGACTTTCGTGTTGGGGTCCTCATTGAACGCGCGAATATGTTCACCGGCCACCCATCCCGTGCCGACGATGCCCACTCCCATCTCTGCCATGTGAATCTCCTCCTAATCGTTGCGCACTTCCACGAAAGAAGCCGTCGTGTAAGGACAAATTCGAAATTCGAATCTCGAAATCCGAAACAAATTCTAAGGTTCAAATTTCTAAACCGGAGAATCCCTCTCCGTCACCCTCGCGAACGCGGGGGTCCATCTCCACTGTTCTGATGCCACTTTCGCGTAGAAGATGGATTCCCACGCCGACGGCGTGGTTGATGGTGTTTTCCACCGAGAGCCTTAATGCGATTGCTCCTGTCTCCCCATCGTTTTGGTCATTCTGATTTAGAATTTGTTTTGTATTTCGAGATTCGTATTTCGAATTTTAGTCCTCAGCGCCACAACTAACCCTGGTGCCAATACACATCCCAGCCCATATACTGATCCAGTGCTTCGAAGACCGCGCGGGCGACCTGGCTGTGATTCGCGGCGACGTGGTGTTCAAACCCGTTCTGGCAGATGAACTGAAGCAGCCCCTGCAAGTTCGGCACTTCCGCCACGCCGAATCCGCCGAAGGTTTCAATGGGATCGTCGGTGAAGCGGCCTTCGCCGACGTACACCGCGATGCGTCCTTCCGTGTCGAAGGTGCTCGCGCGGCAATAGGTCATGGGCTGCGCCTTGATGCGTCCGTACAAGGTGCCGTAGGTGTTCTCCTTGCCGACCGTACCCGCGATGATCTCCTGATACTCCATCTTCGTTTCGGTGAAGCAGCTCTTGGGCAAGTTTGAGCAGTGGAAACACACGCACTTGTCGGGGTCGTCGCCGTAGTTGTTGTTCCAATCGAGCAGGAAGCTCGGCGAGCCCGCCGCGAGCGCCAGCGCGTGCATGCTGACCGTTCCCACCACGTCCGTCTCGCAGGCCGACGACGACAGTTGATCGCTCAACATGCTCATGACCGTGCAGGGCACGACACCGAAGAACTCCTCCATGCTGGTCCAACACTGAATCGCCGTCGCATCGAGATCATAGTCCTTCATCCAGTTGCCGATGACCGTCGCCAGCTTGGCCATCTTCAACAGCGCGGCTTCGGGCACGCCCTTGGTACTGGTATACCCCTTGATGGCGGCGAGCCGCTTCTTAAGATCCCCGTCGCTGTCCTTCATCCGAATATCCAGCAGCATCACATCCGGGCGAGAGCGCGCCGCCAGCGCGACGGCTTCACTGCCGCTTTCCGCCTCGCCGATCACCTCGATGCCGGGACGGGACAGCAGCGCTCGCAGCCCCTGCCGGACGATGCCATGATCATCCACGATGGCGACGCGCACCGGTCTGCCGTTGGGACCCTCATCCATGCTTCGCGCTCCCTTTCACCTCAGCCGCCTCAGCCATCGCCGCGCCGAGCGACTCGACCGCCTTCTGAGGGATGTGGACTTCGATAGTGGTTCCAGAACCTCGCGCGCTGCGGATTCGGCAGCCCCCCTGAATCAGGCTGGCGCGCTCCTGCATCGCCGTGATGCCCACGCCGCGCCCTTCCCGGCTGATCGAGTCCGGGTCGAAGCCAA
>CAZWDH010000106.1:0-20698 GCA_964632865.1 uncultured Nitrospiraceae bacterium
ACGCTGCAAGACTGCAAAAATGGAGCCCACGAACAGAATCGAACTGTTGACCCCCTCCTTACCATGGAGGTGCTCTACCGACTGAGCTACGCGGGCCCCGAAAAGCGACATTTTATTGGAGCGGGAAACGGGATTCGAACCCGCGACCCTCAGCTTGGAAGGCTGATGCTCTAGCCAACTGAGCTATTCCCGCCAAATTCGTCACTGGATAGGATGAGGCTGCCTGCCGATTTCGTATGTCGACAGTTGAACCAAATCCGAAATCCGAAGCACGAAACTCGAAACAAGCACGAATGTTCAAAATTCAAATGACTGAAACACGTCCCCGTAAATCATGTACCCGATCGAGAACCCGGTTACGGTGTCTTGACCCTTTTGGATTTGGGTCATTCGAATTTGTTTCGGATTTCGTGCTTCGTGCTTCGAATTTCCTTACCGATTCAATTTCAAGATATGGTGGGAGTAGGATTCGAACCTACGTAGGCGCTAGCCAGCGGGTTTACAGCCCGCCCCCTTTAGCCACTCGGGCATCCCACCACAATAAAAACGCTTAACGTTCGGCTTCGCTAAACCAGTTAGGTAAAGTGGAGCTGGCGAAGGGAGTCGAACCCCCGACCCACGGATTACAAATCCGTTGCTCTACCAACTGAGCTACGCCAGCGGCGCCCAAGAACAAATCAACCGCCCCAGAAGGGCGGTGTTTGCGAAAATATAGCAAAGGCTAAGCGCCTGTGTCAAGCAATCTTACCGATCCAATTCCGCCTGTCCAGAAGACAGGGCCGATGATGGAAATCCGGGCTGCCCATCTTGTTGCGCCGCCCCTACTTCCGTTGATAAGTCGGGAGTCCTCTGCTAGAATTCCGCCCATGTTTCAGCGGTTCGCTCATGCAGAAAGAGGTTTATCCGCGGGTGCTATTCGCGCCTGCGGCGGTTACCCCGCTGCCTGAAGATCCCCCTGATCGACGTCATTCCACCTACCCCGACCGCTGCCGACTTGCACGCCGCGGGTCCGGGAGCGAAAGAACAACCGTACTAGCATTGAGGATATCCAATGAACCTGTTTACTGAACTGAGTTGGCGCGGTCTGGTTAACCAGGTGACCCATCCCGATCTGGACGAGCGCCTGCAGAAGGACCGGTTCGTCGTATACGCCGGATTCGACCCGACGGCGGACAGCCTGCATATCGGGCACCTGATGGGTGTCATCGGGTTGATGCACTTCCAACGGGCGGGGCACCGGCCCGTGGCGCTGGTGGGCGGCGCAACGGGAATGGTCGGCGACCCGAGCGGCAAATCGGAAGAGCGAAAGCTGCAAACGGTGGAGGATTTGGCCCGATTCGCCGAAGCGATTCGGAAGCAGTTGGGGCAGTTTCTGGATTTCAGCGGCACGGACGGCGCCGTTCTCGCGAACAACGCGGACTGGTTGGGAAAGCTGAACCTGATCGATTTTTTGCGCGACATCGGCAAGCATTTTTCGGTGAACGCGATGGTGGCGCGGGAATCGGTGCGGGCGCGCCTGGAAGATCGCGATCACGGGATCAGCTACACGGAATTCTCGTACATGTTGCTTCAGGCGTACGATTACCTCCACCTGTACGACGCGTACGGATGCAAATTGCAGGTAGGCGGCAGCGACCAATGGGGCAATATCCTGTCGGGGATGGACCTGATTCGCCGGTTGCGGAACGACGAAGCCTTTGGCATGACGTGGCCGCTGGTCACGAAGTCCGACGGTACAAAATTCGGCAAGACGGAGTCTGGCGCGGTTTGGCTCGATCCGAAACGCACTTCACCGTACAAGTTCTATCAGTTCTGGATCAATCAGACCGACGCGGAAACGCCCAAGTGGCTGCGGACATTTACGTTCCTGTCGCAGGAAGAGATTGTGTCGCTGGAGCAAAGCATCAGCACTGCGCCTGAGAAACGGGAGGCCCAGCGGAAACTCGCGGAGGAGGTCACGCGCATGGTGCACGGACCGGAGGCGCTCGCCAACGCGATCAACGCTACGCAAGCCATGTTCGGCGGTTCGTTGACGGGGTTGGATGACGCGACACTCGAGGATGTATTCAGCGAGGTGCCAACCGCGGAACTGCAGCGGTCCGTGATGCAAGAAGGCAAGCTACTCGTTGATGTGCTCGTTGAATGCGGCGTGTTCAAGAGCAAGGGCGAAGGACGCCGGTTGATCCAGAATGGCGGACTCTACTTGAACAACGAGAAGGTTGCGGGCGACGACGCGAAGCTGACGGAACGTTCGCTGTGCGGCGAGCGGATTGCGGTGGTGCGAACGGGAAAACGGAATTATCACTTGCTGAAATTCACCAATTGACCTCCGCATCGAGCATGTTAGTTTTTCGTGAAATCCGCGTGTGCCCCTTGATTATTCGATAACATCTGATACACTTCCCCTGTCTTCACTGCAAAGCATCCAACGTAAACCGAGGTATCTCATGCGCCGAATTCTTATTTCAATTCTATTGCTGCTGCTGACAATGCCCATCACAATGGCCCACGTGGGGCAACACCCCTCTGTACACGATACGGTGGCCGGCATTATCGAGCGGCTGAAAGAGACGAAATCCTACGAGGAGCTGCAGAGCCTGACTCTGGAGCAGGTTGAAGCGGTTCTGACCGAGGAGGAGCGTCACGTTCTTGCGACGGAACATCTCTCCTTTGATGTAAACGTGCCGGTCACGGTGTACGTCATCCGGGATGTGGAACTCGACCAGGAGCCGTTCTGGTTGGAGGAGTACGAGTTCACGCAAACCGACCTCCGCCTCGTAGTCGATGGCGACGAAGTGTACGACGTGTGGAAGAAGGATTTCGACGCGGGCCGCGTCGGACTCGGGATGAACAGTCTGACGGGACGGGGCGACCATTATTTCGTGGTCTTGAAACCGCAGCAGGACGGCGCCCCCATCGAAGTAACCAACATGTATCCGGGTCAGCATGAGGTCATGGTGCTCGAAGAGAACTTGAGCGCGTACCGCGGATGGAACGACAAGCCCATCACGGAGGTTCCGGCCGAGTTGAAGGGTCACGTGCTGATCCGCGATGACAACAGCCGGCGTCGGGAAACGCGGCTGATCGACGTGTTTCGCGTCACGCCCTACCCCGCGACGGAGACACCCGATCATATCGTCTTGACGTGGAGTGACGATCCGAAGACGACCCAGACCATTCAATGGCGCACGAGCACGGATGTCGATGAAGGCTTTGTGCAGTACCAGAAGAAGTCGGAATTTCATCAGTTCGATCCCGTGGACCCGGAGCGGGTCCAGGCGGAGACCAAACCTTTGGAGAATTCGACGCTGGTCAACGATCCGGTGATTCACCGCCACACCGCCACGATTACGGGGCTGGAACCGGAGACGACGTACGTGTACTCCGTGGGCGATGGTTCTGAAGATGGGTGGACGGAGCTTGCGGAGTTCACGACGGCGCCGGATGGTATCAAGCCGTTCTCGTTTATCTACATGGGCGACGCGCAGAACGGGCTCGACCGTTGGGGATCGTTGGTCCACCACGCGTTCCGGGAGCGGCCTGACGCGGCGTTCTACGTGATGGCGGGCGATCTCGTGAACCGAGGAAGCGAGCGGGACGACTGGGACAGCTACTTCGAGAATGCGGAGGGGATCTTCGACCGGAGACAGCTTGTGCCGTGTTTGGGAAATCACGAGTATCAGAACAACGACCCGAGTCTTTACCTCGAGCAATTTGCATTGCCGCTGAACGGGCCGGATACGATCGGACCGGAGCGGGCCTATTCTTTCGAGTACAGCAATGCGATCTTTGTGGTCCTCGACTCCAACCAGCCAGCCGACACACAGACCGCGTGGCTGGAAGAGCAACTTGCGAACACGGACGCCACGTGGAAGTTTGTCGTCTATCATCATCCCGCGTACTCTTCGTCGGCGCGCCGCGACAATCCGGAAGTTCGCAAGATCTGGGGCGCGATTTTTGACAAGTATCACGTGGACCTCGCGCTGCAAGGTCACGACCACGCGTATCTGCGCACGTATCCAATGAAGAACGAACAACGTGTGGACTCACCCGCGGAGGGGACGGTGTACGTGTTGTCCGTGTCGGGCACGAAGTTTTACGATCAGGGGGACCTGGACTACATCGAGTTCGGCATGACGAATGTCGCGACCTATCAGGTTCTCGACATTCAGATCAGCGGCGATCGGCTCGTCTATCGTGCGTATGACATCGATGGGAGCAAACGGGACGAGTTGATCATCGAGAAATAGGGGGACAAATATGATGATTCGACGCGGTTCGTGGGCGGCGATGGCGTTCGCCGGGTGCATCGGCATGTTTGCACTGAATGGGTTCGCGCAGGAGGGCTCTGCTTCTCGCGCAGGAGTCGAACACGTCGTGGTCGTCGGCGTAGACGGGATGAGTCCCGCTGGGATCGCCGCCGCCAAGACGCCACAACTGGATGCGCTGATGGCGCGCGGTGCTTTCACGATGAAGGCGCGGGCCGTGATGCCGACGAGCAGCAGTTCGAACTGGGCATCGATGATTATGGGCGCGGGGCCCGAGCAGCACGGCATCACGTCGAATGATTGGGAGCCGGACCAGTTTGAGGTCGCGCCAACCGCGACGGGCCCAGGCGGGATCTTCCCTACGATTTTCGCGGTGTTACGCAAGGCCCGGCCGGAATCGCACCTTGCGGTGTTCTACGATTGGAGCGGGTTCGGCCGTTTGTTCGAGCAAGACGTAGTGAATTGGAGCGCCGACACGAAGGGGCCTGCAGTCACCACACAGCGCGCGGTGGAGTACCTCATCGAACACCAGCCCACGCTAACGTTCATCCATTTGGATCATGTCGACCATGCGGGTCATGGACACGGTTGGGGTTCACCCGAGTACGTCAAAGCCGTCGAAGAGGCGGACGGATTCATCGGTCAGGTCATCCAAAGTATCGAGCAAGCGGGCATCACCGGCAGTACGCTGGTAATCGTCACCTCCGACCACGGCGGTAAGGGCACAAGCCACGGCGGGTCCACGATGGAGGAGATTGAGATTCCATGGATCGTTGCGGGACCCGGTGTCGCCGAAGGCCTGGAGATCACGGATCCCGTCGACGTGTACCAAACGGCGGCCACCGTTGCCCACGTTCTGAATGTGACGCCACCGACGTGCTGGATCGCGAGGCCGGTCATGCAGGCCTTTTCCGGCTAGGCGAGGTTCAGCCCGAATTGGGCAACTTTGGCAAGAGTTCCAATATCCGGCGGGCCGAGTGCTCGGGTGGATCGGCGCCGTCGAGAATTATCGTTGCATACTGGCGCGTGGGCAAGATGTGCAGATCGTGCATGGGCAGTACGTGAGACCCGAATTGAGCGACCACGGATTGCGGTGTGCGGCCGCGCTCACGAGCGTCGCGCGTAACCCGCCGCTCGAGAGCCGCCTTTTTGGTAGCATCCACGAAGGCGCGCACGGCGCACCGGTTGCGAATGCTAGCATCGCGCAGGGCGAACAGTCCCTCCAGAACGAGGTAGGGCCGCGCTTCCACGCGGGTACAGCGGCCGGTTCGAGCGTGATGCGTGAAATCGTACTCGGGAACCTCTACGGCGCGGTCTTTGGTCAACGACATGATATGGCTTCGGAGCAGGGGCCATTCCCAGGCGTCGGGATGATCGAAGTTCACCGTGGCCCGCTCCGGCTCTGGAAGATGCGACAGATCGTGGTAGTAGGAATCCATCGCCAATACCGAGCATGAATTGGTTGGCAACGCCGCCGCGAGGGCTGCCGCGATTGATGTCTTTCCGGCACACGACGCGCCGGCAATGGCGACCAGACATGGAAATCGGTCCACGATCATCTTCCTCCGCCGGGTTGCAGTAACCCGGGACATTTTCCTTGAGTGTCGCGTGGATCGCAACATCGCGTGTCGATTCCCGTTCTATCCCTTTCACTGGTATAATCGGCTCTACGCCGTATCTCGTTCGTGTTAGCCGACCTGTGCTGAACCGACTGCGGCCACGAATCGATACACCCGAGGAATTTATGTCGCCACGCCTCTATGTGCTCACCTGCAAATGCGGGAAACACCTGACGGTCGATGAAACGCAAGTCGGCCAGTCCGGTCAATGCCCACGATGTGGCCGGGATGTAGTTGCGGATGCCAATACCGTTGTTCCCATGACCGATGAGCATTCCGCCGAGGCCGAGCAGTTGATGGAGGCGCGCGTGGGGGACGACGGCGTGCCGGTGGAATGGAAGCCGGGCGACGTGGTCCTGAATCTTTACGAAGTGCTCGATGTCCTCGGCGAGGGCGGAATGGGCAAGGTGTTCAAGGTCTACCATCGCGGGTGGGACATGCCGCTGGCGGTGAAGAGTCCAAAGGCCCGGACGCTCCTGAAGCGTGAGGGCGCGATGAATTTCGAGCGGGAATGCGAGACGTGGGTGAGTCTTGGGCTGCACCCGAATATCGTGAGCTGTTACTACGTACGCCGGTTGGGCGGAATCCCGCGCGTGTTCGCGGAATTTGTCGATGGAGGCTCTCTCTGGGATTTCATCGATGAGGGTCGCATTTACAAGGGCGGCGCCAAGAAGACGCTAGAGCGCATCTGCGATATCGGGATTCAGATGGCCTGGGGGCTGCAGCACGCGCACGATCGGGGCCTTGTCCACCAAGACGTCAAACCGGCGAACGTGCTGATGACGACGGATGAGACCGCGAAGGTCACCGACTTCGGTCTGGCGCGTGCGCGGGTACTGGCCACGGGATCACCGGAAGACGTTGCGGTCGGCGATGGCGTGACGAATGTGGGCATGACCCGAATTTACTGTTCGCCCGAACAGGCTAACCGGGACAAATTGACGCTTAAGACCGACATCTGGAGTTGGGCATTGTGCATTCTCCAGGCCTTCACCGTGAAAGTCATTTGGAGACGCGGCACGGACGGCCCGGAGACACTCGCGCGATTTCTGGAGCAGTCGAGAGCGAATAAGCGGTTGTTACCCATGCCGGCGATCATCGCGGAGCTGCTTGGGCGATGTTTTCAATTCGACCCGGAACTGCGTCCGAAGGATATGAACGAAGTCGCGGCGACCATGGAGGAAGCGTACCGTCAGGTACTCGGGGCCTCGTATCCTCGGAAGCGTCCGAAGCCCGCCATGGCCCTGGCCGACAGCTTGAACAACCGGGCGGTGTCTCTACTGGACTTGAGCAAAACGGCCCACGCGGAACATGCGTGGGAGCGGGCGTTGATGACGGATCCTCATCACCCCGAATCGACGTACAACCTCTGCATGGAACGGTGGCGCGCGGGCCGGATGACCGATGAGGCGGTCTTATCCCGGTTGCAGGAGATCGCCAAGTTCCATCCCGGCGAATGGCTGCCGCTATACACGTTGGCGCTGGCGCAGATCGAACACGGAAATTATGACGCAGCAGCGAAGGCTCTCCAGTCCGTCGATCCGGTGGCACTGGGCCGCAAAGACGTGGCGGCGATGGTGTCCGTGGCGAAGAAGTGCGTTCCGTTCACGCGCACTATGGTTCGCTGGTTGAAAGGACATCAAGACTCGTTGAGCGCCATCGCGTTCAGCCGGGACGGCAAGTACGTCATGACCGGCAGCGCGGACAACACATTGAAGCTATGGGACCCCGGCAGTGGCGCCTGTGTGCGGACGTTTGAAGGCCACCAGAACTCCGTCACCTGCGTCGATATCAGCCCAGACGGCACCCGCGCGATTTCCGGCAGCCGGGATCGTACGGTCCGCCTTTGGGACATCGCGACAGGCGAACAACTGCGCGTATTCGAAGGCCATCGAGACACGGTGGAAGGCGTCGCACTTGTCGCGGACGACCGCCGGGCGATTTCTGCGAGTTCAGACGGTACGATTCGTATCTGGGACGTTGACGGCGCGGCGTGCGTGGACGTGTTCGAGGAACACCGAGGGCCCGTCACGGCGCTGGCGTCCGATAGCGCGGGACTTCTTGCCGTCTCCGGAGGGCAGGATGGCGCTATTCGTGTCTGGGACGTTGCGGGTCATCGGTGCACGCACGTCGTCAACGGACACGCAGGGGCGGTCACTTCACTGGCGCTCAATGAGGATGGACGGTTCGCATGCTCTGGTGGTCGAGATGGACTTGCGAAGATCTGGCATCCAGCCTCGGGCGAGTGTGTCGCAACGTGCTCCGGCCACCAGGGCCCGGTGCTGTCTGTTGCACTGTCTGGAAACGGGAGGTTCGCGGTAACAGGAAGCCGGGATCGGACCATTCGACTGTGGGACACGGCGAAAGGCCGGTGCCTGAATACCTTTCCGGGTCATACCAGCGCGGTCACTTCGGTGACGATCAGCCGGAACGGACAGCACGCCGCCTCGGGTGGCGAGGATAGTACCACGGGCGTCTGGTTTACAGGCAGTGCGCCGAATCCAGTCACCGCTCCGACGCTAATCTGCCAAGCCGTGGCGAGCGAAGTGGCCATATCGACCAGCAAGGCGTTCGACGATGCGCTACGCCTCGGCCAATCGGCGATGCGGCACGGACAGTTCATCGAAGCGGCCAGACACTTGCGCACCGCGCGCGCCCAGCCGGGACATCGCCGCACGCCGGAGGCCATGCATGAGTGGCGGTCGTTGTACACGCGACTGCCGCGGGTTCACTTTCAAGGCGCTTGGGAAGAGCAAGGGCTGGCCCAACAAGCCGGGACGATCAAGATCGCCTGCATTACGCCCAATGCCCGGCACGCCCTGGTCGTGGACGAGGAAAACGCACTGAAGTTGTACGATCTGGGAAAGGCGGAGATTCATTGCGAGTTCGACCGTGAAGCCGGAGACGTCATGAGCGCATGCATCAGCGGCGACGGCACTCGCGCGCTGACCGGCGGCTGGGACATCAAACTCTGGGACGCGCAAAGCGGAAGCCTCATTCAGACCTTCGAGCGGCAGCCGGAGATGGTTAACTCCGTGGACCTCACGAAGAATGCCCGGTACGCGGCGACAGCGAGCGGCCGCGTGGTACGCATCTGGGATGTGGCGACGGGGCGTTGCATGGGTACATTCCAGGGGCATACGGCGGATGTCAACGTGGTGCAGTGGAGCCCCGACGAACGGTTACTGCTATCAGCGGGCGAGGACAAAACGCTTCACGTTTGGGAATTGTGTACCGGCAAATGCCTCGCTACGCTGACCGGACACACGCAGCCCATTCGTTGCGCAACGTTCAGCCTGGATGGCCTGTACGCATGTTCAGGCAGCGGCACCATTTGGGGCCGCTCGGGAGAAGTGAAACTCTGGGATCTTTCTTCGGGAACGTTGGTCCGGTCCTTCGACGGGCATACCGATACGGTGCAGTCCGTGTCTATCAGCGCGGACAGCCGGTTTATCCTGTCCGGAGGGCGCGATACAACGCCTCGTCTCTGGAACCTGGAGACCGGCGAGCCGGTTCACTCCTTCGAGGGGCACAACGAGAGCATCGAGGTCGTCTGTCTCAGTCTCGATGGCCGCTTCGCGGCGTCGATCTGCCGGGATGGCGCGATTCGACTATGGTCGCTGGACTGGGAACTGGAGGACCGCAACCCGGTCGAATGGGACGCTGGCGCATCACCTTATCTTGAGCAGTTCCTTCAACTCCATACCCCTTACGGCGCCTCAGCCCCGGAGGACGGATCGGACAACCAGCGCCGCATCCGGCGCGCGCTCACCCGCCGCGGCACGCCTAAGTGGGAGGAGCCGGAGTTTGGCCGGTTGCTTCATCTGCTCGGCTGCGGAGGGTACGGCTGGCTCGACCAGGCGGGCGTTCGGAATCAGCTAAGCCGGGTTGCGTCGAGTTGGCACGTTCCGTCCGGGCTGCCCCGGCGCCCTCGTGGGGGTTCTCTGACAAAGACGTTATTCGGCCGGGTGCTCGGCGGTCTTGGCGGGTCGAAGTAGCGTCTAGTGTAGAATTAGAAATTTGTTCGATATGCGTGAGTCGTCTGAGGAAACATCCCCCTAAATCCCCCTTCAAAGGGGGACTTTGAGCTGCGTTCTGCACGAAATCTTAAAGAGGGGATTCGGATTCAGGAAAGTAGATTGTGGAAGCGACTGTGTGAACATCCTCGTTCTGAATTATGAGTATCCCCCACTCGGCGGCGGTGCCGGCCCCGTCTGCCGCCAACTCAGCGAAGAGTATGTTCGCCGAGGGCACAATGTCGAAGTTGTCACCATGGCATACAGGGATCTGCCGCGACAAGAGATCCTCAACGGCGTGCGCATTTCGCGAGTCCCCGCGCTGCGAAAGCGAATGGAGACCTGCGAAACCCCTGAGATGCTGAGTTACGTGTTTTCGGCGTTGCCCCGGGTCATTGGGCGGCTTCGGCGCGGGGATATCGACGTGATTCATTGCCATTTTCTCATTCCCACCGGGTTGCTGGCCTGGGCCGCGACGCGAATCGTCCGGGTTCCGTATGTGGTCACGGTCCACGGCTCGGACGTGCCGGGATTCAACCCCGACCGTTTCAAGTCCGAGCATCGCATTACTGGTCCCTTACTCCGTACGATCGCGGGCGGCGCTCATGCCGTCGTAACGCCATCGCTCTACCTCCAGGATCTCGCGCGCCATTCGATCCGGACAGGCCGGTACCGCCACATTCCAAACGGAATTGGCGCGGAAAGCTTGAATGATGGGCCAAAGCGCAAGCGCTTGTTAATGGCGGGACGGCTGCTGCCGCGAAAAGGATTTCAGCACGTCCTGCGTGCCTTGGAAGACGTGGAGTCGGATTTCGAGATTCATATTGCGGGCGACGGCCCGCTGCGAAGCGAGATGGAGGAGGCTGCGAAGCGCGTTCGGATGAAGGTGGTCTTTCACGGCTGGGTCGATCATGGATCGGCGACACTGCGAGAACTTTACGAAAGCGCGTCGATCTTCTGCCTGCCTTCGGAGCGCGAAAACGCTTCCATCGCTTTGCTGGAAGCGATGCTGGCCGGCGCCGCGGTGGTCACGTCGAATGACACGGGATGCGCGGAGACCATCGGGGACGCTGGGTTCACAGTAACGCCGGGAGACGTGGCCGGACTGCGGGAGGCGCTCGTGCCGTTGCTTCAATCTGAGTCCCTGAGCGCCGAGTGGGGAACGCGGGCGCGGCAACGCGTTCTCGACCGGTATACTTGGACCGCGATTACGGCGTCGTACCTGGACCTCTTGGATGAAGCCGCGGCGACGAGGAGGGGTGCAAGGAATCGTGTCTATTGATTCCGAGGAGTTGGTGGCGTTCGTCCAGGGCGAGTTTCGCCGCCTCGCCGATCCGGCCAAGGCGGGACCCATGGCCGCGTACATGAAAACGGCGATGCCCTTCTACGGTATCCAGAAGAACGATCGGGTTCCCGTGTACCGCGAAATCAAGAAACGCTTCGCGCCGTCGAACCGAAGCGGTTATGAGCGGGGAATTCTCGCACTTTGGTCGCTCCCCCACCGGGAGGAGAAATACGCTGCCATCGAGTATGCGATGATGTGGCCACGCTTGATCGGTTCAAAGTCTCTTCGAGTCTACGAACGGATGATTCGCGAAGGGGCGTGGTGGGACCTGGTCGATGGAATTGCAGCGCACCTCGTGGGCGGCGCGTTGCAGCAAGAACGGGACATCGTCCGTCCGCTTATGGATAAATGGATCGAGGACACCAATCTTTGGATACGCCGGTCGGCGATCTTATCGCACCTGCGCCACAAACGTGACACGGACTGGGATCAGCTTTCCCGCCACTGCCTTCAGTGCGCCGGAGAATCCGAGTTCTTCATGCGAAAGGCGATCGGCTGGGCCTTGCGCGAATACAGCAAATCGAACCCTGAGGCCGTCGAGACGTTCCTGAAAGACCACAAGAATCGTCTCTCCGGCCTGAGCATCCGCGAGGGGTCCAAGCATCTGCCCCCACGAAATCGTAGAGGCTGACGCCTGGTCGCAAAAGAATGGGTTACGCGATCTCGACCAGCTCGATCTCGAACAGGAGGTCCTTGCCGGCGAGCATGTGGTTTCCGTCCAGCGTGACCGAATCGTCGGTGACGTTCGTGACGGTCACCACGAGCGGTTCACCGCCCGGTTGCGAAACCTGGAGCCGTTGGCCCTCTTCAACCGGGATATCCGCGGGGATCGCGGTGCGCTCGATCGTCTGGATCATCTCGTCGTGACGCGGACCGTAGGCCTGTTCGCACGGGATCTTTTCCGTTTTGGTTTCTCCCGGGTTCATTCCGATGACGGCATTCTCGAAGCCGGGAATGACATTGCCGGACCCGATGGTGAATTCCAGCGGATCGCGTTCCGCAGAGGTGTCGAAAACGGTACCGTCTTCCAGTTTTCCGGTGTAGTGGACTTTGACGGTGTCGCCTGATTTTGCATCTGCCATGGAATTCTCCTTCTAAAGCATGGGGCTGCAAATGATTACCGGAACCGAGTGGGAACCGAAGGGACGCAGCCGTACTGCGATTGGGCCCGAAATTGGCAAGAACTGCGTAGCAGTCAATGGCGGGCCGAGTCTGTTTGTTGCCGTTAGTTTAGGGAGATTTCAGCGCAGTGTCAATTTTTGCGGAAGAACCGGCAGCGTGTGGATGGAGCGAAGTCGCGTCTTCCTCAAGCGAACTTAGTACGCCAGGGAATGCACGGCCATGAGGCAGGCGAACAAGGCCGCGAAGAACAGGAGATGACTGGGTCGAATCCATTCCATGACAAGACCGTCCTTTCCGCGTTGAATCAGGAATGCAATACCGCGTACCAGAGCGCCAAACCTACCAACAGTACAACGAAGAAGAGAATGTGTTTCAGGCTGACGGATTCCATGAGTCCCTACCGTCGTTGCGGGCCTGGGTTCGCCATCATTCGTTGGATACGGACGATATCTGCCGCAACGTATTCAATGCGCCGCATGCGGTTGTGGATAGAATCCCCGGTCGGGGGAAAAGGTTGCGGAGGGAATCGCGCGGCGGAGGAAATTGGTGACTGCCCCCCTTTTCGTTCGCTATGCGGGGACGGTTTGTACGGAGCCGGGGCTGACGGGCTGCCCTGATTCGGCGGATTCGATAGCCGCAAAGCAGAGGGCGAGACTGCGGAGGTTGTTCCGCGCACTGTTGTGCGGTTCGCGATTCTCCTCAATGGAGCAGAGCAATTCCCCCATGGTTCCGTGGAATCCGTTGGTGAACCAGTCCCCTTCGAGGACGGGCGAGCCCACCCCTTCCGGCAATGCGATGGTCACGGTTTGGGTATTGAGGTCAGGGCCGGAACAGCGCAGGGTACCGTGGGTGCCAATCACGACGGTCTCGTCGTATGCGCCGTATCGGGTATCCGCGTCGAAGACGAGGGATGCCTGAGCGTCATCGTATTCGACGTGCACTTGCGCGAGGAGTGCCGGCTCCGCTCGCTGCTTGGAAGACCGTCTTGCCGACGCGTACACGCGACGCGGCTCTTTCCCCTGCATGAAACACGAAACGATATCGAACCAATGGATTGCAAAGTCGTAGAGGATCAGGTGTTTCATCTCGTTGAAGGGCGTGTCGGCAGTCCAGTTGTGGTCCCAATGAACGGCAAGGTGGGCGGCGGTCACGTCGCCGATGAGCCCTCCCTCCACGGCTTGGCGCGCGTAGCTGAAGTGAGGCGCCCAGCGGCCGTTCTGATTCACGGCCAGTTTCAGCCCTTGCGCATCGGCAAGGTCGGCCAGCATGTGACCGTGATCCAGGTTGGTCACGAATGGCTTCTGGCTCAACACATGTTTACCTGCGATGAGTGCGTTTTTGACGATGGGAACGCGAATGGCGGTATGGGTCGCGATGTCGACGACCTGAACGTCATCCCGGCCCAGGACATCTTCGTAACTCCGGACCACTTGGGCTTTTGGATAGAAGGCGTCCCGCCGTTCCTCGGCGCGCGCGGTTTCGACGTCGCACAGGACTACCACCCGGTACCCGGCTTTCTTATAGGCCGCAAGATGATATGGAGTGATTCCGCCACATCCGATCAAAGCGATCCCAGGTTCGTACGTCCGCGGATTGCAGGGGAGATACGGCAGTTCCGGCGCTTTGATGGCAGGCGCCTCTTCCGTACGGCATTCGCGATTGTCGGACATGAGGGAACCTCCGATTGGTCAGCTTTCGATCAGGGGCAGGGTGCGCTTTTCTTCCGCGCTCCGGACGGCTGTATCGACGATTTGTTGTCCGATGCGGGCGATCCCGGTGGACAATGGGCCTTCAATGGGCAGTTCGTTTTCTATGCAGTAGATCATGTATTGGACCGGGTTCTGGAACGGAGGCTTGAGGGTGTCGACGGGCACGTCCAGGCCCTGGGGATGGTCGAAGGTCTGCATGCGAACCGTAGATTCGTAGTCGTAGCTGCTGATCGTGCCCTTCGTGCCCTTCACGACGAATCCGCATTTGGGTTGCGGCTGATGGGTCCATGGATCGGTGAAGGTGCCCCAGCGCGTTTCAAAACTGGAAAGCCCGTGCGCGTAACGCGCGATCGTAATGCTGTGTTCGTCTACTTCGAGCCCTGGAGGCTCATCGACAACGGCGGTTACTTCGATGGGTTTGCGCCCGCCCTGGAACCAGGTCCCGAGGGTAGTCCCGTAGCCGAGGTAATCCAGCAGCGATCCGCCGCCATGGCCTTTCTTGTAGAACCAGCTTCGTGGCTTTTCCGCGTCGACGTCTTCCTGGGTGGTTTCGACTTTATCGGCCACGTGCCAGAGCGGACCCCGGTTGCCGTCGTAGTAATGGACTTCCAACACGTCGCCGATATGGCCATCATCAATCAGCCGTTTGGTGGTGCGATGGGGCGGATACCAGGCCAATGGCCAGTTGATGGCGAGCCGGTTGCCAGACGATTGCATGGCGGCGATCATGCGGTCGGCTTCGGGCAGGGATGCGGCGAAGGGTTTCTCCATGATGATGTGTACGCCGAAGGGCGCGATCTTTTCGGTCCACTCGCCATGGTATGCGGTGGCGGGGCAAAGCAGCACGATATCGGGCTGGGCTTTTTGAATGCAGGCCCGGTAATCGGTGAAGACGCGATCGGAGGGAATCTGGAAGTTGTCGATTGCGGATTGCATTCGAGCGGGGTCTTCGTGGCAAATGCCGACGATGTCCACCTGCGGATGTTCATCGGCCATCCGAAGGTTGTCGCCCATGTGGAGGTGGTCGAAGTTGATGCCCGCGATCTTCCAGGTCTTCATGCTTCCCTCCCCTGCTGACTGGATCCAGGAAACCTTGCGAAGGGCATTTTACCGCGTGTGATGGGGAACGATCTACGGTCGGCAGGACGGATCAGGGCGAAGCAACTGGACCGGCAATCTCGCGGGATTCCGGGCTATCGCGCCGGACCGACTCGCGGAGTGTGGGCGCCAGGGCGACTTCGTCATGAGCCAGGATGCCACGTTCGAGCCAGGTGTGTTCGCCTGCGAGGGTTTGCAGCGCGATCTGACGTTTGGCGGCGTCGTCATTACGCCACAGATCGCGAAACAACCGCTTCACCTTTCGCCGCGAGGTGCGGCAAAACAGGTCCGCGAGGTCCAAGGCCTTTGCGGAATCGGGATGGTTCTGGCGCTCTCGTGTATTCGCGCGCGAGATTGTTGAGGCCATGGCGAAGAGTTCGATGCCGATGTCGACAAGGCGGAAGAGGAAGGCCTGCCGTTCGGGGAGTTTTCCGCGATGGACGAGCATCCCGTAGAACACCTGCCGCGCAAGACGCCGGCTCGATCTGCGAATGAATCGGAGATGCTTCGCGAGCCTGCCGTATTCTTCGTACTGAGGCCAGAGCGCCCAGTCCAGCCAGAGCGCCCCATACCATCGGATGTAGAAAGCGGCGATCCCTGGAAAGGCGCGAAATTTCTCGCCCAAGTTCTTTTGCGGATTGAGCAACAACCCTGATACGTCGAGATGCTTGTCGACGGCTTCGCGCGCCATCATGAGATGGAGAATCTCGGTGGTCCCTTCGAATACTCGCGTGATCCGCGCGTCGCGCATCATACGCTCGACGGGTACGGGCTCCTCCCCGCGCTCGGCAAGCGACCGCTCGGTTTCGTATCCCCGTCCGCCGCGAACTTGCAGCGTGTCGTCGACGATATCCCAGCCTCGGCAGGTGCACCAGAGCTTGGCCGCGGCGGATTCGAGTCGGATGTCGTAGTTGCCGCGGGTGCACATCTCGGCGACGGTGTAGAGCATGGCCTCCATGGCGTAAACAGTGGACGCCATGCCGGCGATCGCGTGGGCGATGGCTTCGTGTTTGCCGATGGGCCTCCCCCACTGCACCCGTTCGCTGCCCCATCGCCGGCTGATCTCGAGGCATTTTTTCGCGGCACCGACTGCTCCCGCGGGGACAGAGAGGCGTCCAACATTGAGGACGGTTAACGCGACGCGAAGCCCGTGTCCTTCGCCGCCGATGATGTTTTCTTTGGGCACCCGGACGTTCTTAAACTGAATGACGCCGTTTGCGAGCGCGCGTAATCCCATGAAGCGGCAGCGGTGCTCCACCGTGACGCCTTCCGCGTCGCCTTCGACGATGAAGGCGCTGATCTTCTTGGTGTCGGAATGGCGCGCCATGACGATAAAGAGCTTCGCGATGGTGCCGTTGGTGCACCAGAGTTTGGTGCCGTTCAGGACGTATGCGTCTTCTTCCTTCGTGAGCCGGGCGATGGTTTCCAGGCGCGCGGGATCGGAACCTACCCCGGGCTCGGTGAGCGCGAATGCCGATACCTCCCCTTTGGCGCAGCGGGGCAGGTACTCGGCTTTCTGCTCCGGCGTGCCGAATTGCTGGACGGTCTCGGGCACGCCCACGGACTGGTGCGGCGAGAGCAACCCCACGAGGTTACCATCATAGCTGCCCACGAGTTCCATGAGGTGGCACCACTCGATCTTGCTGATGCCGTGCCCGCCCTGCTCCCTGGGCACGAGAAGACCGAAGGCGCCGAATTTCTTCAATGCCGCGAGCGTCTTCTCCGAGTACTCGCCGGTCTCGTCGGTTGCGACGGGATCGACGCTCTCCGTGAGGAGTGCGCGCATGTCTTTGTACAGCTTGGCAAAGGCCGGGCGGAACTCGCCGCTGGGATAGCCGGGCAGGCGGTCGAGGCGGAACTGCCCCATGAAGAGGTCGCGCAGAAAACTGGGATGGCTCCAGTCCTTCTGCCGGGACTCTTCGGCGAGTTTGATGGATTCCGCTTCGGTCGGGGCGCGCATGGCTTGGTCGGGCTCCTGCCGGTGGTTTTGTGAAACAGCCTGACCGCATTATCGAGGGAAATCCGCCAAAAAAGCAAGATATAACTACCCTTCGGTAAGCCGGTGCGGTCCGCGCAGGCGGGCGAGACTATGCCCGTCGATGCCCGGTATGAACTTGACCGCCCGGGGCGTTCGTGGCTTAATGCAGGTTCTCGTCTGAGAACATTGCGAAAGGGGAGTCACATGAGGAATTTCATCATTGCGTTGTGCGTCGTGGCTTGCGGGTGCGCCACGACCGGCATGGGCGGGGTCCAGCCGGAGATTTCGCTGGCGTCCGTCATCGGCGATCATATGGTCCTGCAGCAGGACATGCCGGCGCCGATTTGGGGCAAGACGGCCCCGAACACGAAAGTGAAAGTGACGCTGGGGAGCCAGACCGTCACAACCCGTTCTGATGAGCAAGGCAACTGGAAAGCCGATCTGGGTCCGCTCAAGGCGGGCGGCCCCTACGACATTTTGGTGAAGGCCGGCAAGACGGAGAAAGTGATCGCGGATGTACTGGTCGGCGAAGTGTGGGTGTGCTCGGGCCAGTCCAACATGCAGTGGACCGTGAGCAACTCGAACAATCCCGAAGAAGAAATCAAGAACGCAAACTATCCGGAGATCCGCCTGTTCTCTGTAACTCGCAAAACCTCTGCGGAGCCGTTGTCCGAGTGCGAGGGTTCCTGGACGGTATGCTCGCCGGAATCAATTCCGGAATTCTCGGCCGTCGGCTATTTCTTTGGACGCCGCGTGCATCAGACGCTCGGGGTGCCGGTGGGCCTGATCAACACCTCCTGGGGAGGGACGCCTGCGGAAGCGTGGACGAGCATGCCGAAGCTGCAATCGAATCCAGATTTCCAACCCATCATCGATCGGTGGGAGGACATCGTGAAGAATTACCCGCAGACGAAGGCGGACTTCGACAAGGCTCTTGCCGAGTGGCAGAAGAAGGCCGACGAAGCCAAGGCGAACAATCAACCCGAGCCCGGGGACAAGCCGCGCGCGCCGATGGGGCCGGATAGTCCGCACCGGGTGGCCTCGTTGTACAACGGCATGATCCAGCCGTTGATCCCCTACGGTATTCGCGGCGCCATCTGGTACCAGGGCGAATCCAATGCGAGCCGCGCGTATCAGTACCGCTCGCTGTTCCCCGCGATGATCGAGGATTGGCGCGCGAACTGGGGCCAAGGCGAGTTTCCCTTCCTCTTTGTTCAGCTTGCCAACTTCATGAAGCGAAATCCGGACGCGAATGCGAGTTCCGCGTGGGCGGAACTGCGCGAGGCGCAGAGCATGACGCTGGGTCTCGAAAACACGGGGCAAGCCGTTATCATCGACATCGGCGAGGCCGACGATATTCATCCGCGCAACAAGCAGGACGTGGGTTCGCGCCTGGCGCAGTCCGCCTGGCATGTGGCCTACGATATGGACGGCGCCATCTGGTCGGGGCCTGTCATGAGTTCCATGAAGGTCGAAGGCAACGCGGTCCGCATCACGTTCGATCACGCGAATCAAGGGCTCATGGCGAATGGTGATGCGCTGAAAGGCTTCGCCGTCGCGGGCGAGGACAAGGTCTTCCACTGGGCGGACGCCACGATTGACGGCAACGCGGTCATCGTGTCGTCGCCGGACGTGGCCAACCCGGTCGCGGTCCGCTACGGTTGGGGTGACAACCCCCTGTGCAACCTGTACAACGGCGCGGGGCTTCCCGCCTCTCCCTTCCGTACCGACGATTGGCCGGGCGTGACGGTGGAGAACAAGTAACAATCCCAATAATCCGGGGCGCCCGACGCAGTACCCTCGGGCGCCCCGATCCGTTCACAAGGCGATATCCGCATCCGGACCAACTCATGAAGAACCTGCTTCGGGAACCGCTCCTCCACTTCGTCCTTGTTGGGACCGTGCTTTTTCTCGTCTACGCATGGCGGGGCGAACGCAGTACCGAAACTCGATTCGAAATCACCATCCCGGCTGAACAGGTCCAACATGCTTATTGGGGATTTGAACAACAGTGGGGCCGGCCTCCGACGGAAATGGAGGAGGAGCAGATCATCGATGTGCTGGTCCGAAACGAGGTGTATTACCGGGAAGCTCTCTCGATGGGGTTGGACAAGGACGATGACGCCATCCGTGCGCGGTTGCGGGCCAAGCTCGAGTTCATTTCGCAAGACGTGAGCGCGCTGAGCGAACCGAGCGACGAGACGCTCAGGGAATTTGTCCGGGAGCGGCCGGAGGAGTTTCCCGCACCCCCGCGCATTGCCTTCCGGCAGGTGTATGTAAGTCAAGACCGGACCAGCGAAGAAGCCAACGAGCGGATCGCCGCGATTCGCGAGCAACTGAATTCCGCAACGGCGGAATCCCCTGATTCACTGAGTGATGCATCCGACCTGCCCTATGAGAATCCGCTAACCCCGATGCGCGAGATTGCGGAGGCCTACGGGAAACGATTTGCCGATCGCGTCGCGCGTCAGGAACCCGGCCGATGGAATGGGCCTATCGAGTCGCAGTTGGGGCTCCATTTCGTCTACGTCACGGAACGGGCGGAAGGCGGCGCGGCGGAACTGGAGGACGTGTATACCTACGCGAAGATTGTCTGGCTGGATGCGCGGCGAACGGAACTCCAGGAGCAGGCGTACGCGGACATGCGGGAGAAGTATACGGTCCAGGTGGAGCGGCCGTCCGAAACCGAGGCGGTCGAGGATACCGTTACCGCGACGCCAGCGCCATGAAACGATTGCGTCCATACACCGCCGCCCTCGCGTGCGCCTTCACTGCATGCGGCGCCTTCGCGCACGAGATGCTCCCTTGCCGGCTCGATCTCGAGGAGCTGCCGGACAATCGCTACGAACTGACGTGGCGAACGCCCTACAGCCTGAGCTATGCGGAACTCATCGGCGTGCAGATTCCGGACGATTGGGAAGTCGTGCAGGAAATGACGCAATGGACGTTCTCCGACGCGGTCGTGGTTCGGGGGATCGTTCAGCCGCAGCACGACAGCATCGACGGCAGTGTCATTCGATTTCCGGGGTTGCAGGCCACCATGTCCCAGGTGGTGGTTCATGTCGCGCGACTGGATGGTTCGACATTCACAGCCTTCGTACCGCCGGTAATCGCCGAGGTCACGATACGCGGCGCGCGGCCGTGGACAGAGTCGGCGTGGCAATATACGACGCTTGGTTTTCATCACATACTTCTCGGTGTGGATCATCTTCTCTTTGTCCTGGGCCTGTTGCTGATTGTTGACAGCCGGTGGATGCTTTTGAAAACCATCACGGCCTTTACGGTGGCGCACAGCATTACGCTGGCGATCGCGACGTTGGGCTATGCCCATGCTCCGATGCCGCCGTTGAACGCGGCCATCGCGCTCAGCATACTGTTCCTCGGACCCGAAGTGGTGCGGCGCTGGCGGGGCGAAACGAGCTTCACGATTCGGCATCCCTGGGTCGTCGCATTCGCATTTGGACTCCTGCACGGGTTCGGCTTCGCCAGCGGATTGACGACCGCTGGTATGACGGTCGCGGAGATCCCGTTGGCGCTGTTGTC
>CAZWDH010000107.1:0-1061 GCA_964632865.1 uncultured Nitrospiraceae bacterium
CAATTCCCCCTTTGAAGGGGGATCAAGGGGGATGTTGACTCGTGGCAAGGCATACAACAAATGCACCCAATCTGTAATTAGCAGCCGACCGATCACCCGCCCGGTTAATTTCCTTTCAAAAATGAGAAAGATGCGCTATCCTATGCAAGAAGGCTGCACTTTTCTTTATCAGAACATCCAGGCAGGTGACTATCGTCCGCCCATTCAACGGGCCGGCGAACGCAGGGGTTTTGCAAATGGACCCAATCCAGGAGTTTGTCGACGTTGAGCCGAAGGGGGAAGAGGCACCCGGGATCGACCTCCAATCGATACTGCGCCGGCACCCGGTCTTGAGTCAGTTCCTGTACGGGCTGCTCGCGCTCGCCCTCCCGGCCGTACGCGGTTGCGAACCCCATGAGTGCGTCGAGGGCGAGTTCGAACCGCGCATGTATCATTATTCGGCAGCGCTGGGCGAAGGACAGCGGTGCTACGAACTCTATGTCACCGACGAATATACGCCCGATCAGGCTTGGCCGCTGGTGCTTTTCTGGCACGGAATCGTCGAATCCGGAGACGACGGGTTCGCGCACCTGACGGTGGGCATCGCACCGAACCTGCGCGACCGGCCCGAACAGTTTCCCTGCCTGGTCGCCATGCCCCAATTGCCGTGGAATGCCACTTACGAAGAAATCGACGCCATCTACGCGGCCGTATTGGCCGACGTCACCGCGCGCTACAACGTCGACCCGAACCGGATTTCCATGACCGGCATTTCCTACGGCGCTTCGGGCACCTGGCGTTACGCGGCCGAACACGAGGGAGAGCTTTCCGCGATCCTGCCCATCGCCGGTGCGGGACGCGACGTGGACATTCCGAAACTACTGACCGTCCCCATCTGGACCTTCGCCAACGCCAACGACGAGCTTTCCAACACCGAGGACTGGCGGCGGTTCACGGAGGATCTTGCCGACGCCGGCGCGAATATCATCGCCACAGAACTTCCCGGGTCGAGCCATGAAATCTGGGACCGCGTCTACCGGCGCGCCGATATCATCGAGTGGTTGCTCGCCCAGACCTTGTCT
>CAZWDH010000107.1:1071-20505 GCA_964632865.1 uncultured Nitrospiraceae bacterium
GATATCGTCACGATGGCCGTCGATCAACGCGACGAGGCCCAAATTTCCCGCGGTAGTGCGGAGTGGAACGCGGCGTCACGGGTACCGGACCTACGTTAGCCTCCGCCGACTCCGCTACGAACCGGAACCAGGACCAACCCCAACTATTCTCGCTCATGCCCGCTGCGCATCTTTCGCGTTGCCGGTAGCATCGCCAGACTGCCGCCGTGTGCCCGGTAAGAGGCCGAGCACTCCAAGAATCAGACCAAGTAGACCGAACACCAGGGCACCGTAATACCCACCCGTAGAACTCCACATGAGCGTTTGTTCGCTGGGATGTCCGCTGGCGTCGATGCTCTCGGCGAGGATGATACCGGAGACCAAACCCACGAGAAATATTCCCCCATAGACGAACGCCATCGTCCACACGAAGATGCATACGAATCTCGTGAACACGCATACTCCTTGCACGAGTACGTGCAGCTACCACGTCTCCAGCGACAGACCGTCGACCTCAACGAAATGCGCATCCCGAGCTACAAGGGTCAGTTCATTTTCTAGCGCTTGAGCGGCGATCCAAATGTCGTTCTCAGGAATTGGGTGGCCCTTCCGCCGTAAACGATCCTTCACTTCGCCATAGCGCTTCGCGGTGTCCGTGTTGCACCCCACAACGATGCTGCGCGCTGCAAACTCGTCGATTCGTGCTGTGTTGTCTGCCACTCTCTGCGATTTGTTCGCCCCATAGTATAGCTCGCCAAGTACAACGCTGGAGACAAGAAACTCCCCCGATCCCCCAAGTCGTTCTTTCACCGCCTCTTCGCCCGCAAACAGCGCGATGACGATATTGGTGTCCAGCAGGTATTTACCATTCATTCTCGTCGACCTGTTCGCACCCGTCCTCGATCGCTTGCTTCATCAGTAACAAATCGTCTTGCGGAATCGTCCCGGCAAACATGAGCAACAGTTCCCCGGAAACACCCCGGCGCTCTTCGGATTGCAGCGTCTGTACATATGCCAAGACCTTCCGCTGCAGGTCTTCTGGAAGCGTGTCCAATCGCTCGATCACTTTGCTTCGAATTGCGCCGTTCATCTGACCACTCCAGTGTCCTTGCGACCAAACCTACTCCAACGAAGATATGCCGCTCAAGGGATTATAGCACCAACGTCTACTTCGGCAGCCGAGGTACGCCACCGAGTTTCTGCAATAGTTGGTTCCCGTCCGCCTTTATTTCCGCGACAACAGGGATTTCCAATCCACCTGGCCGCCCCGGACCCCGATCCGGAATAGGGCGCCCCCTTCGACTTGTCCTTTTAATAGGTACGTTTCCGTCCCTTAGGTCCCTTTTGTCCCTTATGTCCCTGCTTCAATCCCGGCGCCAACGCGGAAAGATACCCATGCCCACCATTAAGCGAGCGGCACTGGCCCGGCCCATCCGATCCGGCGTTTGGCTGGTGCGCAAAGAATTCTTCCTGCTGCTTCTCTGTGGGATGGTGGTCGCGGGCATCTGGGCCTTTGCGGAACTCGCGGACGAGGTCATCGAGGGGAGCACTCAGGACATCGACCGCGCGCTGGTCCTCATGATGCGCAACCCCCAGGATCCGGCGGACCCCATCGGACCGCACTGGGTCGAAGAGATGGGCCGCGATTTCACGGCCCTCGGCGGCGTCGGATTGCAGATGGTATTGACCGCCGTGGTGATCGGCGCGTTGGCGATCGCGCGCAAACGCAACGCCGCGATCCTGGTGCTCGTCGCCGTCTTGGGCGGCCTCGCGATTAGCATGGGCTTGAAAGAGATCTTCGAGCGGCCACGACCCGATCTCGTGCCCCACGGCAGCTACGTCTACACCTCGAGTTTCCCCAGCGGCCATTCCATGATGTCCGCCGTAACCTACCTCACCCTCGGCGCGCTGCTCAGCCGCCTCGTCCCCGGCCGAGGCCTCAAGATGTACTTCATCGCAGTCGCCATCGCGCTGACCGTGGCCGTCGGCGTGAGCCGCGTCTACCTCGGCGTCCACTGGCCGACCGACGTGCTCGCCGGCTGGTCCGGCGGCTTCGCCTGGGCCATCCTCTGCTGGACCCTTACCCTCCTGCTCCAACGCCGAGGCGCCGTCGAACAAGAACAAGAAACCAGCGAAGAATTGAGGGAGCGAACGGAAGAACCCGCCGCTGATGAATCGTGATCGCTTAGTTCGCCGCGGTGTGTGGATTCGTTTCGCGTGTATGGGGCGTTAATTTCGCCCACAACGTCCTCCTACGGATCGCCACCGAACCTGACGTTGACCTCCGCGAACTACTCCCCGGCCACTGGCAAGCCTCGCTCCACTCCTGAATCGCGATCCCAGAACCCGAACGACCTGTGTTTCACCGGACGGCTACAATTCTTCCAAACGTTGACTAAGTAGGAACGAAAACAACCTTGCGCCATCATCGTTGAGATGGATTCGGTCCTTATACAGATTCGGATTTTCAAATGCACTCACAGTGTTACTTGTAAGCTCTATGTATGGTACGTTTAGCTGGAGTGATACTTCCTTATATGTCTCCAGAATATTTTCGGGAAGAAAAAGAGTCTCAGATCCTTCGCCCAGCCAGATCGGCGAAGAGCACAAGACGACTTTGATTCCTTTGGATTGGGCTGTGGTTACAAATCCCCTCAACACGTCAAGAAGGAAAACATCTACTGGTTCACTCCCGTCGTTCAGTTGAAAGGGCGGACCGTTCAGAGTCGCCCGATTTCTTTCCGACTTCAAGATTACTTCGAGATCAGAGCCGTGGTAGGGCACATATCCATTGTTTTCACTGGCCGGAATTCGATCGCCAAGGAAATTATATTTCAACAACCCAAGTATCTGCGAATTGTATGGATAGCTTCGCGAAAGGAGTCTGATCTTTTCGGTGGAACTTCGCCTTTCAATCAATGCATTCACCGTAGGGTTTTCGAGCCGATAGTACGGCAATAGCACAGCCAACCTTTCAAAAGCCTGTTCGTTAAAAGCTGTTGCTATATCCGTAGCGTTTAGATCTAGGATTATAATTTTAGGTGTGTATTCATCAAGCATGAGATTCTCAACGGCGAAATGGCAAAGCAGATGCTGCGCGTCGAGCCCCGCATTGTAAACAGTCATTCCCGTGCCGGTCGCGATAACGCTCGCTACATAGTGATGCTGGGCACGGGATGAGCCGAACACTACAATCTCGTTCCGTTGCGCAAGAATTGCGTTGATCTTTCCTCCAAACCCCCCTCCCCTGGTATTCGCGTGCATCTTGCCTAGTAGATAGCCACTCCCACGGTCCAAAAAAAACACAATTATAAAGAAAATTAGAAATCTGCTCATATATTTTAATGCGTCCATACAAAACGACTCCGCTAAAGAGCTTATATATCTCCGTGTCTGCTATTAAATTTCCCCAAAAACCTCCGCTTCCATTCCGCAAAAGGGGGAATTCTAGAATTGAAAGTAAATAAACTGCCCCCCGTCAAACACCCCCAAAAGTAGAATGCCAAGAGTAATAAGGCAATAGCCTGCCCACCTAACCGGAGTTTCTCGACGCGAGAATACAGAGTCTGGGGTGCCGTATCGCTGTGCCGAATCAAACACAATAACTATGCATACGGCAAATAGTGCGTACACAAGCTGGCTAACGTCACCGATATAGAGATTAAAGTTAGAAGGTCGCACAAAGCACGATAGGACGAAAAGTGCATCGGTTAGACTGTTTGCCCGGAAGAATATCCAGCCAAAGCAAACCAAGTGGAAAGTAACCAATATACGTAAAGCCTTTAGCAGCAAGGGATACCGTTGGAGTTTCACCGAGAGTACCACTTTCGATCTCCAGCGGGCAGTAAGTGCTGAACCAAACATATAACAGCCATGTAGTGTCCCCCAGACTATAAATGTCCAGTTGGCTCCATGCCAGAGACCACTGAGGACAAAAACAGCTAGAATGTTGCGGTACCACTTGATCGTGGAGACACGGTTCCCGCCCAAGGGAATGTAAACGTAGTCACGAAACCATGTAGAAAGTGAAATGTGCCACCGTTTCCAAAACTCACCTATCGACTGCGCCAAATAGGGGACACGAAAGTTGTCCATCAGGTCGTAACCAAGTATCCGTGCGCAACCAATGGCTATATATGAGTATCCGCAGAAGTCACAGTAAATCTGAAAGGCGAACAGGTACGTGGCGAGCAGAAGCGTCAACGGAGAATCATGAACGTACACATTATTGAAGACCGTGTCCACGTATACTGCCGCGCGGTCGGCGACAACAACTTTCATGAACATTCCCCATAATATGTACTGGCTACCCGTGACCGCCCTTTGGTACGAAAAGCTGTGCTCCTGATGAAATTGGGGCAGCAAGTTCCTTGCTCTTTCAATAGGGCCTGCTACCAGCTGCGGGAAAAAGGACACGAAAAGCGCAAAACGCGCAATGTTGCGTTCTGGGGGTATATGTCCATAGTACACGTCAATTGTATAAGAGAGGGTCTGAAAAGTGTAAAAGGATATGCCAACCGGCAACAGAACATTAAGTAATGGAACCGGGTATGAATATCCCAAATATCCAAACAGCGACCCCAACTCTCCGTTGAAGAAATTGAAGTACTTGAAGGAGAACAACAGCCCTAGATTGCTTGCGAGACTGAGGCAAAGCCAGAAACGCTTTCGAAGCGGAGACGCTCGATGCATGAAAAGTGCTGCCATGTAATCTACTAATGTAGATATCATAATTAGGATTAGATAAAGAGGATTCCAGCATGCGTAGAAGTAGTAACTGCTGGCTAGCAGAAGTGGTAGCTTTGCTTTCCGCGGAACAACATAATAGCCCAAGGTGACAAGCGCAAAAAAAGCCACGAAATGCAGTGAGTTAAAAAGCAACTTTCGTTTTCCGTTGAACGTAGTGCAGGAAATTGATTACTGGAAGACTCCGGTGTAATAAATAAATGAGGATAGCAAGCATTTTCTGGGGTCCCCTCCCTGGCACTGTCATCAGGCGTCCGAACTCCGATGGATGAATATTCCAGTTGTCCTTGAGTAATATTATCATTGTCGTCTGAAATGTGCAACGGGGTTGGCCGGGCAGCGCTTACAGTCGATTACGGGCGCTATCCTCGCTCCCTGGCGGCGGCCAGGGCACTCGGCAGTCCTAGTCGGTCCCAGTTTGCTGAGAAACGAATCCTTGCCATGGGGACTGCCGATTCGAGTATGCAGGTGGCCTCCGGGGTCCAATTCGGGGCCGGAATCTGTGATGGCCGTGCCGCTTGGCGGCTGGGGACAAGCAAAAAAACGCCGCGTCCGGCGGTTGGCGCCGGACGCGGCGATAGGCTCTCGTTAGTCTGTTGCGATTAGTAGCGGTAGTGGTCCGGCTTGTACGGCCCTTCCACCGGCACGCCGAGATAGTTTGCTTGCTTGTCGGACAGGCGTTCGAGGCGCGCGCCGAGTTTTTCCAGGTGCAGCCGCGCGACTTCTTCGTCGAGGACCTTTGGCAACGTGTAGACCTTGCCGGATTCGTACTTCTCGGTTTCCGTCGCCAGCGAGATCTGCGCGAGCGTCTGGTTCGCGAAGGAGTTGGACATGACAAAGGAGGGGTGGCCCGTCGCACAGCCGAGGTTCACCAACCGGCCCTTCGCCAGCAGTATCACCGAATTGCCGTTCGGGAAGATGTACTTGTCCACCTGCGGCTTAATGTTCAGTTCAGTCACGTTGCCCTTGGCGACTTCTGACTCCAGCCATGCGACTTCGATCTCGGAATCGAAATGGCCGATGTTGCACACGATGGCCTCGTCTTTCATGTTCTGGAGATGCTCGCGGCGGATCACGTCGCAGCACCCGGTAGTCGTGACGAAAATGTCGCCCTTCGGGGCCGCCTCTTCCATGGGGAGCACTTCATAGCCTTCCATGCAGGCCTGCAACGCGCAGATGGGGTCGATTTCCGTGATGAGCACGCGCGCGCCCAAACCCTTCATGGCGTCCGCGCACCCCTTGCCCACGTCGCCATAACCCGCGACAACGACCACCTTGCCCGCAACCATCACGTCCGTGGCGCGTTTGATGCCGTCGGCCAGCGACTCGCGGCAGCCGTAGAGATTGTCGAACTTGGACTTCGTCACCGAGTCGTTCACGTTGATGGCGCGGGTCAGGAGCGTGCCGGCCTTCATCATGTGATACAGACGGTGCACGCCCGTCGTGGTCTCTTCCGAAACGCCGATCCAGTCCGTCACATACTCGTGCCACTTGTTCGGCAACTCGGCGTGGACGCTGTGCAACAGCCGGTCCACGATCTCGACTTCCTGGTTTTCCGTGCTGACGTCCGGAAGCTTCCCGGTCTTCGAGAACACTTCCTCAAACTCGTACCCGCGATGGATCAGCAGCGTTGCATCCCCTCCGTCGTCGACGATGAGGTTCGGGCCACTGCCGTCCGGCCACGTCAAGGCCTGAAGCGTGCACCACCAGTACTCTTCGAGGGTCTCACCCTTCCAGGCGAACACCGGGTACCCGGCCTTCGCAATCGCGGCCGCGGCATGATCCTGCGTGGAGTAAATGTTGCAGCTTGCCCAGCGCACGTCAGCGCCCAACGCGCCAAGGGTTTCGATCAGGACCGCCGTCTGAATCGTCATGTGGAGCGAACCCATGACCCGGTAGCCTTTCAAGGGCTGCTGGGCGGCGTAGCGCTCGCGAATCGCCATGAGACCGGGCATTTCCTTCTCGGCCATATCGATTTCTTTGCGGCCCCAATCGGCCAGACCCAGGTCGGCGACCTTGTAGTCCGCCTGTTTTTCGAGTGTCGCAGGACTCATCGTATTCAATCCTCCTTGGATGTACGGGACGCATCGCGCCGGCCCGTCCGTTGCCATTCCTTATTTTTCGCGGTTCGCCAGGGAACCGGTGATGCACAATTCACAAACTTCCACGGCCCGATCGATGTCCAGGAAATTCACTTTCGCCCGCCGCCCGACATCAACGTCCAGCGTCTGCCCGTCGACCATCGCCTTCGGCGCGGCCAACCCGCTCTCCGCGTTCTTCTCCGCCCAGTCAAGGGTCAGGAACGCCAGATTCACCGTCGACCCCATGATGTCGGGCCGCGCGTAATCCGGATGGCCAACCGACCCGAGATAAATCTCGCCCGTGCTCAGACCGATCCGGAGGTCATCGCCGATCAGCACACGGCCCTCGGCGGCGGTTTGCAGCGCGCGCTCCGGATGGCTCGTGCCCGAAAAGAAGGCGAGATACCGGTCACCCATGTACTTCACGGGAATGCCGTCGTGCCGCAGCGTAATCTCTGTCAACTGGTAGAACAGGCCATTCGCCCAGATGGCGAAATCCCGAGCCTGCATATGCAACGACTTCTCATAGGCGCCGGCGATACTGCTGACGAGCACGCTCGCCTGGAACACGTCGACGCCTTCTTCGCGAGTCCCCAGCAGCCAATCCACCGAAACATCCAGCAGCTTGGCCAAAGGCCCAAGCACCGCGATATCCGGCGCGTTCTCGCCGCGCTCCCATTTGGAGACGGCCTGCGGACTCACGTTCAGCGCGTTGGCAATATCCTGTTGTTTCAGACCCCGCTTCTCGCGTTTCGAACGGATCCGCTTCGCCAAATCTGAAAGCAGCATTGATATCACCTCGGACTGCCAGTACCCGTTCAAAGTCTAGAACATCGTTCCACAGATGGCAATGACGCATTCGTTGTACGCGCTCGCCGGGGGGTTGTACAGGGTTTGCAGACGCGCGTTTACGCAGACTGGCAATTCAGCGATCCAGCAAACGGGGCTCGCGTAATGCAGTGCGCACAGGATTCTCCGCCACGACCCACCGGCGAGACGTACGGTTCACTCGAATCGTGCGCGCCGGAGCAGAACGAATCCTGCTGTCGAGCGAGAATTTCGGCGAATTCCGATGCCGATGAAGGGGGGCAACCAGTGGATTTGGAAGCAGTGTAAATATCGGCTAAATCCAGTTTTCTGAGCAACCTGCGTTTCATATTCCCGCTCACGAGTCCATGGCGCTGATACAGTTACCGATGAATCGCGAAATAGATCGCGAAAAAAACTTGTTGACTTCCGGCATTGGAGTCATTACACTCGCGGCTCCTTGAGTGTCAGGCATTCACCGCGCTTCGGTAGGACGTCGCGGAGTGACCTGAAAACAGCGGGTTCTCATCATGGCACTCAGGGACAATCGGCACAGATTCCAAAAGCGAGTGGCTATCCGCTCCTAAGAGAACTATGTCGATTAATAGGCAAGGCTGACCCCGGTACTGGTGCCGGGGAACATACCAGAGAATACGTGCGAGCTAGTTCTGTCGCGCTGCGATTGGGGGAGAAGTGTTGTCTCTCCGCCGTGCGCCGGATCGCTGAGCGTAGTATGAGGTATTCAGGTGGCACAGATTTTCCCGTCCAGCATGAACACGCTTGCCCGCGCAAGCATCATTGGGGGGGTCCTTCTTCTCGGGGTCGTCGGCGCAGCCGGGATGGCGTTCTACCGTTCACCCTTCGTGACGCGCGTGGGGATGGCCCGCGAACAGACCGTGCCGTTCAGCCACAAGCACCACGTTGAGGGCCTCGGCATCGATTGCCGTTTCTGTCATACGTCCGTCGAAGACAACGCGTTCGCCGGCATACCGCCCACGGAAACCTGTATGACATGTCACTCCCAGGTCTGGACGGAAGCCCCCATGTTGGAGCCGGTCCGCGAGAGCTGGGCGACCGGCGAACCGCTGGAGTGGGTCCGCGTCAACGACCTGCCGGACTTTGCGTACTTCAATCACAGCATCCACGTGAACAAGGGCATTGGTTGTGTCACCTGTCACGGGCAAGTGGATCAAATGCCCCTCATGTCCAAGGGACAGACGCTCCACATGCAGTGGTGTCTCGAATGTCATAAGGCGCCGGAAAAGTTCATCCGGCCCAAGGAAGAAGTGTTCAACATGAACTGGAGGCCTTCGGGAGAGGAATCCCAGCTCGAGATGGGCAAACGCCTCGTTGAAGAGTACGACATCAACAAACAGCAGTTGACCAACTGTTCGGTGTGCCACCGATGAGCAGTGTGAAGCCAGGTGCAAATCCAATCGTGAATACGGAAGAAAAAACACGGGAACTCGTTAGCCTCGACACTATCCGGCAACGTTTGCAGGAACGAAGCGGTCCGGAGTACTGGCAGGGGCTGGAGCAACTGGCGGACACGGAAGAGTTTCGCGATTTCCTCTACCGCGAGTTTCCCCGGGAAGCGTCGGTGATGGAAAGTGGCGTGGAGCGCCGCAAGTTCCTCAAGGTCATGGGAGCGTCGCTGGCGCTTGCTGGTTTGACCTCGGCGTGCTCGCGTCAGCCAACCGAACACATCATCCCTTACGTGAAACCGCCGAAGGAGATGGTGCCTGGCGCGCCCATGTACTTCGCGACGGCCATGCCCTTTTCCGGATACGGCATCGGTCTCCTGGCCGAAAGCCACACGGGCCGTCCGACGAAGATCGAAGGCAATCCCCTTCATCCCGCAAGCACATCCAACGGCGCAACCGACATTTTCGCGCAGGCTTCCGTATTGAGTCTGTACGATCCGGATCGGTCGACGACACCGCTCAAACTGGGGCGGATCTCCACGTGGGACATCTTCACGAGCGAAATGGATGTCCTGGTGAATGGGCCGAAAGATTCCGCCGGCGTAAAGATCGGCGAGGGTCTTCGCGACAGTGGCGGCGAAGGGCTTCGCATTCTGACGGAGACCGTGGGTTCGCCGTCCCTGGCGGCGGGCATTCGTGCGCTTCTCGATGCCATGCCGTCGGCGCGCTGGCACCAGTACGAACCAGTGAATCGCGATTCGGCCCGCGCCGGCGCCCAGATGGCTTTCGGTCAGTACGTCGAAACGCGGTACGACCTCACGAAGGCTGATGTCATCTTGACACTCGATGCGGACCTTCTTGGTGGTGCGCCGGGATGTGTCCGATACGCAAACGATTTTGCGAAGCGACGGTCCGTGGAAGGGGCACACCCCAACATGAATCGTCTGTACGCCCTGGAAAGCACCCCCACGTTGACGGGCGCCTCGGCCGACCACGTCAAGCATGTGGCGCCGAGCCAGGTCGAAATCATCGCCCGCGCCATCGCCCGCGGAATCGGCGTTGCCGCCCCAGGCGACGATCCCGAAGCGTCCTTGCAGGAATGGGTCGCCGCCGTGGCCGCGGATCTCAAAGCGCACCAGGGCGCCTGCGTCGTGGTGCCGGGCGACGGACAACCCGCCTCGCTCCACGCATTGGCGCACGCGATGAATGATGCCCTCGGCAACGTGGGCAAATCCGTCGTCTACACGGACCCTGTCGAAGCCGAGCCGGTCAATCAGATCGAGTCTTTGCGCGAACTGGTTCGCGACATGGAAGCCGGCAAGGTCCACACGCTGGTTATCCTCGGCGGCAACCCGGTATACAACGCCCCGGCCGATCTCAACTTCGCGGCCGCCCTGGACAAGGTAAGTCATCGTATCCACCTCGGCCTCTATGTAGATGAGACCGGCGTGCTGTGCCATTGGCACATCCCCCAGGCCCATTATCTGGAGTCTTGGGACGACGTCCGCTCCATCGATGGAACCGTCAGCATCGTTCAGCCGCTCATCGTCCCGCTGTACGGCGGAAAGACCGCACAAGAAGTGGTGTCGGCACTTTCCGGCCAGCCCGCCTCTGCCTATGAGATGGTCCGCCAGTATTGGCAAAGCCAGCTTGGGCAAACAGGCTTTGATGTGGCGTGGCGCACCGCGTTAAGCAAAGGATTCATTGAAAACACCGCATTTCAGCCGAAGTCCGTAGCGCTCAGCGCAAATGCCACCGCGCTGGCCGCGACGAGTTCCGGCGAAGGCGAGTTGGAAGTTGTCTTCCGGCCGGACCCCACGATCGGGGATGGACGCTGGGCCAACAATGGTTGGTTGCAGGAATTGCCCAAACCGCTCACCAAGCTGACGTGGGACAACGCCGTAATCGTCAGTTTTGAAACCGCTCGACAGCTGGGCCTAAACGTCTTCGACGTGGTAGAGGTCACGGTGGGCGAGCGGACGGCGAAGGGGCAGATCTGGGTGCAGCCCGGTCATCCGGACAACACCGTGACGTTGCATCTGGGGTATGGTCGCGACCGCGCCGGCAAGGTTGGCAATGGCGCCGGATTCAACGCCTATCTCCTGCGATCCAGCGACGCAATGCTCTTCGCCGGCGGCGCATCCCTACGGCGGATCAGCACGGGCGCCCAACTGGCGCGTACGGAGTTGCATCAAGTGCTGACGCAGGAAGGCCGCCCCCTGGCGCGCGTCGGCACGCTTCACGAGTTTGAGGAACACCCCGAGTTTGCCCAGCACATGAGCCATGTCCCCGCCGAGGACATGACCCTGTTCCCCGAACACGAGTACGACGGATACAAGTGGGGAATGGCCATCGACCTCAACACGTGCACCGGATGTGGCGTGTGTACCGTCGCGTGTCAGGCGGAGAACAATATCCCGGTCGTGGGCCGGGACCAGGTCATCGCCCAACGCGAGATGCACTGGATTCGCGTCGACCGGTATTACAAAGGCGATCCCGCGGGCGATCCCGAAGTGGTTCATCAGCCTGTGCCGTGCATGCAGTGCGAGAATGCCCCCTGTGAAGTGGTCTGCCCCGTCGCTGCAACCGTTCACAGCGCGGAAGGTCTCAACGACATGGTGTACAACCGTTGCGTCGGGACCCGGTATTGCTCGAACAACTGTCCGTACAAAGTGCGCCGTTTCAACTTCCTGGAATACTCGGACCGCAGCACTCCGGTGCGGCAGATGGCGTACAACCCCGACGTAACCGTCCGCACCCGCGGCGTTATGGAGAAATGCACCTACTGCGTGCAGCGCATCAATCTGGCCCGTATCGAGGCCAAGAAGGAAGGACGCAAGGTGCGCGACGGCGAGATCGTTACCGCGTGCCAGGCAGCCTGTCCCGCCGGCGCGATCGTCTTTGGCGATATCAGCGATCCGGAAAGCACCGTATCGAAATGGAAGGCGAGCCCCCGCAACTATGGCTTGCTCGCCGACCTGAATACCCGTCCCCGGACGACCTATTTGGCAAAACTCCGTAACCCGAACCCCGAGCTTGAGGCGCCTACGACACATGGCAGTGGTACAGAACAAACTCACGGACATTGATCCCCAGCCGCCCTTATTGGAGCCGGGACACGACTACGGTACGTTGACCGATAAGGTCAACGACATCGTCGATCGGAAGCCGCACCCCAAATCGTGGTTCGTCACGATGGGGATCGCGTCCCTGTTGCTCCTGCTCCTCCTCAACGCGGTGGGCTATCTGTTTGCCAAAGGCGTTGGAATCTGGGGCATCCAGATTCCCGTCGCCTGGGGCTGGGCCATCATCAACTTCGTCTGGTGGATCGGTATCGGTCACGCCGGAACCCTGATTTCGGCCATTCTCCTCCTGCTCATGCAGGATTGGCGGACCTCCATCAACCGGTTCGCCGAGGCCATGACGCTGTTCGCCGTGGCCTGCGCGGGTTTGTTCCCGCTGCTCCACATGGGCCGCCCGTGGCTGTTCTACTTCATCCTGCCGTATCCGAATACGATGGCGCTGTGGCCGCAGTTCCGCAGCCCGCTCGTGTGGGACGTGTTCGCCATCTCCACGTACGGCACCGTGTCCGCGCTCTTCTGGTACGTCGGCCTTGTGCCCGACCTGGCGGGGCTGCGCGACCGCGCCAAGAACCGCTTCGCCAAGATCGCCTTTGGTATGGGCGCCCTCGGGTGGCGCGGCTCGGCCCGCCACTGGGCACGTTATGAAATGGCCTATCTACTGCTCGCGGGCATCTCGACGCCCCTCGTGGTGTCGGTACACAGCGTCGTGAGTTTCGACTTCGCCGTGGGCATCATCCCGGGGTGGCATACGACGATCTTCCCGCCGTACTTTGTGGCGGGCGCCGTGTACGCCGGATTTGCGATGGTGCTGACCCTCGCGATTCCCGTGCGCAAGCTCTACCACATTGAAGACCTCATCACGATGAAGCACATCGACAACATGGCGAAGGTCATGCTGGTCACTGGGCTGATCGTATTGTACGGCTACGCGTCGGAAGCCTTCTACGCCTGGTACAGCGGCAACATCTACGAGAAATACATGATGTTTACCAACCGCATGGGCGTCACCGGCGGCGCGAGCCACTATGCCTGGTCCTACTGGGCGCTTATCTTCTGCAACGGCCTGGTCCCGCAGTTCCTCTGGTTCAAGCGGGTGCGTTACAACCTGTATATCCTGTTCGCCATCTGCATGGTCGTCAGTGTGGGCATGTGGCTCGAACGCTACGTCATCGTCGTGACCAGTCTGGCCCGCGACTTCCTGCCCTCGTCCTGGGGTAATTACCATGGAACGTTCTGGGATTGGGCGACTTACCTGGGCACGATCGGGTTGTTCCTGTTCCTGTTCCTGTTGTTCGTGCGGTTCCTGCCCATGATTTCCGTATTCGAATTGAAAGCCCTGTTGCATCAGCAAAAGCAACGGGAATCCCATAAGCAAGTCGAGGACCACTAAGGGATGCACGCTGAACACGATACAGAGTCCGACGGCCCGAAGGTGTACGGCCTGGTCGCTGAATTCGACGACCCCGACGTCATCTTGTCGGCCGCGCAGCGGACCTACAATGAAGGATACCGGCAGTTCGAGGCCTACACGCCGTTCCCGATTCACGGGCTGGACGAAGCCGTCGGTTTCAAGAAGAACATGGTCGCGCCGCTGGTCCTGGCGGGCGGTTTGACTGGCGCAGTGTCGGGATTCGTCATGCAGTACATCGGCATGGTGCTGCATTACCCGTACCTGATCGGTGGACGGCCCCTGATGAGTTGGCCCATGTTCATTCCAATCACGTTCGAGATGGGGATATTGTTTGCCGCGTTTGCGGCGGTTTTCGGCATGTTTGCCATGAACGGTCTGCCGATGCCGTATCACCCCATGTTCAACGCGCCCCGGTTCGACCTGGCATCGCGCGATGCGTTCTTCTTGTGTATCGAAGCGAATGACGACAAGTACGACGAAGGCGAGACCCGCGTGTTCCTGGAAGGGCTGGGCGCGAAAGCGGTCTCGGTGGTAGAGCAGTGATGACGAACAGATTATCAGAGGCATTGTTCCAGCGCCCCAAACGCCCCCGTTCGGTTCGCGCATTCGTTGCGTGTATCGCCGTAATCGCGGCAGTCGCTGCGTCCGGGTGTCACCAGGGCATGTGGGACCGCGGCCGCATCAAACCGTTGGAGAAGGAAGCGTTCGCGCCATTTATGGAAGACGGGAGGACCGCACTGTCTTTGCCGGAAAACGTCGTGCCCTACGGCGCGTCGGCCAATATCGGCGACTTCATGTATACGGGAAAGATCAACGGCGAATACGCCAGCGTCTTCCCGTTTGAGGTAACGCGCGAGGTCCTGGAACGGGGCAAAGAGCGCTACGCAATCTTCTGCGCACCGTGCCACAGTCCCATCGGCGACGGAAACGGCATGATCGTGCAGCGGGAAATGAAGCAGGCGGGCAACTACCACATACCCCGGCTGCAGGAATCGCCCCCGGGATACTTCTTCGACGTGATCACCAACGGATTCGGCGTGATGTACAGCTACGCGTCGCGCATCGAACCGGAAGATCGATGGGCCATTACGGCATACATCCGCGTATTGCAGCTCAGCCAACATGCGCAAATAGACGAACTTCCACCCGCGGTGCGGGACGAATTGACGAACCCGCAGCCGGAACCAACCGCAACGAATGAAGCGAGCCATGCAGCAGACTAAGATCGACAATCCGAAATTGGCCCAATTGCAGAGTCGCGCCCTCATCGTAGGAATCGCGGGTGCTATCGTCTGCGTGATCGGCGCATTCATCTCCGGGAAGGCGCAGTTCTTCGAGTCGTACCTGTACGCCTTCATCTTCTGGAACGGACTTGGTCTGGGCTGCTTGTCTGCCCTTATGCTCCATCACATGGTCCAGGGTCGTTGGGGCTACATGATCCAGCGCATGCTGGAAGCCGGGGCGCGCACCTTGCCCGTTACGGCGCTCTTGCTGCTTCCCATACTCTTCCTGGCGGGGCCTTCGCTCTTCCCGTGGATGCCCGGCGGCCGCCTGGCGGACAGCGAGATCGTGCACGAGAAACTGCAATACCTGAACACGCCGTTTTTCACCGTGCGCGCCTTTGTCTACTACGCCATCTGGCTCGGGCTCATGTTCGTGTTGACCAACTACTCGCGAAAACTCGATCAGAGCGGCGACCAGCGACTGTGTCTGAAAATGCGCTGGGTCAGCGGTCCCGGTCTTGTCCTATACGTCATAACCATGACCTTCGCCATGACCGACTGGGGAATGTCGCTCGAGCCTGAATGGTTCAGCACGATATACGCGCCCCTGTTCATCGTGGGCAATGGGCTGGCATGTCTGGCATTTTCGACGCTCATCCTTTCCAAGGTCGCGAAGGATGAACCGCACTCGAAGGTGATGTCCACGGACTATTTTCATCATCTCGGCAGTCTGATGTGCGGATTCGTCGTGCTCTGGTCGTACATGTCCTTCTCGCAGTTCCTGATTACCTGGTCGGGAAATCTGCCGGAGGAGATTCCCTGGTATTTGAATCGCCAGAGTCCGGGGCTGAATCTCATCGCGGTAATACTGATCCTGTTCCATTTCGCACTGCCCATGTTCATTCTCATGCAGCGTCGCGTGAAGCGGACCCGGGGCCTGGTAATCATGGCCTTCTGGATCTTCGCCATGCGCTTCGTTGATGTGTATTGGATCATCACGCCGGCGTTCCACCCGAAAGAGGTGGGCCTGCATTTCCTCGACATCGCGGCCCAAGTGGCCATGGGCGGCATCTGGGTTTACTTTTTCGCCGCTCAACTCAGGAAATACCCGTTGCTTCCGCTAAACGATCAGCGAATGGAGGCCGCCCTTTCCAAGACGGTCCAACACGGCCATCAGGAGGCACTCGAACATGCATGACGAGCATAAACACACCGACGGCGATCCCGGCTATGAAACCCGGGATGTTCCGGGGTCGCTCGTGTTCTGGTCTCTTACCGGACTCGCCATTGTGACCGTGCTCTCGGCGATCTTCGTGTTCGGCTTTTTCGTTTACATGCGCGCGCTGCCGGACAAGGTCACGCCGACGCCGTCGCCCTTTGCCAGCGAACGCATGTTGCCTCCGACGCCCCGGTTGCAGGCGGATCCGCCGCTGGACCTGAAAGAGTACAACGAGAAGATGGATACGGCGCGCAACACATACGGCTGGGTGGACAAGTCCGAAGGCATCGCCCGTATTCCGGTGGACACGGCGCTCGATATCGTCGCGGAACGCGGGCTGCCGCACGGCGAGGAGAATCACGTATCGCAACCGCTTCCCGCCGCCGCGCCCGCCAGCGGGCAGCCGGTAGCGCAACAGCCGACACCAGACGAAACGGCGCAACAATGAAGATATCCGCGCAACATAGCAACGTTTTCCGTTGGATAGCGGCGCTGGCCTGCTGCTTCGGCGTGCTGCTTTCTGACGTTCAGGCACAGGTGCTGAACGCGCCGCCGCCCCCGGAAGTGGGCATCGATCAGAAACTCGACAGCCAGGTGCCGTTGGACCTCACCTTTAATGATGAAGAAGGGAAGGCGGTCCAGCTTGGCGATTTGATGGATGGCAAACCGGCCGTGCTCGCGCTCGTATATTACGAGTGCCCCATGCTGTGCGGCGAAGTGCTGCAGGGGATGCTGGCGGCTTTCAACGAACTCGAATTCACGATTGGCGACGAGTATCAGGTTATCACGGTGAGCTTTGACCCCGACGAGAACGCTGAACTGGCCGCCATGAAGAAGAAGAACATGATGGAAGCCTACCGGGTCCCGGAAGCGGGGGATGGTTGGCACTTCCTGACTGGCACCCAGGAGAACATAGACGCCATCGCGAACGCGGTGGGCTTTCGCTACCAATACATGCCCAGCATCGACGAGTTTGCCCACGGCAGCGGAATCATGGTGCTGACTCCGGAAGGCAAGGTTTCGCGGTACTTCTACGGAATCGAGTATCCCCAGCGGGATCTCCGGTTTGGATTGATCGAGGCGGCCCAGGAGCGCATCGGCACCTTGGCCGATGAACTGCTGCTCCTTTGTTATCACTACGATCCCACGACAGGCGCCTACGGCCTCGTCATCATGCGGACGCTACGTCTCGCGGGTGCCGTCACGGTGTTGGCTATTGCGGCCCTGGTGGGAGGACTGGCACTGCAAGAGCGACGCAAACGCAGACGCCAAGCGCGAGACGCAGGCTTGGGAGCGCCAGCGCCCACCCGATAGAGATTCCGTCAACCGTCCGAGTGGCGGGCCGGCGTGTTGAGATAGATTTGAACGACGTGATTTGGGTGACGAACAGCAAAGTGTTGTAAAGCTTTATGCCAAACGTACAGATAGCGCCAGAGCAGGCCTCGACAATCGCTCCGCAGATTGACTTGGTCCTGTATGTACTCACCGGCCTCAGTGTTTTCTTCTTCTTTGCCGTGTGCTTGGTTCTCATGTTCCTCGCCATACGGTACCGGAAGGGCACCAAGGTCAACCGCACGATCGGCGATCCCCACGGGGGAACGGCCCTCGAACTCACGTGGACTATCATCCCGACGATCATGGCCATCGCCATGTTCTTCTGGGCGACCGTCGTGTTCTTTCAATACTCCCGAATTCCCGACGACGCCATGGAAGTGTTGGTCACCGGCAAACAGTGGATGTGGAAGATTCAGCATCCCAACGGCAAGCGGGAGATCAACGAATTGCACGTTCCCGTTGGCGTGCCCGTGAAACTAACCATGACGTCGGAAGACGTGATTCACAGCTTCTTCGTCCCGGCCTTCCGGGTCAAGCGTGACGTGTTGCCCGGCCGGTACAGCAACCTGTGGTTTGAACCGACCAAGACCGGAACCTACCACCTGTTTTGCGCCGAATACTGCGGCACCGATCACTCGCGTATGGTTGGCCAGGTTGTCGTGATGGAGCCGGAAGACTACCAACGCTGGCTTGCCGGCGAGTTTACCGCGGTCCCCGCAGCATCGGCCGGAGAGCAGCTCTTCACGAAGCTTGGCTGCGTGACGTGTCACGAGGGGAACAGTCCCCGCGGTCCAGCCTTGAAGGACGTCTTCGGCAAGGAAGTGCAGCTTCAGACCGGCGAAATCGTGCTGGCCGACGAGGACTACATTCGCGAGTCCATCCTGAATCCCCAGGCGAAGTTGGTCGCCGGCTACCCGCCGCTGATGCCCACCTTCCAGAATCAGATTAAAGAGCAGGATATCTTCACCTTGATTAACTACATCAAGTCGATGAAGGACGACCAAGAGAGTGGTAGCCAATCATGAGTACTATAGCCGCCCGTCCCGAATCCGCATTGATGCCGAAGCGCCACTATGCAAACGTCAAGCACAGCGTGGCCTCCTGGCTGCTCACGACGGACCATAAGCGGATCGCGATCCTCTATCTGATCTCCATCACGGTGTTCTTCGCCGTGGGCGGATTCTTTGCGTCCATGATTCGCCTTGAGTTGCTGACCCCCAAGGGCGACCTCTTTGACGGCGATACCTACAACAAGATGTTTACCCTTCACGGGATCATCATGATCTTCTTCTTCCTGATCCCGTCGATCCCGGCCGTCTTGGGGAACTTCCTGATTCCTCTCATGGTCGGCGCGAAGGATCTCGCGTTTCCGAAGATTAACCTCTTGAGCTGGTACCTCTACATCATCGGCGGGTTGCTCGCGGTCTGGGCGCTGGTCAAGGGCGGCGTGGACACCGGCTGGACCTTCTACACGCCCTACAGCAGCACCTACGCCAAGACCGAAGTCTTCCTCGCAGTCAGCGCCGCGTTCATCGCCGGGTTCTCGTCCATTCTCACGGGACTCAACTTCATCGTGACCATTCACAAGATGCGCGCGCCGGGATTGACCTGGTTCCGGCTTCCGCTCTTCGTGTGGGCCCATTACGCGACAAGCCTGATTCAGATCCTCGGTACGCCCGTTATCGCTATCACGCTCGTGCTGGTCGGTGTCGAACGCATCTGGGGCAAGGGCATCTTCGATCCCAGCCTGGGTGGCGACCCCGTCTTGTTCCAGCACCTGTTCTGGTTCTACTCGCACCCCGCCGTGTACATCATGATTCTGCCGGGCATGGGCGTCATCAGCGAAGTTATCACCTGCTTCTCGCGGAAGCGCATCTTCGGCTATGAATTCATCGCCTTTTCGAGCCTGGCCATCGCGATCGTCGGGTTCCTCGTCTGGGGCCACCACATGTTCGTGAGTACCCAGTCCACCTACGCCGGCATGGTGTTCTCGTTCCTGACCTTCCTGGTGGCGGTACCTTCGGCCATCAAAGTGTTCAACTGGACAGCGACTTTGTACAAGGGCGAGATCACCTTCGAAGCGCCCATGCTGTACGCCTTCGGCTTCATCGGACTGTTCACCATCG
>CAZWDH010000108.1:0-20344 GCA_964632865.1 uncultured Nitrospiraceae bacterium
ACCGGAAGAAGGACTTCATCGTCAAGCTGCACGAAATGGGCTTTGACAATGACTGCACGTCGGCGGTGACAGGACCCCTCGCGGACGAGTTTACCCGCAACGAGTTGGTCAATAGCGTCGCACAGATCCGGCATGACACATTGACCAGCACGTTCGATCTGCAACGCACGCTCGAGTGCATGCAATGGTTGGCGGATTCCAATTATGAATTGCAATTCTCGTCCAACCTGGCGCTGAGCGAGCGCATTATTTTTCCCGTCTCTGCCAATGAGAGCAATGGCATTGAGGACGCCCGCTTCGTCCGCTTCATTGATGACGACGGGGCTATCACATACTACGCGACCTACACCGCTTACAACGGGCGCGCTATCCTTCCGCAACTCATCGAAACTCAGGATTTTCTCCATTTCCGCGTGCTGACGCTGAACGGCGACGCCGTACAGAACAAAGGCATGGCGCTCTTCCCGAGACGCATCAACGGTCTCTACGCGATGCTCTCCCGTCAGGACGACGAGAACCTCTTCCTTATGTTCTCGGACAACCCCCACTTCTGGAGCAACCCGCAGATCGTTCTTCGTCCGGAAGAGGCCTGGGAGTCCGTGAAGGTAGGGAATTGCGGCTCGCCCATCGAGACAGACGCCGGCTGGTTGGTCATTACCCATGGCGTGGGACCTATGCGCAAGTACTGCATCGGTGCTGCCTTGCTGGATCTCGACGATCCCAACAAGGTCATCGGGCGTCTTCGCGAGCCGCTCCTTTGTCCCGCTGGCGACGAACGGGACGGGTATGTTCCTAACGTCGTCTATAGTTGCGGCTCAATGCTGCACGGGGGCGAACTCATTCTGCCCTACGCGATGAGCGACGAAGCTACCGCCATCGCCAGCGTCTCGTTGAACGAACTTCTTGCCGCCATGAGAATCTGACGGATTATTCGCCGGACCGCGGTAAGCCGACGCGTCCCTTCAGATAGAGGCGGCCATGGTGTTGCGCTGGTATTAGGTTGGAGTCGGGGGTTGGGAACGTGTATGCAGGAGGACTGGCTGCGTGGGAAGTCGCGGCCAGCGTTTCGGCGCTGGGTTTGCGCAATTCCTACTCGCCGACAACAGAGTTCCAATCTCTGGGTGCCGCGTTTGAGTGGGCCGGAGGAAGGCCTTTTGTGGCAGCATTTCGCATTTCCGAATGCGGGACTGGACGAGTCGGAAGTCTGGGTAAAAAGAGTCTGAAATCCAGCTTGACGGAAATGGGCGTCTAGAGAAGACAAATCAAGAAAAACTTCGCCGCTCATTTGGAGTCATGAGTATCCCCGTAGAGGTATGCGTCCAGGTTCTCCGCCCAATCGCGGGGTCCCTCAAGGTTAAGGGATCGCGCAGTACGCAGGAAGGATCCTCTATTCTCGTCACCGCCGGAGCGTTCCACGGACTCAACCGTAATACGGACCCGCGTGTTCGGCTTCGATACCAGCGGCGATTCCGGGTGTAGAACCTTGCCGTCGTATGTTGCCTCAAACGTTTCGCCCATTTGAAAAGCCCTCACGATTTCTCCTAACAAACATAGCAGATCCGTAAACATCGCATTGGAGCCGCTTACCCGCCTTGGATCTCAAACAGGACTTTTTCCCCGTCCCAGAACAGATAGAGGGCGCCGGCGTCCGCGATCATGAGTTGATAGTAGCGTTCGTCCCAGGCGGAGGCGTAAGGATCCGCTCGGCCCACGTAAGGGTGCGGTTTCTCTAATTCAGCGAAGTCGGATCGGAGTTGTCCGATGAAGTGCGGTCCGCCGGGTTGACCCCATTGCTTGCCCCACTCCGTGAAGGATTGGCCCTGCTCCCACACGGGCACACCGCCTAGCTTGGTGCCGTCCAAAACGGCGGGGGGACTGTAGTGTACATCCCAGGGTGCGGCGGGACTGGCAGCCTTTGCTTTCCACGCATCGGAGTCCAAAAAGGTGACATTCTTCTCGTGGTCAAGTTGATCGAGGATCGGCTTTAGAAATCCGGGCAATTCAGTTTTCTCATTGGGATCGCGGGTCTTTTCATACTCCTGCTTGGCCTTTTTCGCAAACGCCTTCTTTTCTTCGCAATAGGCCTCATATAGATTTTGATGATCCGAACTTCGCACAATCTGTCCGTGCAGGGGCCGAAGGTAAAAAGGCAGGTCCGGGCCTTCCTCTCGCGCACGGATGTCCTCCGGACCGTGTTGTGCTGTATCAACCCACACGAACGCGTAGTGATCCTTCAGGTAATACTGGGTCGGCTCAGGTTCTGGTGGCTCGTTTTTCCGCATCACCGAACGTATCTTCTGGAGTGGATGCCTCCATGACTCCTTTCGACGCACTCGTGGTCGGGACTGGTACCCGACCGTATCGCAGAATATGAGCAGCAAATCGCCGGGCAATTTGGGCAGGATGTCCATCGAATCCGCGAGATTGAACTGCGCGATAAACTCCTTCGGCTTGCCGTCGTCCGTCGTGGGCCAGTCGATGGCGCGGGGCAGGTAGGGCATTCCGCCGATCCGGGTGCCCGCCGGATTCTCGCCTTCGCCGAACGCCCACACGAACAGGTCGGTCGGCACCCCTTTCGCGGGGTCCAACTCCGGCCACAGCTCATTGCGGATGTGCGCGTTCAACGCCATGGAGCGCGGACTCGCAATCCGGCCGCGGTAGTACTTGTCGATCGTGGGATGCCGGTCCTCGCCGATCCCCGACGCGGGAAATTGCTTGCACCAGTACTCCAAATCGAACTGCGCATTCGATGGCATGGAATCTTCTGTTTCTCCGTGCTTGTCTGACTCGCTCTTCGCTACTTCTTCAACGGACGGTTCGTTTTGGCGTTGAACCGCGGCAGATTCAGCACGTGGTCCATGGCGGCTGTCAGCACCTGCTGCCCGTTGGTGTATACCACCATCCGATCCGTTGGCTCGTCCCACCAGAAGTTGTTTACCGATCCGCTGATCTTACCTTCGAAGAAGTCGTACGGAATGCGGAGGTAGGTCTCGTCGTCAGGGAAGTACAGAATGCCAAGTTTGTCGGTCCCCTGGTACATGTCCGCAACGAACACGGACACACCCGGCCCGGGCGAGATGGACATGATGTCGTCTTTCAGCTTGAGCGCGCACCGTTCGGCTTGCTCATTCCGGCGGACGCGATAGAAGACGGGCCGGTTCTTTTCCCGGCTCGCATAGATTAGGCTGTCCGGGCCAAGGGCCGCCGGATCTTCGGACAGGCCATCCGGCAAATCAAACACAAAGGTCTTTTCGAATCGCCCATTCCGCAGTTCGTATCCCACGTCGCCCCATAGGACCACGTCGCTGCCGTCTCCCAGTTGGATTACGGCAAATCGAAGACGGCGGTCTTGCGCCTCGAGTTCCTCGACCACGTTCAGTTTACCGTTGTCCTCCAGCATCAGATGCCACAGTCGGTCGGCGGGATTCGTTGAATCGGGCGGCGGCGGAGAGATACAAACCGCCGGGCGGTCGTTCACAAGCCCGATGCCCACCGTTCGTGCATTCGGATCGTCGGTCGGCGGCAACACCTTCCACGGTCCGGCCACCGTTTCTCCGACATACACGGGCGGGGTGCCGCTGCGTTCGTCGCCGGAAATTGCCGCCACGCAGCGTCCGCTGCGCGACTGCGCCAGATCTTTTATGGAGGTATCGATCTTCTCGAAACTCAAGGTGTCTCCGCTCGCATCCACGGTTAACATGCACGCCTCGTCGTCGCCTTCGGCGCTGAAGTAGAGCGTGCTGCCGTGCCTGCTCATCGGGGTTATGAAGTCGAAGTCGTGGTGCGGAAGCGTCACGACCCGAATCTCGGGTTTCTGGCCGGTTGGTTCGGGCGTGAACGCGGACTTGGATTTCTTGGGCGTGACGCCTTCCCGCAGTTTCTTGCCGGTCCGCGCATCGTGACGCGGAAGCGACAACACTGACTCGATGGGGACCGCCCAGAACCGGGCCGTTGTTGCTGCGACGAGCCGGCCGCACGATTCAATCCAATGCAGCGTGCGAATGTTGTCCGGGTCCTCATCCTCAAACAATTCGGGCGTGATGCAGATGTACGTGTTCTCTTCCGGAAAATACAGTTTGCCCAAATCTCCGCGTTTGTTATCACCCTCTTTGAGCAGGATGCTGCCTTCCGGACCGGGCGAGATGTACATGATGTTGTCCAGGTGTTTGAGGTGACGCGCGCGTTCCAGCCCCCGAAAGACGCTGTATAAGCCGCGGGAGGAGGTATAGAAGAACCCGTCCGATTCAAGAGGAATCGTCAGGAACTCGGAGGCAAATGTGTTGGCCTCGATGGGAAACGTCCGCTCGAATGTATCGCCGCGGAGTTCATACCCGTCGCCATTCCAGAAGAAGATGCCGGTGCCGTCACCGAGCCTTCCGAATCCATACGCGTCGGGCCGTTCGGGCTTGGCGGGAAGCCCCTCGATTCGCACCAGTCGGCCACCCTCGTCAATGAGTGGGACGGGAGGAACATATTCTTTGTCGGCGGGATCCCAGCCTTCTTTACTCGTTACGGCGACCACCCGATCGCCGACGAAACCGGCGTGTCGGACCTTTTCGATCGATTTGTCCGCGGGCACCAGAAGCTTGCGTTCGCCGGGGATTGGCCCGACCCGCGCCTGGTATACGTAGGCCTGCTCCGAGGTCATCGAAACGGTGACCCACTGGCCATCCGGCGATCGATCCGCGCTGAGCGCGTATTCGGGGATGATGGTATGCGTGGGAGGCCAAGTGGAGAAATCCATGATCGCCGTGCGGCAATCCTGCGGGAAGCCAATGCTGTGGGAAAATGCCAGCAAGTGACCGTCGCCACCGATATAGTCGAGGTGGATGTTTTCGGGCGCCTCGATGTCTTCGAGGTCCGTGCGGCGCGGTGTCGCCGGCGCGACGGGAATCGCATCCGCTACCGGAAGGTCGGTGCCTTCCCAGTAGGCGAGCCCGTTGTCCGCGGCATGCTTGAGAATCAGGAGCAGCCCTCGAAACAAACGCTGGTCGGGCTTTGGGTAGCGCTTGACGCGACGCTCCACCCATTTCAGCAACTCGGGCACTTTTTCGGAGGGCACATAGAATCCCGTGCACCAGTTGGACCGTATCCCTTGTGGGAAGGCCCCCTTCAGGTCTGGGTACTCGGCGATGACCTCTGTGAACAAGTCTTCGGGATCGCCCAGGTGCTTCTTGGGCACCTTCGCCGCAAGACCGTCGGGAAGCTCCTCCCATAACGACAGGCAGACTCCCCGTTCGTAGTGGGACGGATGCTCGGCCGCCGCGTACACGACGGCCAACTGCGTAACCAGACTGGCTTGGTCATCCGGGCCGATCGAATCGCCCTCGCCGTCGATACCTTTCGATAGAGCGGTGCGTACTTCTTCCCACAGGTCGCCAGCGTCGTCCCGCTCATCGAAAGGCGAATGCGCTTTGGACCGTCCCAGCAGCTTCGGCACGAAGCGTTCTCGAATCGCTTTCTCGTCCACTACGTGTAAGGTGCAATCGTAGCCCATCGTCGCCTCCTCTAGGGATGAGGGTGGGAAAACATACCTATGAGGACGTGCCCCTACCTGGCACTTCCCCTGATGCCTTGCATGAACCCATCACGAAGACCGCAGGGTCGAGCATACATTACGATGGCCGAATCTCAAACCTGGATGCCCCGACCAAACTGCCGGGACCTACCCGACCCGCGCCTCACTTGGCCCGAAGAGCCAGGAAACCCAGAGCGACCCTGTTCGCAACGTTTGGCCCGAAGAGCCAGGAAACCCAGAGCGACCCTGTTCGCAACGTTTGGCCTGAAGGGCCACGATACCCAGAGCGACTCCGCTCGCAACGTTTGGCCTGAAGGGCCAAGATATCCAGCGCGATCCCGTTCACAATGTTTGGCCTGAAGGGCCAGGATACCCAGAGCGATCCCGTTCACAACGTTTGGCCTGAAGGGCCAAGATACCCAGAGCGATCCCGTTCACAATGTTTGGCCTGAAGGGCCAAAATACCGACAGCCCAGGGTTGCGGAGCGCAGCGGAGCTACCCTGGGTTCAGGCGTACCCCGAGATCGCTACCCTGAAAGGGTTGAACAGACCGAAATCAATTGTGCATCCCTTACAGGGAATGAATAACGGGAGACATGTGGACCCCGGCTAGGCCTCGCGTCGCTTCGGCCAAGCCGGGGCTGTGAGTATGTAGGCCTTTCAGGCCATTACGGCGACTTGGCGTCGCCGCCTTCCTGTACATCAGTTGCAGAGGTTTGGCGCAACTACCGTCCTGGCCAACTTGGCGTCGCCGCGTGCGGAGGGTTCATCGCCGCGGGCCATAGTAAGACGAATGCACCGTGCTCCCCGAAGCCTGCGCATGCCGTCATTCTGAACGAAGTGAAGAATCTCTATTTGTCAGGGTTTTCAGGAATGAGAGATTCTTCACTTCGTTCAGAATGACGGCACCTGTGTCGATCGCGTAAGCGTTAATCGGGATCGACCACCAATGCGCACGCACCAAAAGGACCGTGTTGATTCCGGCTTCGCGGGTAGGATCATCGTCGTAGTCTAAGCGTGGTGGTCAGATGTGGCGTTCCCGCGTTTACTTCTGCGGCGTGCGTTTGATCTCCGTGACGTCTTTGCGGATGACTTCGCCGGGGTAGGAGAAGGTGTCGGGCCAGAATTTGCGGCCGGGGTAGATGGCGGTGTTGATGCCGGTGTGGACGTGGTCGCCGAAGATGGCGCCGAACTTGATCCGGCCGGTATCGACGCGTTCGCCTTTGACGGTGGACGGGATCGTGCCGGCGTCGTGACGGAAGTTGGCGGTGATCGTGCCGGCGCCGAGGTTAGTCTTCTCGCCGACGACACTGTCGCCCACGTAGCTCAGGTGGGGCACGGCGGCGCCGTCGAAGAGAATGGAGTTCTTAATTTCGACGGCGTGACCCACTTTGCAGTGATCGCCGATGGTGGTGCCGGGGCGAATCCAGGCGTTGGGTCCGACGGTCGCGCCGGGGCCGATGTAGACGGGCCCGTCGATGACGACGCCAGATCGCACGACCGCGCCGGGCGCCACGTAGACGCGGCCGTTCAGCTGCGCGGCTGGGCTGACCTCGCCTTCGATCTTTGATTCCAGGTGGTGTTCGAGCATGTACTCGTTTGCATCGAGCAGGTGCCAGGGATAGCCGATGGGCAGCCAGTAGCCTTCCATCTCGATGACGCGAAACGCGCCCTGTTCGGCAAGGGTTTGCACGGCGCTCGTGATTTCGATTTCGCCACGTTCGGACTTCTTTGTGCTCCGTAGCACGTCCAGAATGCTTGCATCGAATTTGTAGGCACCCACGTTCGCGAGATGGGAGAAGATGTCGGTGGGCTTTTCGACGATGCGTTTTGCGTTGCCCTTCGCGTCGACTTCGTAGATGCCATACAGGCTCGGATCGTCGACGAACTTGGCCAACGCGCCTTGTTCACATTCTGCGAGGCGCTTCAGGTCGCGGGGGTCATAAAGGTCATCACCGTTCATGGCGATGAAGGGGCCGTGGATGTGGTCCGCGCATTGCAGCACGGCGTGTCCGGTACCGAGCGGGTCTTCCTGATCGACGTAGCGCAACGCGATTTCTTCGTAGCGGTCGCCGAAAGCCTCGACGATCATCTCTTTCCGGTAATGGACGACGACGATCACCTCGTCAACGAGGCCGCGCAAGGACTGCAACTGGTGTTCGAGAATGGTCTTGTTCGCTATCTTCAACAGCGGCTTAGGGCGCGTGAGCGTGAGCGGATAGGTGCGCGTCGACTTGCCCGCCGCCATGATAACTGCCTGCATGATCGGTCTCCCCTGATATTCGGCGGATGGTACCGCAAGACGCCGTGCAGCGGCAAATGAACGGAGCGGAAAATGAGATCTGCATCCACGGCGAGCTCTATACCAACATGGGGCGACGCCCCATGAAAACGGGTTTACCAGATAGAAAGGGCTGAAAACCCGATTCACGCTCCATCGATAGGCGTTTCGAATGGCCCCTGATTTGGGGCGCATTTCGAGCGTTACCGCAAGAATTGTATCCCTCTGCAGGGAGACCAATGGGAATGTTGTCGCCATTACCTCGAGGCCTGCGCGTGTGCAATCAAGCGGGTTTTTGATCGCTCCGTGAAGCGCGTGTTACGCTTTCTGCGCTGGTCGTTCCGATCGGCATCACCTTGGTGTTAGGCGACAACACGTCATGGGCAGTACGATCACGATTTATCACAATCCACGATGCACCAAGAGCCGCGAAACCCTGGCTCTGCTGCGCGAACAGGGCGTTGATCCCGAGGTCGTCGAATACCTCAAGACGCCGCCGTCGAAAGCGGGTCTCCGGGAACTGGCGAAGCTCTTGGGCGATGCGCACGCGCTGTTGCGAACGAAGGAGAAGGAGTACAAGGCGCTTGACCTGTCTCCGGAGAGTACGACGGCCGCAATCGTCGAGGCCATCGCTGAACACCCGATTCTGTTGGAACGTCCCATCGTAGTCTGTGGCGGCAAGGCTGCAATAGGCCGGCCGCCGGAGTCGGTGCTGCGCATTCTTCCCTGACGACTGTTTTCCGCGACATCGCGACTGGAGACCAAAACGAATGCCCCCTTCGAAGAAGCGTCCCAAGATCACGACGCGCCCGTGGAAAGAGGAAGACATACCGGCGCTGGTGGAGTGCCAGTATGCCGCGTATAGTGATTTCCCCCACTACCGGCTCTGCAACGAGCGGCTGTTCCATTTGCAGCATACCTCGTTTCCTGAGGGGCAGTTTCTGGCGGAGGTGGATGGCCAGATCGCGGGGTACTGCGCGTCGCTGATCGTGATGCTGGACGACTCAGCGCCCTGGCATTCCTACAACGAGATCACGGGCAGCGGCACTTTCAATACCCACGATCCCGGTGGCGACACGTTGTACGGTGCAGAAATCGCCGTGCGGCCCGAGTATCGCGGGATGGGCGTCGCGGGCGCACTATACAAAGAACGCATCAAGCTGATGAAGCGCTTCAATCTCCGGCGCATGGTCGCGGGCGGGCGCATCCCCGGCTACTGGGAGTACGCGGGCAAGATGACCGCGGAGGAGTACGTCGACAAGGTCATCGCCGGCGAACTCAAAGACCAGGCGCTGAATGCGCATATCAAGGCGGGGTACTCCGTCAAGGGCATCCATTACGACTATCTCAGCGACGAGGCGAGCCTCAATTATGCTACCCACCTCGAACTGTTGAATCCCGACTTCAAACTGGAGCGGCGGCGCATCGCGTCGTCACCCATTACACGACCTGTGCGGCGTGTGCGCGTGTGCGCGGCGCAATACGACCTTCGCGGCATCCGGAGTTGGGAAGATTTCGAGCGGCAGGTGGATTTCTTCGTCACCACGGCGGAAGAGTACCACTGCCATTTTCTCGTGTTTCCGGAACTGTTCACGGCGCAGCTCATCAGCACCATGGACCGCGACATGGAGCCGTTGGAGGCCGTGCGCCACCTTGCGGACTATACGGATCAATACACAGACATGTTCAAAGCCATGTCGCAACGGTTCGGCGGCTACATTATCGGTGGATCGCATCCGGTCATGCGGGAAGGGTCGCTTCGCAATGTCTCGCACTTGTTTTCGCCGACAGGGCAAATCTACACGCAGGACAAGCTCCACATTACGCCGGACGAGCGGAAGTTCTGGGGCATTCAACCCGGCGAAGGGTTGAACGTATTCGAGACGGAGTTTGCGCGCATCGCGATCCAGGTCTGTTACGACATCGAGTTCCCGGAGATGAGCCGGCTCCTCACCTTGTACGGCGCGGAAGTGGTCTTCGTTCCGTTCATGACCGACGAGAAGAAGGCCTACTCCCGCGTGCGGCTCTGCGCCCAGGCGCGGGCCGTGGAGAACTACATCTACACGGTGATCGCGGGCAACGTGGGGAATCTTCCGCAGGTGCGCAGCTTTCTTATCAACTACGGCCAAGCGGCGGTGTTTACGCCCAGCGACTTTGCGTTCCCCCCGCACGCGACGGCGGCCGAAGCGGAGCCGAACACGGAGATGGTGGTCATCACCGACCTCGACCTCGAAACTCTCGCGTTGCAGCGCGACATGGGTACCGTGCGGCCCCTGCGCGATCGGCGGCCGGACCTGTACACCCTCGTGCCAAGCCGCGCGGTCAATGTGATCCGTACACAGTAGGCCGCAGCATGTTTCGCAAGCACCTGTACGTCTTTGAAGACCAGCGGCCCCGCGAAGCGGTGATCCGCAGTTACACCGAAGCCGACTTCGACGATCTCATCGATATCCAGCGCGAATGCTTTCCGCCGCCGTTTCCATCGGAATTGTGGTGGAACCAAGAGCAGCTCGGAAACCACGTGCGCCTGTTTCCCGACGGCGCGTTATGCGTGGAAGTGGAAGGGAAGTTGGCGGGGTCCATTACCGGACTCGTCGTGTCGTGGGAACCCGGCGACCCCGACCATGCGTGGAGCGCGATTACGGACGACGGGTACATCCGCAACCACGACCCCAAGGGAAACACTTTGTACATCGTCGATATCAGCGTGCGGCCCTCGTTCCGCAAGCTTGGACTCGGCAAATGGCTCATGCTCTCCATGTACGAAGTGGTCGTCGAGAAGAAGCTGACCCGCCTTCTCGGCGGCGCGCGCATGCCGGGCTACCATAACGTCGCGGACAAGCTGACTCCCGAGGGGTACTTGGACAAGGTCCTGGCCGGGGACATAAGCGATCCCATCGTCACGTTCCTGTTGCGCTGCGGCCGGGTCCCCGTACGCGTCGTGCCCAACTATCTCGACGACGAGGAATCCGGCAACAACGCCGTGCTCATGGAATGGCGGAATCCATTCGAGTAGGACGGGAATGATTCCCGTCCAGGGAGTTCTAAGGCGATTCACTCATGTCTGACGCCTGGAGTTCAAGGCAAACGCGCAGTCCTGGTGAAATTACACCGCACGAGAACGGGACTGGACGGGAATCATTACCGTCCTACATGGTGCGTTGAATTTTGTTTTAAGCAACTAAGGAGATACCCTTGTGAACTTCGTTCGCATCACCCGCATCGATGATCCGCTCTTTGGCAAGATGCATGCCCTCATGCAGGAGGTCTTCCCGCCGGAGGAAGTACTGGAGTTCTCTGCTTGGGAGGGACCATTGCAGGACGACGGCCTGCGCGTGTGCGTCGCCGTTCACGACGGCGAAGTCGTCGGAGCGACGGAGTACCGCTACTATCCCGATCTGAACGTGGCCATGACCGACTTCACCATCGTCGGAAAGCCCGGGCTCGGCATCGGCCGCTTTCTCTACCTCGAACGCCAGCGCGATCTCGACGCGTGGGCCAAGCGCCACGGCCAGACTCCCCTCGGCATGTTCGCGGAGATCTACGACCCCTACCGCGTCGAAGGGCACGCCTTCGGCGGCATCAAACCCATGGACCCCTTCGTCCGCCGGGAAGTCCTGTCCCACCTCGGCTACCGCCGCCTCGACTTCCCCTACATCCACCCGTCCTGGAAAAACAACGGCGAACCCGTCACCGAACTCGACCTCGGTTTTCTCCCCACCGACGACAGCCGCGCATCAGTCCCCGCCGCGCTGATCGCCGACTTCCTGAACACTTACTACGCCATCCTCCCCAACAAACCCGCCGAATGGCAGGCCATGGTCGACGCCCTGCGAACCCGGGAAACGGTCGCGCTGTTGCCGTTGTAAGAGGTTGTGGAGGGTGTGGCGTGACTGCTTTGATGAAACGGACTTGCCTGCGGCTCGATGGTAGGCAGGCGTCCAGATCCAGACCGAATTGGCATCGCTGCAACTTCTTAGGTCGTTGAGAAAGTTCTGGAGCAAAGCAGACCCAAGGGACCGCAGTCCATATGCAATCTGTCAGCCGCAGAACAGGGTCCGAAGATAGGGGTTCAGAAACACGCCGTTGGGGTCCAGATCCATTCGCACCTGCTGGAAGTTGTGCCACTCCGGATACAGGTCTGCGAGTTCCTTGGCGGAGAGGTTGTGCATCTTGCCCCAGTGGGGGCGGCCCTCGTAGCGGCGGAAGATGCGTTCACAGCCTTCGAAGTAGCGCTCGTGGGGCATGCCCTGGAACATGTGGACGGAGATGCACACGGTGTCGCGTCCGTAGCAGGGGCTCAGGGGGATGTCGTCGCCTTTGACGTAGCGGTATTCGATGGGGAAGTGGACGGCGATGCCTTCCCGTTCGATCCAGCTCTTAATGTCCTGGATCGCCTTGGGTCCGTCCGCCATGGGGATGGCGTACTCCATCTCGTTGAACCGCACGTTGCGTTTCGTGGAGAGGACGCGGTGGCCCACGTCGATCTCCTGCGTGTCCGCGATCTGGTTCGCCATGAACCGGGCCATGGCCGGGCAGCGCTCTGGTTTCTTCCGGCAGCGGCGGCTGATGATGCCGAGGGCGGTGTTTTCAAGGAGGGTGCCCGAGAACCATTTGCGGAACGCGTGCCGCATGAGCGGCTCGGTCGTCTCGTTCAGGAATTTGAGTTGGACCGTGTCCGTGTAGGGGAAAAGATAGAACTCGAAATGCCGGTTGGCCTGCGCGAAGGCTTCCCCTTTCTGGAGGGTCTCATGAAAGTCGCCCTTCTTGCACACATAGGCGAGGCGGTACACGGGAACCAGCCGCAGTTTGACCTCCACGATAATGCCCAATGCGCCCAGGGACACCTGCGCGGCCTTGAAGATCTCCCGGTTCTGTTCCTCCGAACACTCCACCACGTCGCCTGACGCGCATACCAGGGTCAGCCCGATGACCTGGGTGGAAAGATTGCCGAAGGTCAGGCCCGTCCCATGGGTGCCCGTGCCGATAGCGCCGCCGATGGACTGGCGGTTGATGTCGCCGAGGTTCTCCATGTGGAGGCCGTAGCGTTCCAGCGTGTCGTTGAGTTTATAGAGCTTCTTCCCCGCCATCACCGTTGCCTCCCGGGTGCGGGTATCGACCTCCACCATCCCGCCGAGATGGTCGAGCGAAACGATGACCTGGTTCGTTTTAACGAGATCCGTGAAGGAATGGCCGGACCCCGCGACGCGGACGGTCTTTCCGTCCCGGGCCGCGGAGCGGACGATTTCAGACACCTCTTCGACGCTGCGGGGCAGGAGAACGGACTCGGGCGTACACTGGACAGAACCGGACCAGTTGGACCAGAAATGCTTTTTCATGGGAATCCTTTTCGATAGGGAACTGGTAAGCTTATCGCGCGAGCGTCCCTGGAGTCAAATAAACGACGACGATTCCGGTCGAATGCAAAACGTCACAACTCATGGGAATAAAATGGCTTAGGATAGTGTCTCTACTCTGAAAAGGACGCTCTTGATCTGTCCAATCCATGAGAAGGAGTCTAAGTTCCATGCCATCATGGTTTTCCAAGGTATTCAAGAACGACACGGGAAAGGCGAAGCCCATTGAGAACAGGCCGACCCGGGACGAACTGGTCGGGGGCATCGACCTTTCCGAGGATGACGAAGAGCCCACACCCCAGCCCGAACCGGCCAAACCTCGGCGCGTGGTGAATGCGCCGGTCCTGACCGACGACATCGAACAATCGAGCTGGAGCGCCGACATCCGCATCAAGGCGCGGGTTGAGAAGGGCAATGGCGCCTGTGTGTTTATGGTGGACCGTCCCGTGTTCGAAGGGCATTCCGCCTGGTTCCCCAGCGCCGAACTGGCCGGGGAGTCACCGCTCGCCCAGGCCTTGTTCGCGGTGGACGGTGTGGACTCGGTGGTCATTCATGACTTTACGGTGACGGTCCGGCGCAAACCGACCGTCTTTGGCGACTGGGACCAGATGGCCAAGGAGATCGGCTCCATCATTCGCGGGCATCTGCTCGAAGAGAGGCCGGTCGTGAGCGATAAGTTTCTCGCGAATCTCCCCTCGGAGGACACGGTCCGCGATACCTTGCAACGCGTCATCGACACCGAGATCAATCCCGGCATCGCCGCCCACTCCGGGGCCATCAAGCTGGACCGGGTCGAAGGGAATACTGTGTTCATCGAAATGATGGGCGGCTGCCAGGGCTGTGCGGCGTCGGACATCACCTTGCGGCAGGGGATTCACGAAGCCTTCCGCAGCGCCATGCCGGGCGTCGGCGCGATTCTGGACGTAACCGATCACAGCGCGGGCAAGAACCCCTTCTACAACGAATTGCCCGCGGGGATGCGTTGACATGCCGAAACTCAATACCTTTGATGTCGTCGTAAAGACCGGGAAATCCGGGCGCACCACGACACCGAAATGGATCATCAACGGGTTCACGGTGGAATTCGATCAAACCAGCGGCGGCACCGGCCCCGGCGAGACCTTCGAGGCCACGGGCAACCCCGGGAGTTTTCCGCATACGCTGCTTTTGAGCGGCCCGGAAGAAGGGACCTGGGAGATCGAAGAGGCGACCGTAACCTACTACCCGAACGGCGCACAACCTTACACGGTGAAACTGGGCGCGGTGTCCGTGGACGCCGAGTCCGACCTGAACATCTGGTACGAACAGCCCCAGCCCGTGTTCGACGTGTAGCCGCGCCGGAAAGGAGCGACAGACCATGACACAGGAACTGGCGAAAAAGAAATGCGTACCATGCAAGGGTGGCGTGCCGCCCTTGAAAGGTTCTCAGCTCGAAGGCATGCAGAAGATGCTGGGAAACGATTGGCAGGTGGTGGAAGAGCACCATCTGGAAAAGGAGTACACGTTCCCGAACTTCGTCGACGCCTTGGCGTTCACGAATAAGGTCGGCGAGATTGCCGAGGAAGAGAATCATCACCCCGATATCCTGACGACCTGGGGCAAGACGAAGGTATCGATCTGGACGCACAAGATCGACGGGTTGACCGAGAGCGATTTCATTTTCGCTGCGAAGGTGGAAGAAGCGAGCAACGGATCGAAATAATGTTTGTCCGCAGATGGCGCAGATTCGCGCAGATGGTGCGGACGGTTCTTGATTGGAAATGGGATTTATAGCGCCAGAATGATCTGGCGGGTTCCGGTCGGGCCAACAATATGGCTACTATGTTCGAAGCAACGTAGCGCCCGACTCAACGGGCCTGAAAGGCCCAAGCAGGATAGCCCGGGGCAACGCCCCGGGTCCGCGGAAACAACCAAAGCACGCAGCGCTGAAAGTGCGAAACAAGCAAGAGTTGGTACAAAATGCCTTGTAGTGATGTAACCGAGATCATCCAGGTCACGCTCGACAACGACGAGCGGCTGGTGGACTATTTCTTTTCAAAACGCACTTGCGGGCAAGGCGTGGGCGCGGGCAATCTGCTTATCGAGCAGTTCAAGGGCAAGACCGTCGACGAGCTTCTTGCCTACGACGCCGAGCGGTATCTCGCGGAGTTTCCCGTCGAGGACGAGTTGGAAGAGTTTCTCGGCCTGAAACACTTCTTTGCGATTCAGTCCGTGCTGGAGGTGCTGGTCGGCAAAGAGCCTGGAGGCAAAGGCGATCCCTGCGCCGCCGCGGAGATCTCGTACGAGGACGGTCAACTGGTCATTGATGGTCAGATTGAAGTGGACCTCGTGACCGAGAAGATCAAGTCCTGCGGCGGTTGCCGCGGTTGCGGGAAGTCGAAAAAGCCGAAGGTAGTGTTCAATTAGGTGTTGATAGGACGTATAGGGCGAATAGGACCTTTAGGACGATTTGCGGGGGCGATGGCGGCAAGCGCGAACGGTGTGAGACAGGCGCGTCAGACCCAGCGGCTGTGATACAATTTCTAAGGCTTTTTCCGGGAACGCTTGACGGATCGCTTTTTGGCGTATCCCGTCAACGTTCATTAAACCATTCATTCAGGAGTGATTTTTCCATGGTGTTAGCGGAGCGCCGGAACACGGTTGGCGTGATGGTCGGCGGCATTCAGGTGGGCGGCGGCGCGCCGGTCGTGGTCCAGTCCATGACCAACACGGACACCGAGGACCCGGTATCCACGGCGAACCAGATCATCGACCTGGCGAACGCCGGATCGGAACTGGTGCGCATCACCGTGAACACCTCCGAAGCGGCGGCTGCGGTTGCCGAGATTCGGAAGCGCGTGCGCGACGCGGGGTGCAGTGCGCCCATCATCGGTGACTTTCACTTCAACGGCCACAAGCTGTTGACCGAGCATCCCGATTGCGCGGACGCGTTGGACAAGTACCGGATCAACCCCGGCAACGTGGGCCGTGGTTCCAAGCGCGATGTCCAGTTCTCCACGATCTGCAAGGTTGCAGTCGACCACGGTAAGCCGGTCCGCATCGGCGTCAACGTGGGGTCGCTGAACCAGGAACTGGTCATGCAGAAGATGCAGGAGAACACCGACCAGGAACTGGGCAAGGATTCCGAAGACATCATCAACGAGTGCATGGTAATTTCGGCGCTGCAGTCCACGGAACTTGCGCTCGAGTGCGGGTTGCGCAAGGACCAGATCATCATTTCCTGCAAGAGTTCGACGCCCTTGCACCTTATCCAGGTCTATCGCGACCTCGCGTCCAAGACCGACCAACCCTTGCATCTCGGCTTGACCGAGGCCGGCATGGGCACGAAAGGTGTGGCGTGGTCGGCGTCGGCCTTGGGCGTACTGTTGGCCGAAGGTATCGGCGATACCATCCGTGTTTCGCTCACGCCGCGTCCCGGCGGCGATCGTTGCGAGGAAGTGTACGCCGCCTGCGAGATCCTGCAATCGCTGGGCCTGCGTTCTTTTGCACCCAGCATCACGGCGTGCCCCGGTTGCGGCCGCACCACGAGCACCGTGTTCCAGGAACTGGCCGAGCAGACGCAACAGTACATCCGAGGCAAGATGCCGGAGTGGAAACAGCAGTATCAGGGGTTCGAAGAACTCAAACTGGCGGTGATGGGGTGTGTCGTCAACGGCCCCGGCGAATCCAAGGCCGCGAACATCGGCATCAGCTTGCCCGGCACCGGCGAAGCGCCGAGTTGTCCGGTCTATATTGACGGGCAAAAGTACAAGACCCTCACCGGCACACCCGATCAGTTGGCGAAAGAGTTCCGGCAGATTGTCGACGACTATGTCGCGACGAAATACGGCGAGGCCGGAGGCGTGCTGGCCGGGAAGTAAAGGGCGCTAGCGCGACTTCTTGAACCACACCGCGCCGATTGCCAAGACGACCACTCCGACAAGCAACGGTACGAGCCATCGCTGACTACCAGACGCAGGAACCGTTGCCTCGTCTTCGTTCCGGTCCGCGGTATCGCGGAGTTCATCGTCGGCTATCTCCGGGGCGATTGACGCGCGATCACCCCTGGACTCCACCTGTGCGACATCTTCCCGAGTGCCTTCCCCCCCAGACTTGCCGGTTGCGGCCGCGCTGGTATCCTCGCCTTGAGCGAGTCTCCTCCGGTTTTCGCGACGCTGCGCGCGCGTCTCCGCGCTCAAGGAATCCTCTTCCGCGCGGCGCTCCTGGAGCAGCCGAACCAGCGTGCGCACGGCATCTCTCAATTCCGACCGGCTTTCCGCGCGTTCGCCCATGGACTCGATGCTCTGCAGCAATTCATTGATAAGGTCCTCGTGGGAATACGGCAGATCGGGGTACTGTTGGATGAACGCCTCCAGGGCCGCGAGGCGCTGCTCCGGCGTCTGCGCCGAGGCGATGGCGTCAGCCATGAGATTGAGCGCGGCGTTTGCTTCGTATTGCTCGACCGTGAGGCGCTCGGCCTCGGACATGGAGTCGTCCGGCGGGACGCTCTTCAGCACCTGCTCGTAATACTCCTTCGCCGCAGCGAGATCGCCGTTCTGCTCGGCGAGTTTGGCGAGGTTGTAGTAACTGGCGGTGACGATATCGGGGTCATCTGGATACGATTCGATCATGTCCCAGTAGAGGTTCTCAGCCGAATCGGGATCGACGGTCATTGCCTGGTTTGCGGCCATCTTGTGGACTTGTTTCATATACGGATGCGATGGATCGTACGAATTCAACGTGTTGACGTATTGATTGTACGCGGCCTCCATGTCAGGCGGCTCGCCGGTCTCCGAGAGATCGGACTCGTAGATCAGCCCGATTTGCGTCTCGAGTTGAATGTTGTTCGCGTAGCCGGAATTCTCATCGATGAGGGTGCGGTATTCGTTGATGAGCGCCTGTTTGCCTTGGGTGCGGGCAATCTCCGGGCCCTCCTGCTGCAACTCCGCAATGCGGGCCAGGTACGTATCGCGATCCAGCGCTTGCTGCGCCGAAACGGAAATGGTGAGCACCGCAAGTATGCACGTTATCCTCGCTATGAAACGAACCGGCGGCATAGTCCTCTTTCGTCTTTACCCGATAACCACACTACACACGATCTTACCATTCGATACCGCGCAAAGTCTCCGCCGGTTGTCCCTCGCCGGAATTCGTTGTTAGAATGGCCCGCAAAGGAGGCCTGGGCAATGTTTGAAACAATTGATGGTGCAGCCGAAAACCTTCGCAACCGGGACGCGGGATGGGTTACCAGGCGGGACGGCGCGGACCTATTGGGAAAGCTCGCAATTCGCGCGCTCGGCGCCCTGCAGGAGGCCAGCGACGAGCAGGACGTGGACGTGCGCCGGGCGGTTGACCAGGCGTTGGGCCAGGCGGCGTCGACCCTGGAAGGCGTGAAGCCGCGGCCTGTGGAGCGGTCTTTTACCCTGGAAGAACTCGTTCGATCCAGCGAGAAAGCCGGCGAACGAACGCTCACCATGGTCAATGAAAACGAATACCTCATGGAAGTGAGCCAGAAGAACGGCCGCAAGCAGGCCGTTCACATTCGCAAGTTCCAGCGTAAAGATGGTGTCGACCTGATCCAGGTATACACGATCTGCGGAAAGGCCGATCCCAGCGCATACGCGTGGGCGTTGCGCGCCAACATGAAACTCGTGCAGGGCGCGATTGCGTTGACGAAAAACGGCGACGAAGAGCAGTTCGTCTTGACGACATCATTCATCGCCGAGCACGTCACACGTTGGGAGATGAAGGCGGCGATCAAGGAAACCGCCTACTACGGCGACTGGATGGAGAGCAAACTTTCCCAGCAAGATGAGTTTTAGACCGACGAGGAGTCTGCGACATGGATCGAGAGACCCTGGTGCAACAAATCAAATCCGGTGAATGCGCCGGTTCGGAGCTTGGCGCGGTGGATTTGTCCGGTTGCGATCTTTCGGGAGCCGATCTTTCCAACACACGGCTTTCCTGCGCGAAGCTTTCGGGATGCAACCTGCGCGGTGCGAATCTCCATCACGCGTTCCTGGACGGGGCCAACCTGGAGGACGCCGACCTGTCGGGCGCAAACCTCGAGTTCGCCGTGCTTGGCGCCGCAAACCTGAACAACGCCAACCTGACGGGAGCGAATCTTCAACGCGCGAACCTTGTGGGGACGCGCGCACACGAAGCCCGATTCGATGGGGCCAAGCTCTACTACTCGCGGCCCGGCAACGGCGATTTCCAGGGCGCGAGTTTTCGGGATGCCGACATCCAGCGCGCGATCTTCCGCCGGGCCAATCTTGCCAACGCCGATCTGCGCGGCGCGACCGGACAAGCAAACTTCGATCAGGCCAACCTGGAGGGCGCGCAACAATGATCGTACGTCACTTTCTTTTGGACGTGAACGAAGTGAACGCGTTCGTGGTGGGATGCGCCGAGACGAAGGAGGCCATGCTCATCGACGCGGGCGCATACGACGACGCCGTAGCGCAGTTCTTGAAGGAACAGGGACTAACCCTGAAGACGGTTTTCATTACGCACGATCATTACGACCATACGGACGGCCTTGGCGAATACGTCTCGCGCTATTCGGCGGATGTCATTGCGAGCATCCCCAAGGTGCAAGGCCACAAGGTTGCCAGGCAGGTGAAGCACGGCGATACGGTGCGCGTGGGGAATCTCACGGGGACCGTGTACGAGACGCCGGGGCACACGCCGGAAGGCGTGAGCCTGGCGTTTCCGGGCTGCGTCTTCACAGGCGACGCGTTATTCGCGGGATCGGTCGGGGGAACCGCGTCCGAGGCGGACAAGCAGCGACAGTTGGATGCGATTCGCAAGTACATTTTCACGTTGCCGCCCGAGACGCAGGTTCATGTGGGGCACGGGCCGTCCAGCACGGTGGCGATAGAGAGCCGGTACAATCCGTTTTTTGTTTGATGGCAAGGAGCACGGGCGTCCCGCCCGTGGTGCTAAACGGGCAAGATGCCCGTTCTCCTTGGAGTATGCCCGCGCTTGGCTACCGTTTCCGGGGGCCACGGCGGCGTTGGTGGGGGCGTTTCCGCCGCGACGGGTTTTTGCGGGGCAGTTCGGACTCCAGCGCGTGTGTCGGTTGCGCCACGGGTTTGCGTTGGGCGGGCACAAAGCGCGCGCGCTCTTCCGTGGCGGAGTTGAAGCTCTCGCATCGCGGGCACTTGGACAACTCATCGTCGGATTCATCCAGATAGTTGTACCCGC
>CAZWDH010000109.1:0-11530 GCA_964632865.1 uncultured Nitrospiraceae bacterium
GTCGTCCCTGGCAACTTCATCGGTTCACCCGTATCCTCCGCGCTGGGTAATCGAACGACGGAAGAGCAGCGCCGTGAACTGGTCTTTTTCATCAAGTGCGAAGCGTGGCGTCCCGCGTATACCGTGGTGGACGAATCCGTATTCGAAGACGACGATGAAGCCAGGGAACGCATGAAACCGACCGACGTGATCGGCGATGTGATCGGCGGAATTGCCGGCATTCCCGAAGGGATCGCAGAAGGGATTGCTGGTCAGGAGCGGGAGCAAGGGATCGAGTCGGAATTGGGAGGCAGTCCGTGATGGCACGCGCAGTACTTTGCTGTCTGCTTCTGGCTGCAATTTGGCTTGTGCCATGTGCAGTTGCCCAGGACCCGCCTCCTGCCGAGGCCGCGCCACCGCCCCCGGCAGAAACCGCGCCACCGCCTGCGGAGACACCTCCGCCTGCGGAGGCTCCGCCTACACCCCCGCCAGCCGAGGCAGCGCCACCGCCCCCGGCTGAGGCCGCACCTCCACCGCCTCCGGCTGAGGCCGCGCCTCCACCGCCCCCGGCCGAGGCTGCTCCCGCAGAAGCGCCGCCGGCGGAAGCACCGCCCCCACCGCCCCCGGCTGAGGCTGCGCCCGCAGAAGCGCCGCCAGCGGAAGCACCGCCCCCTCCGCCGCCGGTCGATATCAGGCAGGTTCAGATCCAGGTCTGGATCAGCCAGACCGACGAGGACGGCGCTCGCGAGATTGGGTCAAATATCAACTATACCCGCTTCGTTCGCGGCGACGAGCAGAGCGGTTCGCTCGAACGCGTTCGCACGGAGACCTTTGTGCCGACCGATCAGACCTTCCAGTCGACGCTGCCTGCGCCGGATGGAAGCCCGTATCCGGACAACGTGCGGCTGACTCCGGAGTCGGATACCGCATGGACGCCCGGCAATTCGCTCGTGAACGATCCGAACCGCCCCGGCGAATTTCAGCTGAATACGCAACGGGGCGCGGGGCTGACGTATAGCATCATCGACGACGATCGCGGCACCATCGACGGGATCTTGCGCGCTATCGAGACGAAGTCGGATTCGGACCTGATCTCCAAGCCTGAGTTGCTCGTCATCAACGAGCAGGTTGCCGAGATCAAGGCGGGTGACGACGTCCCATTTCAGGGCGTGGAGTACAAGAACGGCGTCCCCTTGCTCAAGATCGAGTGGCGCCAATTGGGTGTCAACATCAACTTGAAGCCGGTCATTCTGCCGAACGACATTATTCAGATCGACATCACCAACCTCGAAGTGAGTGACCGGCTGCGAGACACGCCCATCCAGGGGCTGCAGGTTCCGGTGTTTTCCAGCCGCAAGCAGACCGGTTCGGTACTCGTACCCAATACGCAGACGCTGGTCATCGGCGGACTCTCGAGCCGTGTTATCCGAAAGACGGAAAAGCGGGTTCCCATCGTCGGCCGCTTGCCTGTGCTTGGTATTCCGTTCCGCGGGCGCGACAACGATATCCTGAACAGTCACCTGCTCATCTTCGTGTCGCCCACCGTGGTCGATCTGCGCGAGATGAATCCTCCCATGGAGGATGCGCTCGACTTCTGGCGCGGCACGGAGTGGCGCAACCGCGATAGGCTCCAGCAAGAAGCCGAACTCATGGATGAGGAACTGTAGCGACGCGCCGTTCAAAGCGGTGACGGTTGATTTTTTCTGATCGGTCGCGCATGATCCCGCTCCCATGATGTCCTTCCTCAAAACCTTCGGCTATGCGGTGCTGTCTGGTTCGCTCCTTGCGTTGGCGTTCCCCGGCTATCACCTCTTCCCGCTCGCATGGTTTGTTCTGGCGCCGGTGCTCGCGCGCGTGTGGACCATGCCGGCGCGTGCTGCAGCCGCACAGTTCTTCATTGCGGGCGTTGCATTCTACCTCGTGCTGCTTCAATGGCTCATGGCCAACGTCTATTGGGCCGGAGGCTGGGCCTTTTTCGGCTACGTCGCTCTATCGGCGATTTTAGCGCTGTTCTGGGCGGCCGCCGGCTGGGGGTGGGTGCGCATCCGGGAATCGATACCGCGTTGCCCCCCAGCCCTGTTACTGGCAGTCCTATGGACTGCCATGGAGCACGTGCAATCCTTCGCGTTCACCGGATTCGGATGGGGAGCCCTCGGATATTCGCAAGGGAAGGACTTGCCCCTTTTGCAGTGGGCCGCCCTCGGCGGGGTGTCGCTCGTCTCATTGTTACTCATCCTGAGCAACGCGCTGATCGCCGGCGCAATAGTTGAAAAGCAATTCCGCTTCCCACGTTTGACCACCGTTATCGCACTTCTTGCCGTTGCGCACACGGTGGGATGGTTACTGATGAAAGAAGCGCAATACGACGATCCACCATACAACGTCGGACTGCTCCAGGCGGACTTTCCCCTCGAGATGAAATGGGACCCTGAATACACGGTGGACATGGTCGAGAACGCCGCGGCCAAATCGCGCATGCTCGCGCAGAACGCCCCCGTCGATCTCTTCGTGTGGCCGGAAAGCCTTGTGATGGACGACATCGATTCGCCGCCGATCTATCGCGAAGTACAAAGTCTGGTTCTCGATACGGAAGCCGCCCTCCTTGCCGGAACCCACCGATCCGATTCGGATACGGGCGGAAGCCTGAATTCGAGCCATCTCGTCGCGCCCGACGGAACCCTGGTCGACTCCTACGACAAGATCCATCTCGCGCCCTTTGGCGAGTACGTTCCGTTGAGCGAGTATCTCCCTTTCATTTCCAAAGTCGTTCCCGCCATCGGCGATATTCAAGCGGGCACAACGCAGAAGGTCCTGAAGGCCGGCGATCGGACGATCGGGCCCCTGATTTGTTTCGAGGTCTTATTCGCGCCCATGTCGGCGCACCTCCGCGCGGAAGGCGCCGATCTTCTCGTCGTGATGACGAACTTGGGCTGGTTCGGCGCGAGCAGCGCCCTCGAGCAAGAGTTGGAGATTGCGCGAGTACGCGCTGTCGAGACGCGTCTGCCCGTCGCCCATTGCGCCAACACCGGCATCACCGGGATGTTCGACCCCTGGGGACGGTTCTCGCTGGTCGACACCTACTTCGACGGCCGCGGAAACATGTACCGGTTGGGAGACGTCGACGCGGCGGAAACGCGCATGCACCGGTTGGGCGGTGTCTTGCCCGCAGCCCTCCCCGCATCGCATCCGTTTCCGCCTGCACCGTTGCTCGTGCCGAACGTTCTGCTGGGGATCGTAAGTCTGCTTGCGGGGTGGGCAGCGATTCAGTCATTTCGGGGATCCATCAAGAAGGTCTGAAGGCGGCCGCAGTGCCGCAGAACCGTGTGAACGCGTTAACGTCCAAATGGGGAAACTCCTGAACGAACGCCATGTCGCAGCCTGAACGCAATTTGTCCAGATTCGCCGCGATTTTTGCCGGGGGCACCATGCTCAGCCGGGTGCTCGGCCTCGTTCGCGACCAGGTCATGAACATCTTCATACCGGAGGGTTCGCGCGAGGCCTTCATCGTCGCCTTCCGGTTCCCCAACATGCTCCGCGATCTTGTTGGGGAAGGCGCGTCGAATGCCGCGTTTATCCCCGTTTTTTCTGAGACCCTGGAAAAGAAATCGCAAAAGGAATTCCGGGAAGTCGTCGCCGCGACCATGGGGGGAATGATACTCCTTCTCGCGGTCCTCAGCGTCCTCGGTGTGTTGCTCGTACCCCAATTGCTACAGGGACTGAACGCCCTGCACCCCATCACCAAGGGCGAGCAACTGGACCCCAGCACGATCTCTCTGGTCTAGTCGTTGTCGAGATGGACTTTCCCGTATCTTTTCTGGATTGGCCTCGCCGTGTTCTCCATGGCGGCCCTCTTCACCGTGCATCACTACACGACGCCGTCATGGGCGCCCGCGCTGCTGAACGTGGCAATCATCGCGAGTGTCTTCGCCTTTCGGCACATGCTGCCGGACCCCGCCTACGCCCTCGTCATCGGCGTTTGGATAGGCGGGATTGCGCAGGTTGCCGTGCAATATTACGCACTCTCGCGGTACGTCGGAGTTCGCCTTCCCTCGTTCCAGATACGTAGACCCGAGATCTACGCCATGCTCGGATTGATGGTCCCGGTATTGTTCGGCCAGGCAGCGGGCGAGGTGAACAAACTCGTCGATACCTTGTTCGCATACAAAAGCGCGGAGGGCAGCGTGACCGCGCTGTACAACGCGAATCGGTTGGTCCAATTGCCCCTCTCCATCTTCGGATTCGCCGTCGCGGCCGCCGTGCTGCCCGCCGCGTCGCGACACGCAGCCCGGGATGACAAGCCCGCGGTTCGCTCGCTCCTGATGCAGGGCATGCGGCAGTCTTACTTCATGATCGCGCCTGCGACGCTGGGCCTTATCGTCGTGGGCGAGCCGATCGTACGGCTCCTCTTCGAGTATCGGCACTTCACCGCACAAGATACCGAATGGACCTCTATCGCCCTGGCGATTTACGCGGCGGGCCTCATTACTTTTGCGTGGGTGAAGGTGTGTGTGACGGGCTTCTTCGCGTTCAAAGACACCAAGACGCCGGTGATCGTGTCGAGCGGCAGCATGGTACTTAACATCGCGCTGAACATCGCGTTCGTGGGGCCTTACGGATACAAGGGGCTCGCTGTGGCCACGTCGGTTTCGTATGCCGTGAACTTCATTGTCTTATACCTGATGCTCGGCCAGCGCTTCGGTGCCTTATGGGACCGGGCCTTCTCCGGCGCGTTGCTACGAATGACCGTCTCCGCAGTGGTAATGGCTGCGGTCGCGTACGCCGCCTATGTGCGTACTTACAGCCTGTTCGCGGAGGACACCTGGATCAGCCGAACCGGTTGTGTCATCGTGCCGCTTGCCCTCGCGGTGGCGGTCTACCTGTTCCTTTCCTGGGCGCTCGGCGTACCGGAAGTACGGACCTTTAGCAAGCTGCTCATGCGGCGCCGACGAACGTAGTTCAACTCGACGAATGGTCGGCTGACGAGAGCACGCCGTCCTTGTTGATATCGTAGCGATCGAACGCGTCCCTTGGGAACCCCGGTTTGGCAATGATGACTTCTTCGAAGGAAACCGTTCCGTCTCCGTTCCCATCCGTTTCCATGAGCTTCGTTGCGGCGTCAGCGCGCGCGCCACGCGTTTCGTTCCGGGCCGAATCATTGCCCCGCTGCGCCGGTTGCCGGTCCGCCGGCGACAAGACGCCGTCACGATTCCGGTCCATCTGTTTGAACCGGGCGGCCGAGACACCTGGATTGCTGGAACGGAGTTCTTCGTACGTAACCTGCCCATCCCCATTCGCGTCCGCATCCCGGAACCGATCCCGTAAGTTCGTCGCCGTCCGTTCCGCGGCCTTCATGGCTTCGCGCCGGTCGAGCACCCCGTCGCCGCTGGTATCGAGCGCCGAGAAACGGTCTTCGGTTACACCTGGGTAGAACTTCTTCAGTTCATGGAGTGATACCGAACCGTTCGCGTCCGCATCGAGCCGGCTGAAGGCGGAGCTTCTATCAGCGTTCTGAAGGGCGGATGCCCTTCTATCGGAAGGCGCCCGGCCGGGCTTTCCCTCGGATGCATTTTCGCTTCCCCAAACAGCGTGCGACCCAAGCGTTGTCACAAGCAGTGCAAGGATATGCGCGACTTTCATTGCGGTGCTCCTACGTGCTGGAAGAATCTTCTGTCAGTGGAACACACAGACGCAAGGCGCGGTTCCCCACGTGCCCGGCGCGTGGTTCGGCCCTTTGAACTGCCGTTGACCAGCCGCTACAATCCCGCGACACCCATCGCAACCCATAGGATCTCACCGCCGGGAAATGGAAATCCAGGAGCTAAAGGCTGCATTTCTTGCCCGTTTTCCCGATCAGCGCGAATCTTGCGGCTGCCGCGTGCCGGGTCGTCTCAACCTGTTGGGCGAACACATCGATTACAACGGTCTGCCCGTCCTCCCGATGACGTTGGGGCAGGCCGTGTACGCAGCCTTTGCACCGCGCGCAGACAACCGAATCTGCCTGGAAAACCAGAACCCCACCTATCCTCCCGCGTCCTTTGAAAATGGGACCATGATCGAACCATCTGCGCAAGGGAACTGGGAGAACTACGTGAAAGCGGCCATCACCGGCCTCAATGATGCCTTGAGCCTGGATGGTACCCTTGGAATGGACCTCCTGATTGATAGCAGCATTCCGTCCGCCGCAGGGCTTTCTTCCTCCACGGCCCTGGTTGTCGCTAGTGCCTTCGCCTATCTTGCCGTGGCAAAGCGTCCACTCGATGAGGACGTGTCGCGGCTGCAACTGGCCGGGATTCTGGCGCAAGCGGAGCGTTACGTTGGAACCCAAGGCGGCGGGATGGACCAGGCGGTCATCCTGCTCGGCGGGCGCGGTAGCGCGTGCAAAGTCAACTTCAATCCATTGCACACGGAAGATATCCCTCTGTTTCCCGACCATGTCTTCGTCGTGTGCGATTCGCTGGTCGCCGCCAATAAGACCGGGGCCGCCCGCCAACGATACAACGAAGGTCCCATTACGAGCCGCCTGATCCGGGCCATGGTGGAGAAGCAAGCGCAGCGCACTTTTGGCGAAGAGGTCGTCTTGCCAACCCTCGGTGATCTTTGGTTCGGTCCCCTATGTCTGCTGGACCGGGAAGTCGAGGAACTGTTCAGCGAGACCTTTCCCGAGGCGCAGACGTCTCTCGATGCGGCGGCCCGGTTTCTGGGCTGTCCCCCTGCTGAGATTCGTGAACGGTGGCTCGGCGATTTGCCCGAACCACAAGGCGGATTTCGCCTGCGCGCGCGGGCGCGCCATTTCCTCACCGAGTACCAGCGCGTGGAAGCGGGGCGCGACGCGCTCGTGGCCGGCGACAGCGAGACCTTCGGCCAACTGATGAACGAGTCCCACACCAGTTGCGCCGCCGATTACCAGGTAAGTTGCCCAGAACTGGATCGACTGGTGGAACTCGGGCGTTCCGCAGGCAGCATCGGTTCGCGACTGACGGGCGCCGGCTTCGGCGGATGCACGATCCATCTTGTTCCCACAGACTCTGTAGATGAATTTAGCGCGCGCGTGGATCGCGAATACTACAAAAACGGTACCGCCGGGAAAACCGGCCAACGGGCATGCGGCGTAAGTCCTTTTGTTGCCGATCCCATCGGCTTTGCCGCATACTGTTGACTTGTATTCTGTGGAGTAATTGCTTAGAATATAATTGGTTACGATAGATATGGGGCTTGTTGTAACGGCTCCATCCGATGTGCAACGTAGTTCGCTCCGGGTTTCGTTCAAGTCATTGAAAGGTCAATCCTGCCAATGACTTAAGCATAATTCGTCTTTTGACGCAGTGCGCCGGACGTGGTACACGTTTGATATGGCTCATGGGGACTGATGCCGACAGGACGCTCCACGCGTCGCGTCGTGTATGCCCCGGAGGGCTGGCTAGCGTGCGTTCTGGCGCAGAACGATCTTGTGTCCGACTTGGATTCAATGTCTGCGAAGGGAGCGTGCCGTGGGTAAATATGCGTACAAGGCAATCGATGCGAGCGGCAATGAGACGTTTGGCGTTCTCGATGCAGAGAGCGAGGCAGATGCGATCAACGAAGTCGGGCGCAAAGGGCTGTACCTTACGGAAGTCCGCCCCGCCGGATTGGGCGACGAATGGTGGGTCAAACGGCAGGAACAGCGCAAAGTTCGCGAGGAACGGATACAACGGCGATCCGAACATCAAAAAAAGCGGCAAACGCGTCAACGCCTTGTCGTCCGTTTCAAAGACGGCCGTGTGGCGCGCGGCGTTTGTTTCGCCTTGAGTCCGCGCGAGACCACGTTTCATCTCGACGAGATGGACGAGCAAGGAATTTCTTCCGGTTCGACGACGCAGATCCGTTACGCCGACATCAAGGCGGTGTTCTATGTCAAGAGCTTCGATGGCAAATACGACCGCAGCTCTCGGTACCGGGAGTGGACACCCGAAGGCAACGAAGTGGTCGTCGAGTTTACCGATGGCGAGATAATCCGCGGGTGCACGTTGCACCCGTACAACGTTGAAGACAACCGCTTTCATCTGATCCCGACGGAAGAGAACACGAATAATATCAGCATTCTCGTTGAAGCGTCGGCGGTTGCCAATGTATATACTCCGGAAGAGTATGCCGCCAAGCGCAAGGAGGAGAAAGAGGCGAAGAAATCCCAGGAAGTCGCCGACGATCTGAGCCAGGAAGAGACCATGGGCGACTTCTATTTCGAGACGCGCAACTATGCCGGCGCCCTTGAGCAGTACCGTCTGGCGGCGAAGCGGTTTCCGCAATCGGGGCGTCTTCGAAAAAAGAGTCTTGCAGCCCAATTCAACATTGGGGTGCAACATATCAAACGACGCGAATACCCAGAGGCGTTGGCCGTGATGGAGAAGGTGCTTCAACTGGATCCGCGCAACCAACACGCTCATAAGAAAGTGCAGCAGTTACGGAAAATCATCGATCGATCGGGACGTCATGAACGGCCCAAAGTCCAGGAGCAAGACTTCTGAACGCTATCGGCATCCATGCCGAATCGGGGCAGTACTTGGGGAAGGCGCCCCGATACCCGCGCGTGCTCGGACAGTGGCTCGCAACGCGCCGGGACACCCGGTCGTGAGTGCCAGGATCGCCTGGCGCCGATTTCAAGTAACCCTAGATGCGGCAGAAGCTCGGAAGTACGGATTTTCCCCATGCCCGCCATCGAACCCAGCGTGTGCGAGTATCGGGAATTGCCGCCAGGGAATTGTGAACCATGCAGATTGCCATTATTGCTGATCTACACGCCAATCTGGAGGCTACCAGGGCGGTGTTCCATGAGATCGATCAGCGAAAACCGGACAAAATCGTCTGTCTCGGCGATTTGACGGGGTACAACGCTGAACCAAACGAAGTTGTCGATATCATCCGGGAACGGCAGATACCTACGCTGATGGGGAATCACGACGCCGCAGTCTGCGGACTGGAAGACCCCTGGTTTTTTCGCGCGGCCGCCAAGCGAGTCATCGAGTGGCAATGCGAACAAGTGCGCGACGACAACCGGCGCTGGCTGGCGTCTCTCCCGGAGCAAATTACGTTTCGCGGTACCTGTCTCGGCGTGCACGGTTCCCCCAGCAGCCGGGACGACTATATCATCGACTGGCTCGACGCGATGCGCCAGCTCGAGTTTCTGAACGGTCGCGAAGTCACCACCTGCTTCTTTGGCCACAGCCATCGACCCTCGTTCTTCAGCGAAAAAGGCAATACGACGACCAACTCTACCAATCTTCGCCAGCTTCATCCGGCCAACCGGTACTTCATCAATCCTGGCGCTGTCGGCCAGCCCCGCGACCGCGATCCTCGCGCGGCTTACGGGATCTTCGACGCAGAAAAGATGACATTCGAATTCTGCCGGGTGGAGTATGATATCGACGCGTGTCAGCGGAAGATCATCCAGGCGGGACTGCCCGTGGAACTGGCGAAACGACTCGCAAAGGGCAAGTAAACCGGTGTCAATCCCAAATCCGGAACGATTTCCCGAACCCCGTACGGTCCGTGATCAACTCGAAGATCGCGAGCGCCGGAATCTCAGCGCCTTCGCCGCGTTGGCCGCCGAGTCTCGAGGCCGTCAACGTCCGGAAGCCGAGCACGACTACCGAACGGCCTTCCAGCGCGACCGCGACCGCATCCTCCATTCCAAAGCCTTCCGGCGTCTCAAGCAGAAAACGCAGGTATTTCTCGCGCCCCAAGGCGACCACTACCGCACGCGTCTGACGCACACGCTGGAAGTTTCGCAGATCGCCCGAACGGTCGCTCGCGCCCTGAACTTGAACGAAGACTTGACCGAAGCCGTTGCCTTGGGCCACGACCTCGGCCATACGCCCTTCGGCCACGCGGGCGAGGCGGTACTCAATGAGGTTTTCGAGCCGGGATTTCGTCATTTTGAGCAGAGCCTTCGGGTGGTGGACTTGCTGGAGTCCACGCGGCACGGGCAAGGGCTTAACCTGACCTTCGAAGTCCGCGACGGCATACTCAATCACTCCCGGAGCAAGGGCATTCTTACCGGCAAAGACAGCTCCGGCTCGGCCACGCTCGAGGCCAACGTGGTCAGCATCTGCGACGCCGTCGCCTATATCAACCATGACATCGACGACGCCATCCGCAGTGGGCTCATCACCCTCGACGATCTTCCCGGTGCCGCCATAGCCGTCCTGGGCCGAACATCCTCCGAACGGATCAACCGCATGGTCATCGCGCTCATTGAAGGATGCCGAGACGGCTCCATCGGAATGACCGAGGACGTACGAGAAGCCACGGCTGAACTGCGAGCTTACTTGTACCGGAACCTGTACCCCTGTGAAGCCATCAATAACGAGATCGAGAAAGCAAAGAAAATTCTTCGCGAACTGTATTATCATTTGCTCGCGCATCCCACCAAAGAAAGTAGCGCGGGCCTGGCCTCGGATTCTCTGGAACGGCGTACGGTAGACTTTATCGCAGGCATGACGGACTCCTACGCGTTGCAGTTGTATACGAGGGTTTTTTTCCCGAAGTCATGGCCTGCGTAACGGGTTGGTGATTTATTCGAGTTTGATTCGTGTCCGCTGACGCGGCTCGTCGAAGGGAGAATCGCGTGGGTGAGTTGTCCGGTGGATAATCAGTACACACCCCAAAACTGCGCAGGCGCGATCGGGATCGTTTCCGGGTCCGGTTTGAACCTCGACGGACTAATGGATCAGGTCGATCGCGTAGTGCCGTTTTCAGCCTTTGACGGGATGGCGTCCGGGGCCTTGCCCGGCCACCTGCGTACCTTCACGTTCGGCCGGGTCGGGTCGGCATCCGTCGTACTCCAATCCGGCCGCTACCATTTCTACGAGGGCCTTGGCTATCGTGCCATCACGCGGCCCGTGGACCTGCTGTACGAGTGGGGGATACGAACCATCGTGTTCAGCAATGTCTCGGGGGGACTCGCACCCGCTCTAGATACCGGCGCCATCGTTGCGGTGAATCGGCTGTTGACGTGGCCGTTCATGGGCTGGACAGAGCGCCCCGATTCCATCGCGCCGGACCTCGTGCTTGATGGCGCGGATGCAGCCGGCACCTACGTCTGGGTTCATGGCCCTTCATATGAGACGCCGGCGGAAGTGCGCTTGTTGCAGCAATGGGGAGGGTCGGTGGTTGGCATGAGCACGGCGCCGGAAGTCCAGCGATGCCGGCAATTGGGCATCCGAACCGCCGTGATTTCATGTGTTACAAACAGTTGCTGCCGCCCGCAACCGTTGACCCACGACGACGTGATTGCGGAAGCCGGGAAGTTGTCTGGGAAACTTGTCAACCTGCTGCGCCGTGCCCTTGAAAGCGGCAGCTTGCGCTAATCCGGATTTCTCACACGCACAAATCGTTGAATGCATAATGTCATTTGTTGCAGAAGTTTCCGTAAATCTGGCAAGCCATCTGAGTTTACACTGTGTGCGTGCGAGAAATCCTCACCAGTGTGCCTGGAGTTTTTCTCGGGAGCATTTCTCACCGCTTCTGATGCTTTGTCACGAAGGTGGAGTTGCGGGGCGGTGAGAAATGCGGGCTA
>CAZWDH010000109.1:11540-20148 GCA_964632865.1 uncultured Nitrospiraceae bacterium
GGAAATTGGCTTCGGTGGTTCTCCGAACACCTGCGCCGAGAATCGGTACAGGCGCGTTGTGGCTTCCGTCCAGGCGCCATCGGGGTACCCTGCCTTCATACAAACGGCCGAGAGAAATTGTCCGACGGTCCAGCCGTGGTCGGTGGCGACTTGGGGGAGCAGCAGTCCCCCCCGTTGATCCAGCCGTTCGATATAAAGCCCATCTCGACCGATCTGAATATCGTCGAGGTCTTCCACCCGCTTGAACGGCGTCTCCGGGGTGTCGCCCGGTGTGAGGGCGGAGACTTCAATCTCGACCTCCGGCGCTTCTTCGGCAGAGAGCGGGGGAAATCGGGGGTCCCGGGTGGCCGCATTGATGGCATTGTCCCGGACGCTGATCGCAAGCGGCTCGCGATTCGTCGTGTGGCCGATGCAGCCTCGCAATTGACCATGAAGCCGCAGTGTCACGAATGCTCCGTGGTGCTCGCGCATCTTTGGCGTTAGGGGATACGCATCCAACTCCAACTGGGTGCCGTCCAATACCCACCGTTCAACGGCCTCCCGGGCGATTCGGAGCAGGAGTTGTTCCTCGTCGGGCGTCAGGTAGTGTTCACTGCGGTCCAGCATCGGTATCGAGTGCCTCGGATTCTTCCGGCTTTGCCGGATCGTCTTGGACGGGGGCGGCCGCCGGAATCTCCTCCGCTGGCGCCGGAAGCGGCCGGGAACCGTCCACAAACGAAATTCCCCCATAGCTCACGGATGTACTTGGATCGCCGGTAATCTTTGCGGACACCTCGTATCCCATCAGCAACCCGCGTGCGGCCCTCGGCAGAATGCGCATTCCAATCAGGATGGGGACCTGACCGGTGATTGGGTTGCCCGTCTCCGCAAGGTATTCCTCGAAGCCCTTGTACCGCCGCTCGTTTACAAGCTTGAACGCTTCCATGTCGAGTTCCGCAATGCCCCGCAGCACGTTTCGGTTAAACGGCGTGAAGTTGTTCGCCGCCCCGTACCGCGTGAACTCCGACACCACCACCACCAGCGTTCGATCGTCCATGACGGCGTAAATGGATTGGGCGATGTCCTTGACCGCTTCTTCGTCGAGGTTGAACTTGGATTCACCGGTGACCCGGTGCAAATTGCGCTCCAAATCACCCACTACGATGGGCAACAGTTTGAATGTGCCCAACTGCACTTGAAGAAACGGCAACACCACGTCCCCGGCGAACTCGCGCTCATGCAGCGGCGTGCGGTTGATCTCCGGGTCGGTATACGCGCTGGTCCGGTAGATGACCGATCGGGTGTCGATCATTGAGTTCAGCGTGATGCGATGGATTGCGGGTCCGTCCAGTTCGATATCACCGAGGGGGGTTCGGTAATACTGCACGGCAGGTATCGAGCAGCCGCGGAACTCCGAGAGCAACGCGGGCGACATCAGAACGACCCGATCGTACTGTCCCCGCTGCAACGGTTTCACCGCGCTGGCGATTACCGGTCCGCACATCTTCAAATTGGAGTGGGGGACGATGCATCCCACCACGGGACCCGGAAGCGCGATCGGCTCCACTTCAGCCAAGTATTGCTCCACCGCGGTTCGCAGGGCAGTCGCGTCATCAGGATACAACACGCCCGCGCCGGCGGAAAGCCGTACCTGCGAAGAAGCGGTGCCCGCCGCAAATAGGAACAACACGATTGCCGCAGCGTAAATGGGGGCCGGTCGAATCATGGGGATCTCCTTGAAACCAGCATAGCATAGGCGCGGGGTCGTCAGCGCTACCCTCTCGTGGAACCGATGTGCCGCACGTACTCCACGATCGCCCGCACCCGGTGACGATGCGTGTGACACTCCATCACCCGTTGCCGCGCCGCAATGCCCATCGCCCGCCTCCGCGCGTCATCGTCGAGCAACGCACGGTAGGTTTCCAGCGCCTCCTCCGCCGACCGTACGATACAGATTTCCTTGTCCGGCTCAAACCACTCCTCGATGCCTTCGTGCGGATTGGTTACGATGCAGCATCCCATTGCTGCCAATTCAAAGGGACGCATCGTGGAAGAGCCGCGCACGCTCGCATGTGCGGAACGCGAGATGTTCAGACTGATCCGGCTCCGGCAACAGGCTTGCCGTAACGTGTTGAAAGTAACGTCTCCCAGCAGGGTGGCCTCGCCAACGTCATCCGGAAACGCCTTGCCACCGAGAAAGAATCCCACACCCGGCGCAGACCGGCTCGGCGTGCGAACCATGGCGTCAAACCAGTCCTCCCGATACTCCACCCCGTACCCGTAGAAGAATACATCGCGATCCTGGCGGATAGACAGTGGTTCATACAGACCCGGGTCCATGCCCCAATGAACCGTGCGCACGTCCCGCGCGCCCATCGCCTTGAGATCCTCGGCTCCCGCGCCGGAATTGCACAGAACCCCGTCGTACTCGCTGAGGTCCGAGCCTTCATACGACTTGAATCCCGACGCAAACCCGCTGAACCGCGGCAAACTCGCCGGCACGTCGCCGTCGAAATACAGCACCGGCACCTTGAACCGTTCGCGAATCATCGTCGGCAGTCCCGTGAAATGGTTCGCGGGGATCGTGAACACGATAATCGCGTCCACATCCCGCTCCGACGCGAGGATGCCCGACAGGCAGTCCACCCAACGCGGCCGCACCCACGTCTCCAGGAGCGTTTTGTTGAGCCACGCGCCCGCCCCTTCCTCCGTCGACGTGGCCCCCGAGCCGAACCACTTCTTCACCGCCGAAAACGCACGGCTCTCCAGGTCGCAGGGGTTCGGGTAACTCCGCCACCACGGCGTCTCGAACGCCGCGCCCATATACGGGATTGCGATGACGTCATGCCCCTCCTCATGCATCCCCTTCAAATACTGCCACCACGCCGGCGTACACCCATACCGGTACCGAAGGTCCAACGCACTGCAAAGACAAACCAGTTTCATACCGCCATTCTATCAGGCCGCCCACCCGCGATCAGCCTGGGGCCCGCCTGGCCCAACCGGCTCCGACTAGAATCATAGGTAAAGTGTTCATTAGAATGCAGACCATCACGCGGGGTCAACGCAAGGGAACAGGGGAAATGGCGGAACGCAAGCGGGAACTGTCCCAACCGAAAGAAAAGAGTTCGCTCTTCATCGTCGACAACAGCGATGCGGAGTGGAAAGTCCGGGCGCAGCCACTTACAATTGCTTCGCTTTGGCATGGACACGGTGTTCTCCTGAATTCTGTTGAGCGATCGGAAGCCGAAATAGGTGTTCTGGTGACCCAAGTATGAGCACGGAAGCGGACGCGCGCATACTCATCGACAAACAATTGGAACGGGCTGGATGGTGTATCACGGACAAGGCCTGCGTTTCTACCGAGGAAGCTTTGTCGGACGGCAGGGCAGACTACCTCTTGAAGGATACCCGCAGTCGTCCTCTTGCAGTCGTGGAAGCGAAGCGCTTTGCAGTTGACCCGTATACCGCGAAAGAGCAGTCCGAAGCGTATGCGCGATTTCTGGGGGCGCCCTTTGTACTACTCAGCAACGGGCGGGAGCACTATTTCTGGGACTATATTGACGGCGGCGACGCCCGGCCAGTCATGGGATTTCCCAGCCAAGCAGACCTTGAGCGCAGAGCTAATATCAAGATTCATCGTGCCGGTGACATTCGTCAAAGTCTTGGGCGATTGCCCTTGCCCCAGCGATTTACATTCAGAGGCGAGGAAGTCGACGCTCGACCCTTCCAGATCGACTGTTTGCAAACGGCCGATGAGTCACTCATTGCGGGCCGCCGCCGTATGCTATTCGAAATGGCCACCGGAACGGGCAAGACATTGACCATTGCCATGCTGATGAAGCGCTGGTTTCAAGCTGCGATCATCTCACGCGTGTTGTTCCTCGTGGACCGGATTGAGCTGGCCAAACAAGCTAAGGAGACTTTTGACAGTTACCTTGAGAACTGGCCAACGCAGATCCTGTTCGGCGGTAAACGCAGCCTCCAAGGTCAGATCGTTGTAGGTACACTCGATACAATTGCCAGCCAGCTCGGCGGAAACGGCTTCGGGCACGCGTATTTTGACCTCGTAGTGACGGACGAATGCCACCGCTCCATATACAACACTCATCGTGCGACGCTCGGGCATTTCGACGCGATCCACATCGGCCTTACCGCGACCCCTAACCCGGGTGAACTCCATTTCATCAGTGAGCACGAACGCCGTTTGGTCCGGAATACGTATATGTTCTTCGATTGTTGGGATGCTGCCCGCAAAGTTGGAAGACCCACGTTTGAATACGGCATTCAACGCGCGATCAATGAAGGATATTTAAGCAACTACCGCATATATCACGCGGAAAGCGTGCTGACCTATGAGGGGGCAGAGTGGGAGGGCGAGGAAATCAAACCGGGGGCCTGGGGCCGCGAGGTGGAATCCGAAGACCGATTGAAGACGATCATCCAGGAATACTACAACGCGGACGCCGATCGCGCCATGAAGCGCCCGCGGAAGACCATCGTCTTTGCTGTTTCCGAGAATCAGGCGTCAATTCTTGTCAGACTGTTTAACAAGCTACTCTCGGACGATGACTGCCTGCGAATAGCGCAGCAACTAAACCGGTCGCCATCCGAAGTGCGCCAGAGTTTTGCGAAGAAGATCACCTGTTATTCCAACAACGGGAATCCCAAGCCCATTATTGATGAGTTCAAGTTTGACCCGCTGCCTGTAATAGCGGTCTCCGTCGACATGCTCGACACCGGCTACGATCAAAAGGACATCGAGAATCTCATCATGCTGCGTCCTACCAAGTCATCTATCAAATACACACAGATGCGCGGCCGCGGAAGCCGGCTGTGCCCAAAGATTGGCAAGGATGAGTTTATCATCTACGACTTTGTCGGAAACTCGAAACGGTTCAACGATCCGGGCGAGTCCTATCACAAACCTCGGTTGGTCGGGGCCTTGCCCGATTCGCGATTCGGGGAGACCGGAGATATCACCGACGGTGATTCTCCCCAGCCGGAGCCCAAAACGAAATACCCGGAGGGTGGCTCGCGGGAATTTCGCGTGGTAGCGGAAGGCTCGCTGGATGATGAAATCCGGTCTCGGGAGATCATTCTGGTAGGGCCGGACGGCCTCGCGATCGATCATAAATCGTATCGCGAAGTTTGGCAGGACAAGATTGTCGAACTTCGCGAATCGGATCCCGCTGTGATCAAGATATTCCGTGGCGAGGAATTGACGGAAGAGGAATGGGAAGACCTGGCACGGAAACTGAATTCCCCCCGCCATTACTTCACGGAAGACAATCTACGTCGCGCATTCGAGCAGCCTACGGGTTCACTTTCCGACTTCATTCGCGTGGCATTGGGAGCGGACCGCTTTCTCACGCGCGAGGAACGAATCGAGAAGGCCTTCAACACGTGGGTAACGGAGCACTCCAGCGATATCAAACCCGATCAGGCCCAAATGCTCCGCCTTCTCAAGTCACGGGTGCTGACAGGCGAGGAGGTCACCATGCGCTTGTTCAGCCAGCCCCCGTTCTCGCTGTGGGGTGGACTGACAAGGATGGAGCAGCTTTTTGGCAAGAAACAGCTTTTGCAAATGGTCGATGAACTGAACGCTCTTCTCGCGGCGTAGTAAGGATTAGGACTCAAAATGGACAGCGGTCAGCTTCAGAATACCCTCAAGTCCCTCTGCAAGGTCATGTGGGACAACAACGTCACCAATCCCATCACCTACGTCACCCAGATATCCTACCTGCTCTTCTTGAAGATGCTGGAGGAGATGGACCACGAACAGCGGGAAGCGCGGAACGGAAAGTACCGTTCGTTGTTTGGCAAGTTTAAGGATAGCGGCGAAACGCTGGACTACGACCCATTGCGCTGGAGCGTGCTCACCTCCAATCCGGATAACGAAGTAATGCTGCGTAACTTGAGGGACACACTGCCGTTGCTGGGCCGCCATCCGGAACTATCGTCAGGCGCGAAGGCGATTTTCCGCAACGCATCTTTTGTCATCCCAACTGGTGCGGCCCTGCGCCGCGCCGTGGACATCATCGCACCCATCTCGTTTCTGGGGATGGACGCCGACGTCAAAGGCGACCTTTTCGAGTATCTGGCAAACGAACTCGGCGGCCAGAAGAAGGCGGCCCAGTTCCGAACGCCGCGCCATTTAATACGGGTGATTACGCAGATGGTCGACCCGAAAATCGGCGGGACGGTTTGCGATCCCGCGTGCGGCTCTGGCGGCTTTCTGATCGCCGCATATGAACACATCCTGCTGGCCAATACGAGCCCTGAGTTCATCCACGAGAAGGTTTCACCCGACGGAACGGTGCGGAAGATCGGCATTGGCGACAAGCTTACCCGCGCCCAGTGGGACCTCCTCCAAACCGGGGCGTTTCACGGGTTCGAGGGCGATCAGGATATCCTGCGCATGGCCGCCATGAATGCCACGCTTCACGGTTTCGATCGTTGTCCCATGCTTCTCCGTGATTCCATTTGCGGGAGTGAGGACAAGTGGGACGAAATGCAGTTCGATTACATCCTTGAAAACCCGCCCTTCTCCGGTTCGCGGGGGGACGCAAAACGGTCGTTGCGTATCGAAAAGGGGGACAAGTACGTCCTATTTCTCGCCCACGCCCTGCGCAGCCTCCGTCCCGGCGGCACCACTGGCATCATCTTCCCCAATGGCATCCTTTTCGGCGACACCGGAAGCCACATTACCGTCAAAGAACGGCTCCTGCGGGAGTTTGACCTACAAGCGGTGGTGATTTTGCCCAAGGGGATGTTTGAGCCGTACACGCCCAACCCGACCTGTTTCTTCGTGTTTAAGAACACCGGCAAACCCACCAAGAACGTCTGGTTCTTCAAGGTGGATGGCGACGGCTCGTCGCTCTCCAAGGCGCGTAAGTTCGGGAGCCAGTATCGTAACGACTTCCCCGACCTGCTTCGCATGTGGCCGAAACGGAAAACCGAAGAAGGCCGCGCTTGGCTCGTTTCGGCGAAGAGGATTGTCGACAACGGCTACAACATGACTCTTTCTGGGCTTGGCCTCGTCGAAGCGGAGGCAGTCGAGCACGCCGAGCCGGAGGAGATATTGGCTTCAATCGTTGTCAAAGAGGAACGGATACTTGGGTTGATCTCCGAAATGCAGGAACTGCTGGCCGGAGGGAATGGTGAATGAGTGGCTTGCCCGAAAGGTGGCATCGAGTTCCTCTAGTCCAAAAAGTCGAAATAGATACGAAACAAGTGCTTCCGAGCGAATCGCCCGAAATTCAGTTCAATTACGTTGGACTTGAGAACATCGTATCAGGAACCGGTCGGTTAGTAGACATTCAACCAGTCCAGGGAGCAAGCATCCTGAGCGGCAAGTTTCGGTTCGATTCCTCACATGTCCTATTTGGCAAGCTCAGACCATATCTAAACAAAGTAGTTTTGCCTGACCGAGACGGTGTTTGCTCCACGGACATTCTTCCTCTGAGGCCCAAAGAGGATTGTTTATTGAGAGAATGGTTGGCTTTGTGCCTTAGAAGCCCACAATTTGTCGAGTACTCCAAGTCAAAAATGGATGGGGCAAAGATGCCTCGCCTACGAACCCCAGATCTTAAGTCTTACGAAATTCCCATCCCTCCAACCGACGAACAACGCCGGATCGTGGCGCGGATCGAGGAACTGACCCGCCGCGCCGAAGAGGCACGGAAGCTAGCCGCTGAACGCGAGGCCGAGCTTGATACACTTCTACAGGCACTCTACAGCCGGATGATCGAAGGTGTTGATTGGAGACCTTTGAAAAAAGTCGCATCGCTTGTTCGCCGCGCGATCAAGACCACTCCTAAGGGCCAATACGAAGAGATGGGTATCCGCAGCTTCGGTAAGGGCACCTTCCAGAAACCGGTTCTGACCGGCGAGCAGATCGGCAAGAAAAGGATCTACGAGATCCACGAAGGTGATCTCGTCCTTAACAACGTATTTGCCTGGGAAAAGGCAATAGCTGTTGCCAAGCCAGAGGATCACGGACGGGTCGGTTCACACCGGTTTATTACCTATGTCCCCCACGAAGGACAAGCTACATCGGAATTCCTCTGCCACCACTTTCTAGGGGAACGCGGTATTCAGGATATTCGCGCAGCTTCACCCGGCTCGGCAGGAAGGAATCGAACCCTGGGCCTGAAGAAACTTGATATGATTCTCGTGCCCGTCCCTCCCTATGAGGATCAGCTACGCTTCTCTGAAATCGCCAAGCGACGGCAGATGGTTCAGTTGGAAACGGGTGGGATAGAACATGATTTGAGGGACTTCACCGCTGCCCTACTCGCCAAGGCCTTTCGGGGCGAACTGTAGGCATGCCGCAGGACGTTATCCAGATTCCCCGTATCAACGATTCAAGGGCCGACTTCACGACTCTTTTCACCATCTGGAGTCAGACTAATGACTATTTCGAGGACGTCCGCTTTGATGTCTCGCAATGCCGATTCTTGCGCCCAAATGCGGTAGCTTTTCTGGGCGGGCTGGCGCGTCTAATTGAATCGCGCTCGGGCCCCGTCACGTTCGATTGGGGGACCATAGGCGACCCCTGGGTCATGACCCATATGTGGCCGACTGGGTTCGCCGGGACCTGCGGTTATCCAAGTTCGGGCTGGAC
>CAZWDH010000110.1:0-20110 GCA_964632865.1 uncultured Nitrospiraceae bacterium
AATAATCGTAAGGGGATTCGCCGACTGCCGAAGTCTTGTCCTCGCTGCTTGGTGCGGGAGCAGCGGTAGCTTGGTCATCAGCGCTCAGGGCTGTGTCGTCGATGGAAACGACACTAGTAGAAGAAGCTTGCGCTACAGATTCGCCCGGCGCATCCGCACCCCAGGTCACAAGCACTCCGTAAACGGCAGCGGCGATCACGATCAGCCCGGCGGCAAGCTTGGCGTAACCCAACCCACCCAAAACGCCGGCGAGACCTGCCGTGGCCGACTTCGTGGGGACCGCCGCCGCGGGGAGGGCGAGTAGAATGCGGTTCCGCAGCTTCGCGCCGGAAGCGGAATCCGGCGCGGTCTTGCCCACGTCTTCGCAGAGCGCGTCGCCTACCAGTTTGCGCCCGTATTCCAGCCGCTTGCGCAAGGCCGTCTCGCGGACGCCCAGAAACCGGGCGGCCTCCACCGTGCTGCGGCCTTCGATGTAGCAGAGGAACATCGCTTCCCGGGTCTTGTCCGGCAATCGATCGATCCGCGTGCGGACCCATTCACGCAGTTCGCGCCGCATGACTTCCGACGAACCGTCCTCGGCGGCGGGCGCAATCTCCTGTGCGCGCTCGTGAAACCGTTCCTGACGCCGCTGCTGACGCAGCCAGTCGATGCACCGGCTCCTCCCGATCCGCGCGAGCCAGGGTCCGAAGCGGTGTGGATTCCGCAGGCGGCCCAGCTTCTCGTAGGCGTAGACAAAGGCTTCCTGCACAAGGTCTTGCTGCGCCGCCGCATCAGCAACGTAACTTGCGCACAGTCCCCGTAGCATCGGCAAATACCGGTCCACCAACTCCGCGAACCGGTCCCGGTCGCCGTGAAGAATGCGTATAATCAAATCGGCATCGGACATTTAGCTCTTGCTCCTCGTCGTAGGATATCACGCCCAACCTGCCCTATTGGCGACCGCTGCCCCGATTCCGTGAGAAGCACCGCGCCCACGTGCTTTCTGCCGCGGCGAGAGGTATACTCGTCCTGTACTAATGGAGGAGGGTCAGGCGATGTTTATCACACGGTGGATTCCCGTTGCGTTGGTCGCAATCGTGATTCCGGCAGCTTACGCGGCAACCTTGACCGTCCCCGGCGATGCGGCGACGATCCAGGAAGCGATCGATGCGGCGGCCCCCGGCGATACGGTGCTGGTAAAGGCAGGAACGTATGCCGAGCCCTTGATCCTGAAGTCCGGCGTGAGCCTCGAAGGGGAAGAGTCGGGCACGATCGTTGTGGGGGATGCGACTCACCCCGCCGTGACGATCGAGCAGTGTGAGGACATCACGCTTGAGAGCCTCACCTTCACGCAGCCGGAAGACGTCGAGGCTCCCGACGCCGAGACGCCTATCTCGCCCGTCGGCGTTGTTCGCGAGAGCCGCGTGCGTATCCTCAAGTGCGTGTTCGAGGGTGGCGGCGCGATGGGGCTTGCAATCGACGGCGTGGGCAACGTCGAGATCCGGGATTCGGTATTCCGCAACAATGCCTGCAACGGCGTCTTCGCTGAGAAGCAATCCACCGTGACACTGCACCGGTGCGATCTCCTGGACAATGGCCGTTCCGGTGTCGTGGCGAAAGATCCGGAAACCCGGATGACCCTCGGATATTCGACGAGCAGCGGGAACGGATGGTCGGGCATGAACGTGTACTATGGGGGGAACCTCATCGTGGACCATTGTCGCGCCATCGACAACAAAGGCTACGGGATCTGCGTCCAAAACATTGGCACCCACCTCAATGTAACCAACAGCACGGTTACGGGAAATTCCCGCAGCGGGGTCTATGTCCAGATCGGATCGAAGACGACCTTCGCGTCGAACACTTACGAACCCAATGGCGAAATCAATGAGGGCGAGATTGGGGCGATCCTGCGCGCAGAAGATTTTGCGTCGCTTGAAACAATCGCCGCGCGGTTGCGAACGGATCGGGCTCAGTTCCCGTCCGGCGGATGGCAAATCGACACATTCTATTCGGGCCTGGTCGAGGGCTGCAGTTTCATGAGTCCCGAACAGGAAGCCGAACATCTCAACCGCCTCGAACGCTGGAAGAAGGCGGTCCCCGGCTCGGTCACGTGGCGCATTGCACTGGCGACGTCCTACCGGAGATTCGGCTGGCGCGAACGCGGGCCGGGGTACGCGATCGAAGTCACGCCGGAAGGCTGGGTGAAGTTTCACGAGTACCTTCGTAAGGCGCAAGGCGTGCTGGACGATATGAAAGATGTCGCTGCGAACGAACCGGAGTACTACGAACTGCTGATCGAGCAGGCGCGGGAGTATTTCCCGGATTCCGTACCGAAACTGGTTGCCGAGTCCATGATGATGGCCAGATCCGGCGAAGTTGGATGGGATTCCGGCCGCCAAGCCTTCGATGCGGGTATTGCCGTCGAGCGGGAGTACCTTCCTCTGTACCACGCATACGCGTGGGGATTGCTGCCGCGCTGGGGCGGATCGCCTGCGCAGTACGTGGCCTTTGCGGAGGAGGCAGACGCACTGATGGGGAACAAGCCCGGCGCGTGTATGCAGGGCTACCTTGCACTCCTCGCGCTCAGCGTCGAAAAGGGGGAAGTGTTTTCGCACTACCCGTTCTCGTGGGAGAAGATCCGCGACAACTTTGCGAACGCACAGGCAGCGTGGCCCGAGTCAACCTACGCCACGAACGGCCTCTGCCGATTCGCCTGTTACTACGCGGATCGCGAGGAAGCGGTGCGCCAATTCGAGAAACTGGGGGACACCTGGAACAACAACGTGTGGCACTGCAAATCCCAGTTTACCGCTTGGCGGCAGTGGGCCCTGGAAGACGCACCCAAGCCTGGCGATTCGGATGCCGCTCGCGCCGCTACCGCAGGCTCCGCGACGAGCCTGCAAGCGGCGCTGGACGCCGGCGGGGACCCCAATGGCCTGGATGAAAACGCGCACACGCTGCTGCAAGGCGCCCTCATGGACGATCAGTTCGAGGTCGCCCAGGTTCTGCTCGAAAACGGCGCCGATCCGGACCTCACCCTTGAAGGCGCAACGCCAAACGTTCACATCGCAGTGGAGAAAGAAGACAGCGCACTTCTCGAATTATTGTTGAAACATGGCGCGAACCCGGATATGAAGGAAGGAGACGGCTGGTCCGTGCTCACGATCGCGCTGAACCGGGATAAGCCGGAAGTGGCCAAGCTCCTTCTGGACCACGGCGCCGACCCCAACCTGGTGTCCGGCATCGGTGCGCCGCCGATGATCCTTGCGATATACACACGATTCGGGGGCGTTGTCGCCAAGCTGATTGAACGGGGCGCCGATGTCAACGCGCGGTCGGAAATGGGCGCGACGCCGTTGAGCCGCGCCGTATACGATTCCGATGTGAACATGGTCGCTTTCCTGCTCGAAAAAGGCGCGGATCCCAACATCCCGACGTACACCGGATTCTCCTGCCTGATGACAGTCGCCGAAAACGGGAACCTCACGTTAGCGCAAGCGCTGGTCGAAGGGGGCGCTCAGGTAGATTATGTGAATCCTAGTGGGTGGACGGCGATCCACCAAGCAGCCGGAACACCGCACACGCACCTGCTGGAGTTTTTCCTCAGTCTGCATCCCAATGGCCTGAACTCAATTTCGAAGGACGGCATGAGCGTGCTTCAATACGCGGTTGAAGAAGGCCGGTTTGCCGCCGTGAAGCTTCTGGTCGAGCGCGGCGCAGATGTGAACTACCGCAATCCCAAGAATGAGCTGACCCCGTTGAGCTACGCAATTTTAGGGAATCACACGCGGATCAAAGAGTATCTCGAGCAACAGGGCGCAAAAGTGTGACGCGTGCCCACCGCTCCGAGATTGGGGAGGTCCTGAAATCCATCTTTCCAACGACTGGGTGTTGACGCTCAAGAACCTGCTGCTGCCGCAGTTCTGTAAGCAGTGCGGCGAGCGGATTCTCACCGAGGAGAACGGGTACTTCTGTCCCACCTGTTGGGAGATAAGCCCGCGCATTGAGCGGCCCTTTTGTCCGGTCTGTGGGCGGCCCCACCCGGCGGGAGTCGGATTGGGGACGCGGAGCAATTTTCTTTGCGGGCCATGCAGCGCCAGCAACGAACCGCGGCCATACCGGCGGATTCTCGGGGCGGCGCAGTACGAGGGGGCGATCGAGGAAGCCGTCAAACTGCTGAAATTCAACGGTCGTGTCCGGCTGGCTCAACCCCTCGGAGAACTCGCGGCGGAAGCGGCCAGGCAGGAACTTGATTGCGAAACGTATGGATTCGTGATTCCAGTGCCGCTGCACCGGGTCCGCCACCGGGAACGGGGATTTAACCAGTCGAATCTCCTCGCGGAGGAGGTGTTATCGGTACTCCCAAATGCCCGACTCGATGAATCGCTGAAGCGGACCCGGCCGACGAAGGTGCAAAGCCGGCTTCACGGCGAAGCTGAACGGCGGGAGAACGTGCGCGGCGCTTTCGCGGTGGTGGACGGCGCCCACCTGGCCGGTGCTACGGTACTCCTTGTGGATGATGTAGTTACAACGGGCGGAACGATCGCTGAATGTGCTTTGGCTTTGCGGTCGGCCGGGGTCGCGGTCGTGGACGTACTGGCGGTCGCGCTTGCCTTACCCCACGGATCGGATGCACAATCGATGCGTTAACTTGGGAGCCGCATGCCGGCGCAGAAAGGAGTCAATTTCATGTCCCAGCCCCCGATGAAGGAGTGTTTCGGGCAACTTGCCAACATGACCATCCGGTTTCGCGACCACTCGAAGCAGCACTATCTGCGTGTGGACGAGGAGAAGCTGAAGGAATGCGACACCTGTCACTTGTTCAACAAGTGTATGTTTTTGCGGTACAACGACTTAATGAAGGAAATGTTGAAGATGATCGATGAAGGAAAGGCCAACAAGACACTGGGACTCCGCTAACTCCCAGCGTTGGCCGGGCGGAGGGTTCCGCCCGGCAACAACGGGAGAGTTACTTCACGTTCGCGGCAAACCCCATGAAGAAGCCTGAAGATCCAACAATCTTCTGAAGCTTCACTTTTTCAAAGCTGTACTTACGCAGTTTTTCCCGCGCCGCTTCTTCCGAGTCCGCCACGACGGCCCCGGATTCGACACGGTCATTCTCATTCACAAGGACACCGGTGTATTGGTATACAGCCACTTTTGGCATCTCCTTGAAGGTTTGGGGGCGGATTTACGAGTTGCTGATTGTAGTGAGACCCACTCCCGCAGGCTTCCACGCACCAGTTAGAGAAAAATAGAAAAATCAGGCATAACTCGTAGTTGCCCGTTCATACTAGCATGACATTCTAAATCCGTCAATGGGGCGTTTGGTTCCCAACTGTTCCCGAATTCGCCGGAAGATTTCCCGAATTCCCGCTGTGGAACACCTGACGACGGTCCACACAGTATAGCCCAAAACGCCGATTCGTGCAATGGTTCACGTTTGCGTGGTGCGCAAACCGCCCTATTTGCCGCTAATCAGACGACCTGAACCGAGGATCCATTGAGATCGATTTCAGCAGCGTAACCGAAATCTCACGGGATCCGAATTGGGTTCTCACGCGACCGAAGGAGGATGAGACTCCAGTGGAACTGAGGGGCACCTCGACCGAATGCACTCAGTGCCCATTTGTCCTTCTGCGGATGGAATCAGACGAAGCCGGATTCGCACGCCCGCGGGAGTTGGTGTGAAGCAAAGGCGGGAACGCGACCGCGTGAGGAAGCTCAACGCTCGCGGTCGTTGCCAAACCAGAGGAGAAGCGTCTTTGCGCCTCGGCATTGTGTCCTCTGTAGGAGTGCGGTCGACGGCTGCGCGCCGCCCGAATGCGAGCGCTGCGTTACCCCCGCAACTCGAACGACGACTTCCGCAATTCTCGAGCCCCGCGACCGTAACGGTGCTTCAACAGCCGGGAAAGATGATATTCATCCGAAAACCCCACCTGGGGCGCAATTTCCCGGAGGGGCAGATCAGTCTCGGTGATAAGTCGAAAGGCCGTGTCGAGCCGTACGGACCGAACGTATTCCATGGGAGTGAGGCCCGTGAAGGCGCGGAACTGGCGCACCAGGTGAAACTTATTTGTCTTGCAGGCCTCTGCAAGTAGATCGAGGCTCAAGTGTTTGACAAGGTTTTCCCGAACGTATCTCCGAATCACATCAACAATCTCTGCAGAAGGGTTAAAGACCAGTCGCAACAACTCGCCTGCCAGCGTTCGAGTCATCATCTGTCGATACGAATCGCTGCCTGGGTAATTGGGGAGACTCTCGGCATTCAGCCATCGAGCCAATTCAAACACGCGATGCTGCCGATCGCGGATAATGTACGGAAACCCGCCGGGGTAATCCGGCCACTCGAACTCGATGCAGTAGAACTCCAGCAAGGAAGAACCGTCTTGCCATTCCGCGTGGACTGTATCCGGCGGATAGAATATAACTTCACCGGCGCTTCCGATATAGGTATCCCCGTCGATTTCAACCCGCTCCGAACCGGTGATGACGACGATAATCTCGAAAAACGGATGGGCGTGCGGTCGAGGGTGCCATTCGGGTCCGCCGCGCCACCGTTTGGCAGCGACAAACCCGGCAGACTCCGCACGTTTGAGGTCAATTTCCGACAAGTTGATCAATTCCCGTCATTGTCACCTTGCGTCCCTGAGGCTACACTAATTCTAAGGCGCTCACTCGGGGCAGTCAAGTTCCAAAGTTCACTCCAGAACGATTGGGTGGTGTTGTAACTTGTTCGTGTTTGTGGGTTTAACTGTCTTGGGCGTGCCGGGTGCGCAATTGCTACGAGAAAGGAGGTGCAAAGGGCCGCATGGCCTTGAATACGCAAACTCATCCGCATACTGTCACGACTACGTTGGACGGGACGGAATGTTCGCAAGTCGGGGTCTGCGACAACTTGCTCGTGGGGCCAACATTAGCATGGTTCGCTCCAGCTCCGCGACGAGGGAAACTTCGGCTTCTGACTTCGGAAATCATCTGTTTTATACCTAAAAAGCTCTGTTAGTCTGTCGCCTATTGCGACGCGCAACCAGAGATCGGGAGAAAAACAATGAAGACCTCTAAGAGCGGTTTTACCCTCATCGAACTACTGGTAGTAATCGCCATTATCGGGATCTTGGCGGCGATTCTGCTTCCGGCATTGGCGCGTGCCAGGGAAGCCGCGCGGCGCGCATCCTGCCAGAACAATCTCAAGCAGTGGGGGCTGGTCTGCAAGATGTTCTCGAACGAAAGTGAAGGCGAGCTTTGGCCGCGTGTCCTCAACCAGGACTATTCGCGAGACAACACGTGCCGACGCCGAATCGGTCGCGTGCGTGCCGGTATTTGGGGTCCATCCGTGTATCCTGAATACATCGCTGATACAAACCTTTGGATTTGCCCCTCGGCAGGTGAACTCGAAGGGTACTTTGACTGCCCCGAAGGCGGATATTGCCAGAATCTCGACGATTGTGCGGAAGATCCCGCGTATGGCAGCCTAGATGTCGCCAAGATCGGCAATGACGAGCAGCATAGCTACTACTACTACGGCTACGTGATCGACAGCGATGGCGCGATGGTCGCAGCACTTGAGACGCTGCGCCCATACGCCACGGATGCTGCCGGCGGCAGTGAATATACGACCGGTTCCGACTACGCAACCCACACGTCCGATCCAGCGCGGGACGCGGTAGATGAAGCGCTGAATTCCGATTACAATCCGTTCGATTACGTGGCGAAGGCTACGATGCAGACCAGTATTGATAACGCCCTGACTGCCATGGGGCTACCTTTGGGTCCGGTTGCGCAGGGAACCGGCGGCCAAGACAACCTCTTGAAGATGAAAGAAGGAATCGAACGGTTCCTTATCACCGACATCAACAATCCGGCCGGAAGTGCCCAGGCTCAGAGCGAAGTGCCTGCGATGTGGGACCGTATCGTTTACAGCCAGACAACGCAGCGGTATCGCGAACGCTTCAACCACCTCCCCGGTGGCAGCAACGTGCTCTACATGGACGGCCACGTTGAATTCGTGCGCTACAACAGCGGCAACCAGTTCCCAATTTCTCCGCTTCAAGCGTATTTCGGCCGGCTCTAGTTTGAAACCAGTGGGCTTTTTCGAGCCCACTACCCGAAACCCTCGTCTGGCCCGCAGCATGACGGCAGCGGGCCAGACGGCTTTATCAAGTGCCGCGCAAAAGTCCCCAGAGCCGGGGAATGTTTTTCCAGGGAGGTTGATTCACGATGCGGTTGCTCCGATTTTGGTTGCTCCTGTCAATGACAACGGCCTGCGTGTACGGCCATGTGGGCGCGCACCCGTCCGTACATGATACGGTGGCGTCAATTCTTGAACGAATGCGAACGACACTACCCCCCGAAAAACTACCGGAGATGACACCCGACCAGGCGCTCGAGTTCTTGACGGAAGAAGAAAAAGGGATTCTAGCTACCGAACATATTACCTTCAGAGTGAACGTCCCTGTGGTGGTGTCTGTATTCCGCGACATAACCCAAGGTGAAGTCCCGTTCTGGTTGGAAGAACGTGGCTTCGTGAGAGCCGACGGCCAGGTGACGGTCGAAGATGAGACTTTTGAAATCTGGCGGAAAAGGTTTCCCGCAGGACCGGTCGGTTTGGGCGTGAACTCCATTGGCGGCGGCGGAGACCACTACTTTGCCGCGATCACCCCCGTGACCCCCGAAGATAAAATCGAGATAACCGAAATTTATCCAGGGCAACATACCGCCGGAGTAATGGAGGTCGGGGCATTCGTCTACGCGGGATCAAGCGATCGTATCGTCGCGCTGCCAGGGGAGTACGAGGGACAGGTTCTATTGCGTGGAGACTCGGGCCGACGGCGGGACGCCCAACTCACGAGCGTTTTCCGCATGACCGACTATGTTTCCACAGCCAAGCCGGATCAGATTGTTCTGACCTGGAACGGTGATCTGCAGACGACGCAGTGTATTCAGTGGCGAACCAATACCGAAGTTCGTACCGGCGTTGTGAGATACCTCGAGGCCCCACAGGCGACACAAGCCGGTCCCGGGGATTGGAAGATTCAGGTCGCGAGCACCGCTCCCCTCAAAAACGTGATACTCGTTAACGATTCGGTCTGCAACCGGCATACGGCCACACTCACAGGGCTGGAACCGGGCACAACCTATGCCTACGCCGTGGGGGATGGCAGCGCGAACGGGTGGTCAGAAACGGCGGAGTTCACCACTGCTCCGGCAGAAACCGAGCCGTTCAAATTCATCTACATGGGTGACGCGCAAAATGGCTTGGACACGTGGGGCAAGCTTGTGCAGGACGCATATGCGAAACAGCCGGACGCGGCTTTCTACATTATGGCCGGGGACCTCGTGAACCGAGGCAACGAACGAAACGACTGGGACAGCTTTTTTTACAATGCTCGTGGAATCTTCGATCGGAGGCAACTCGTTCCGTGTTTGGGCAATCACGAGTACCAAGGGGACCTGGGGCCGTGGATGTATCTCGAACTTTTTGACCTCCCGGACAATGGTCCGGATACGATCCCGAATGAATGCGCGTACTCCTTTACATACAGCAACGCCCTGTTTGTTGTGTTGGACAGCAACCTCCCGGCCGAGGATCAGACAGCCTGGCTGGAAGCGCAGTTGGCGAACAGCGACGCGACGTGGAAAATCGTCGTTTATCACCATCCTGCGTACTCTTCGGGCCCGCGCCGTGACAACACGGAGGTGCGTACGCTCTGGGGCGCGCTGTTTGACAAATACCGGGTAGATCTCGCATTACAAGGGCACGACCACGCCTATTTACGCACGTACCCAATGTTTGACGGAAAACGCGTGGATTCACCGGCTGAAGGCACCATCTATATCGTTTCCGTATCGGGAACGAAATACTATGACCAAGGTGAATATGATTACACCGAGTTTGGGATGACCAACGTGTCCACGTATCAAGTGCTGGATGTCGAGATCGGAGAGGACACGCTCACGTACAAAGCCTACGATATCGACGGAGCGGTCAAAGATGAGTTCGTTATCGAAAAGTGAAGCGCCCTTTTCGGAAAGCGGTGACAGTAGTGAATCAAGAGACATTGCCCGATGCCAGCCAACAGGCGCATGCGGAGGGCTTTCACTGTGGCGAACGAAGTGAAAGAGGCGGGTCTATATGATGAACGTATTGGTTCGAGTTGCTTTGGTATTGCTACTTACTGGGACGGTCCTGGGTTGCGGCAGCAGAGAGGCATCGGATGAGGACAGTGCCAACATGGTTGTCGCGGAACACCCGTTGCACGAGGCCATTCGAAGCGGCGATCTCGACAAGGTGAAGGAGCTTCTCGCGAGCGATCCCGAAGCCCTGCACCGGGGAGACGGAGCACTTGGAGAAACGCCGCTTCACCAGGCCGCTGCGTCGGATGAAGTCGAAATTGCGGAATTCCTGATCGAGAGCGGCGCCGACGTGAACGCGATGGACAACCGGCGAGTCACTCCTCTAACCACCGCCATCGACGCGGACGCCAGCGCGGAGATGATCGACTTGATAAAGGCCCACGGAGGCGACGATTGATTCGTTTACAAATGAAGCTTTACGCTTCAAAACGGCAACCAGCGGGTTCGATTTAACCAGGATACCCCGAGGACAGGCCTGCCTCCGCGTCGGCGGAGCGTTCGCGGCGGATCTTGTCGAGGTAGCCGCTGGCGCGGAAGGCGAGAATGGGATCGGGGTCGAGGCCCATTTCGATGCGGACTTGCGCGAGCAGGGGCCGCACGTCGGTCTGGTAGGCGTCTTGGAGCAGCTCTTCGGCGGCGACGATATCGCCTTCGCGCTGGAGTTCGCGGAGCGCGGCGCGGTCGACGAGAAGGGCCCGCGCGTAGGCGGCCTGACAATTCACCACGGACTGGATCATCTCTTCGATCTTCGATTTGAGGTTGTGGCTCTGGTCGATCATGTAGGCCACATCGGTGTGCACGGCGGGATCGTCTTCGGCCGCGACCAATTCGTTGTAGATGAGGAAGAGTTCGTAGGGGTTGATGCTGCCGACGCTTACATCGTCATCGGCGTACTTCTTGTTGTTGAAGTGGAATCCACCGAGCTTGCCTTCGTCGATGAGGAAGGCGACGATGTGCTCGATGTTGGTGCCCAGGGGATGATGGCCGAGATCGATGAGGACCTGCGCCTGTTCACCGAGGTGTTGGCAGAAGGCGTAGGACATGCCCCAGTCCGCGATGTCGGTGTGGTAGAAGGCGGGCTCGAAGAATTTGTATTCCACCAGCATCCGCATGGATTTCGGCATTGCCGCGTAGGCTTTTTGGAGTCCTTCCAGCATCCACTGCTTCCGGCGGCGAAAGTCACCTTGACCGGGGTAATTTGTGCCGTCGGCGAACCAGAGGCTGAGGATGTCGGACTTCACCGTCTTGCCGATGTCGATACATTCGTAGAGATGATCGAGCGCTTTCGCGCGGACGTTCGCGTCTTCGTGCGTCAGGCTTCCGAGTTTGTACTCGTTGTCCTGGAACAAATTGGGGTTGATGGCGCCGATGCGGACGCCGTGTTCCGCTGCGTAGGCGCTGAGCGCGCCGAAGTCGTCGACTTTGTCCCAGGGAATATGCACCGCGACGGAGGAAGCAACGCCGGTGAACTTGTGGACGATGCCCGCGTCTTCCATCTTCTCAAAGGCGTTTCGGGGCGCGCCGTCCTGAGGAAAGACCTTGAACCGCGTGCCGGAGTTGCCGTAGGCCCAGGAGGGCGTCTCGATGTGGTGGGCCTTGATGCGGGCCTTGACGGGTTCAAGATCGCCGACTTTGGCGGAAAGCGCGTCCAGCGCGGGTTGGATGGTTTTTGGATCGGTGCGTTTCATGGTATTCCCCTCCGTCAAATTCACGGCCGATAGGTCTTGGTTTCCGGACGACAATTCTACCGAAAACCGGCCGAGCGGATCTTGCAACCACCTCCTCGGGGGAATCAGGAGACGAGTCGTTCGCGCAAGAAGTGCTAAACCCGTTCGCCCGGCAACTCCCGTGCCTTTCGATTATGCGTCCACCGCAGGGAATTCGAAGCCGGGACGGTATTCGTCCTTCAATAGCGCATCGGCTTCCGCATCGCCGATGAACGTTTCCTGAATGGGATCGAGGGTCAACGAACGCCCCAGGCGATAGCTGATGTTCGCGAGATGACAGTGGGCTGACGAAATGTGACCCTCCTCGGCCGTCGCGGGAATGTCGCCCTTGTCGCGGCTGCGGACGGCTTGGAGAAAGCGCTCGTACTGAATGTCCGGCCGGCCCTCTTCGGGGGCGGGAAATTCGGGCACCTCTTCGATCAGTTTTCCGGTTTGATCGTAGAATCCGACCTTCCATTCCGCGATGTAACCCCAACCGCCGGAACCGTAGAACAGGTTGCCGATCGTGACCGGTCCCTCTCCATTGGTCGCGCGGCCGCGCACCGCGAATTCAAGCGTGGTGCCGTCGTCGTACGTGAACGTCGTGCTCATGGTGTTGGGCGTTTCCCCGTCGTCGTCGTATCCGTAGCGGCCGCCCGCGCTGTATACGGTGCATGGCAGTCCCTTGTCCAGGGCCCACGTTGCCACGTCCATCTGATGGACGCCCTGATTTCCGATGTCCCCGTTGCCGTAATCCCAGAACCAGTGCCAGTTGTAGTGGATGAACAATCCGCCGACGCCGTCGTCGATCGCATGGCGGTCGGGGTTGCCGGTGCCGGGCTTTCGCCGAAGGTAAGGCCGTTCGGGGCGCGGTCCCTGCCACAGCGAATAGTCCAGGAAGTCGGGCGCCGCGACCTGCTCCCCTTTGCCGATGTCATCGCGCTCCTTGTAGCAAAGCGCGCGCGCCAGAAAGATGTCGCCGATGATTCCGTCGCGCATGCGTTGAATCGCCCATTGCCAACTCGGGATGGACCGGTTCTGCGTGCCGTGTTGTACGATGCGATCCGATTTCGCGGCGAGGCGCGCCAGTTGACGGCCTTCCCAGACATTGTGCGAAAGGGGCTTCTCGACGTACACGTCCTTTCCCGCCTCGATGGCCCACACGGCCGCGAGTGTGTGCCAATGGTTCGGCGTGGCGATGCTTGCCACATCCACATCGGGATCGGCGAAGGCTTCGCGCATGTCCGTATAGGTCTTGGGACGCTTGCCCGTGTGCTCCTGGATCTGATTGGCGCGCGCTTCCAATACGTTGCGATCCACGTCGCACAACGCAACCACATCCGACTCGCCGCCGGTCAGGAAATTACGGATGTGGTTGCCGCCGCGTCCGTGCACGCCCACGCAGCAGACGCCGATGCGATCGTTCGCCCCGAATACGGAAGAGCGCGTCGTCAAGCCTGCCGCGATGGCGGCACTGGCCGTGGTTCCCAGAAACTGTCTACGGGTGAACGGCATGCGGGATCTCCTCATGGACGATATGGACGCAATGGACGATATGGACGCGCGAAACGTACAAAGGCGCGCTATTGCATGTCAGGAGAGTATAGGACGCGATCTCGCCTCGCGCAATGTGGCGCTCACAAGTCCAGACTCAGAATCCACGCGGCGGCTTTCTCATGCCATTCGTTGGTGCTGCTGTGGCCTTTCGTCGGCAAGACGTGCAGCGTGACCTTGCCCGGCTCTTCGCGTTCGTCCGCCACCGCCGTCATGCGCCGGGCAAATGCAATGGCGTGATCCGTATCGACGCGCGTATCTTGACTGCCAATCGTGATCCACACGGGCCGGTCCGCGAGAGCTTCCGCGGAGTGAATGAGCGACAATTGTTCCGTAAGGGTATTTTCGTCCATGCCGTCAAATTCGCGGAGTGCGCGCAGGTCGGTGACGGGCGAATAGGCCGCCACCGCGCGAATAGATGGATTCCCTGCGGCGGCCTGACAGGCCATGTACCCGCCGCGCGACGTGCCTTCCGCGACGATGGCATCCGGCTTGGCAATCCCCTGATCCACCAGATAGGCCAGTACTTCGTTCACACGCGCGCGCCAAACGGTCAGGATGTTCTCGCCACGTTCGACCCGGTACCGCCACCCATCGAGTTGCGCGGGTTCACCTTCCCGTTGGTCGGCGCCGTGGCAGGGTAAGTCGAGTGCGATGATGTTCCAGCCGAGCGGATGAAGGATCGCGCCGGTGTACGCGTAGGGGTCGTTCTTCAACGTTGACTCCGCGTCCAACGCGCAAACCAGTAGCGTGGGCGCGGGAATCGTGGCGGATGGGATAATGGCAAACGCCGTGCCGTTCGCCGTCGCGCGCCATTCGAGCGCCGCGACGGACGCGTTCCCGCTGTCCCCCTGCGCAGCAAGTGCAACGGCGGCGAGTACAAGAACAACGATACATCTCACGAGTATCAGATGGATCACCTCCTCGATCATTCCCTGCCGCGGGCGCGGAACTCCATATTCCGCGTATAGTACTCACCCGTCAAGCGCGCATCGCCGGTCTCGATTGCTTTCAGCGCGCCGGAATCCTGTTTCAGGTAGGCATCGTAGACCAATGTGCACAGCGCGATCATGTCGGCCCGGTTCCGGCGGTAGGTGACGAGCCGGATGCCCTCGAAGTTGCCGAAGAACGGCAACAGCTTGTCGCCCAGGAACCCAATCGGCGGGTCGATGAAGAAGACATGCCCGGAATCGTGGAAGATGATATAAGCCGACGGCACGTGCATCACATTGAAGCGTTGCCACGTGGGCGCGATCACGCCCGTCGGGTCGTCGTACTCGCCATTCATGAAAATGACAGGCGTATCGATGCGCTCAAAATTCTCCGTTCGCTGGAGCGTTGGCACGGCGCCTTTCAACAGCGCCACCGCGATGTGGTCGCTCCAGGAATAGGTGGGCTCGTCGTCGCGGCGCACGACGGATTCGATCACCTCGTCGGGCCCGAGAGAGTGGGCTTCGAGCCCGATCCGGTCGGTGTTTATCCGGCCGTAGACGGGATACGCGGGGTCCTCGTTGACCTCAAACATGGCCTTCACGACGAGATCCAGCGAATACCCCCGGTAGGCGAAGAGGGTCTGGCGGTACAAATCCGCAAGCGCCTGATCGTCGACTTCCCCGTTGTACAGCGCCTTGTAGTACGTGTACACCTCTCTTGGACCAATCTCCACGTCGCCCGTGTAGTCAAGAAGGAGACCTTCCAGTTCGGTCGCATTGTCGCGAAAGGCGGAGAAATCGGGATCGACGAACGGATCCACGAACGGCTCAAGTCCGATGAAGTGCAGATAATCGCCTTTGATGTCCGGCAAGAATACGATATAGCCGGCATTCACCAGCGACCGCGTATAGTCCAGGTAAAGGAATCCACCCGCCGTAAACCCGGGAATCACCCCCACCGGCGGCATCATCGGAGCACTCTCCGAGAGGTTTGCTCTCTTATAGAGCACGGCAATCTTCATCACTTCGACGCCGTCGTAGGCGGGACGCTCCAGGATGAAATAGTCCTGTCCCGCATTCCGGCAGATCCGCTTCACATCTGCTTCAAAATCTGAACCGGTAGTTTCCACGCGCGGCGTCTCGCTGGAATCCTCATAGCTGGTCTGGAGGGATCGTTCTGAAACCGGCGCTTTCGGGCAGGCGCCAATCAGTGCGATGAGCGTGACAAGCGCAACGGGAACCAGCACCGGAATTAATCGATTCATGGGCACTTCTTTCTGTAACAGTACCGGCTCCACGGTAGAGATCGCATAACCGTAACAGGGCTCTCATTATACACGCAAGCCCGGCCCTCGCTACGGGGTAGAGCGTAAAGTGACGCGCCACCTTGAATCGGACTGGCCCGTCCTGCGAACCTGTCCAGAACGAGACCAAGTACCAACCGTTATCGTGGAGTATCTCATGCAACTCGTCGCATCGCTCGCAATCATCCTGTCCGTTCTTAATGCGCAAGCGCCGTTTGAGCCCGTGCCGGCCCAAGTGGCGGCGGGCCCGCACCCCCACGCCTTCCTCACGCCGGACGAGGTGACCGAAGTTCGCGAACGCGCCGCGAACCTGGACTGGGCGAAGGATGTCGCCGGGGGAATCGTCGCCCAGGCGGATGCCTTGCTCGCGCAACCCATCGACATCCCGCACCAGGGCGGGCAGTGGTCGCACTGGTACACCTGCGAGAAGGACGGCGGCGGTCTGGAAGCGAAGTCGCCGACGGAACACGTGTGCAAGACCTGCGGCACGATGTATACGGGCTGGCCTTACGACGACGTGTACATCACGTTCCGCCACCATGACTACTTGCGCGGTCAACTGAACGTGCTCGCGGTCGCGTACGTGTTGGATCCGAAACCGGCGTATGCGGAACGGGCGAGGGCGATCCTGTTGGAGTACGCGACGTTCTACGAATCGCTCCCCCTCCATGACAAGAATGGCAAGGAATCCAAGTCGGCGGCGCGCCTGTTTGCGCAAACCCTCGACGAAAGCGTTACGCTCTGCCACGTCGCCCGCGCCTATGATTTCGTGCACGACGCGCCCTGCTTTACGCCGGAGGATCACGCGGCTATCGAGATGCATTTTCTACGGCCCCTGATCGACACGATTCGCCGGAACGACGCCGGCATCTCGAACTGGCAGTCCTGGCACAACGCAGGCGTTGCGTCGGCGGCCTTTGTCATGGGCGACGCGGAAGTCGTCGACTGGGCCGTGAACGGCAAGAGCGGGTTCGTCTTTCAGATGGACAAAAGCGTGACGGACAGCGGCATGTGGTACGAGGCCGCACCGAGCTATCACTGGTACGCCCTCTCCGCCCACCTCTACCTGCTGGAAGCGGCCGCGCGCGCGGGCATGGACCTCTACGCCCTGCCGCCGGTGAAGAAGATGTTTGACGGCCCCTTGCGCCAGCTCTTCCCCGACCTCACCTATCCCGCGCTGAACGACAGCGGACGTTCGTCCATCACGGGACAACGCGACCAGTACGAAGTCGCGTACCGCCGCTTCGAGGACCCCGCCTACCTGCCACTGCTCGAGCCGCGCAATTCGGAGCAGGCCCTGCTCTGGGGTGTAGACTCGCTACCCGAGGATGGACCCAAACGGTTGCGCTTACGCTCGACCAACGATCCCTCGGACGGGCTCGCCGTGCTCCGGGACGCGTCGGGGCAGACGGCCGTCTTCTTCGACTACGGTCCCGGCACCTCGGGCCACGTCCATCCCGCGAAGCTCGGCCTCATTCTCTACGCCCACGGCGACGAGCGCCTCGTCGACCCCGGCCGCCTGCCCTACGGGAACCCCCTGCACCGCGGCTGGTTCACCCAGACCCTCGCCCACAATACGGTGGTCGTGAACGAGACCTCGCAGAAGAAGGTGCCGTGCAAACTCCAGGCCTTCGGCGTCACGGAAGATTTCGCAGTCGTGCGCGCCACCTGCGACGGCGCGTACCAGGGCGTCACGATCGACCGCGCCCTCTGCCTCGCCGGAAACGTCCTGCTCGACGTGGTCCATTGCATCTCCGAAGAGGACGCCACCTTCGATCTGCCGCTCCACTTCCGCGGCGAATTATCCGACCTGCCCGAAGGCGAAGCCGTCGACGCCATCAGCGACAAAGGCCCCTACACGCTGCTCAAGAACACGAAACGCTACCCCGAACGGCTCGACACCGCCACGCTCAACACCGGCGATACCACCCGCGTCGCCCTGCGCTTCCTCGACGCCTCCGCTGCGTTCTACGGCGAAGGGTTCGGGCCCAACATGCCCGAACGCCTCCCCATGCTCCTCCGCCGCCAACAAGGCCGCGACGTCTGGTTCATCACCGCCTACCACCTCCTCGAAAACGACACCCCCGCCAAAACCACCGACGCCGTAATCCAAGACACCGGCGCTACCGTCTCGCTACCCGGCTTTTCGCTCCGCGTCGGCGACGAGACGCGGGTAGCCGTGCAGGGCGAAGACGGCGAGTTCGCGGTGTTCACCGTGGACAAGTCCGGCGCGAAGGAAGCGGAGGGGGTATTGTAGAACGAGACTTCGGGCTCGCGCAGGGTATTTGAATTCGTTTCATTCACGCGGCATGCTGTGGGCTTCCAACCCGGTCAGGCAAAGCACCCACGTCGTGCGGAGGTTTTATGCAGATTACCAGCGTGTTCGCGAAGGACTTGTTCAAGGGCAAAACCGTCTTCATTACGGGTGGAGGCAGCGGCATCAATCTCGGTATCGGGAAGAACTTCGCCGCCCTCGGCGCGAACCTTGGCATCTGCGGCCGCACGCAGGAAAGGCTTGATGGCGCTGCGGAAGAGCTGCGTGCTCTGGGCGCGAAGGTCTGCGCCGTCGCGGCGGACGTGCGGAATCCGGAGGCGCTCCAGGCCGCTTATCAGCGCTCGGAAGAAGAACTCGGCCCCATGGACGTGCTCATATGCGGCGCGGCGGGGAATTTTCCCTGTCCCGTTGAAGGCATGAGCCCGAACGGTTTCAAGGCCGTCATCGACATCGACCTGCTGGGGACGTTTAATTCATGCCGGTTCGCCGTGGACCAACTCAAGAAGACCAAAGGCAGCGTGATCTTTATCTCCGCGGGCCAGGCGTTCTTGCCCTATTTCGCCCAATGCCACGTGGGCGCGGCCAAGGCGGGAATCGACAATTTCATGCAGAACCTCGCCCTGGAATGGGGCCCCTACGGCATCCGCTGCAACAGCATCGCGCCCGGACCGATCGAAGGAACCGAGGGATTCCAGCGGCTCCTGCCGGACGGGATGCGCGAGAAATTCCGCGAGGTAGTGCCGTTGAAGCGATTCGGCACGGTGGATGATATCGGCCAGTTGGCGGTGTTTTTGGCGTCGCCGCTGGCGAGCTACATCACCGGTACCCTCATCGTCGCCGACGGCGGGCAGAACTTGCCCGGCTCGGGGATCTTCACGCACATGCTCATGGAGGCCATGGGCGGATAGGACGAACACACGGACCTACACGGACCTACACGGACCAGCACGGACCGGCACGGACGCCAGAGTGGGCAAAATGGCCGGGCCCGCTCCGACCGCTCCGACCGACTCGACTGATCCGACCGATCCGACTGATCGGACTGATCGGACTGATCGGTCGGATCTGATCTGGCCGATCCTGCCGGCCGGTGCCCGGGTCACTCTTTCCTCCAGCCTCCGGTCTCCAGCCTCGCGCCTATCTCCCGCCTATCTTTTGCGTCCCATTCGCCGGAATGGTATCCTTTAGGAGCGTTTGCCCGCCTGGTTCCAGTCTGCTTCCCCGTGCAAGCACTGACGTTGGGCGGTTTGTACGATTGAACCGATGCCGGCCGCGGGGCCGGAAACCGTCGCGCGGGAGCCGCCAGTGTCGCAAGAGCGATCGGAAGTCATGGTGATTCGGGCTGTGGATTTCAGCGAAACGAGCCGGATCGTGACTTTTCTGAGTCCCGAGCGGGGCAAACTGGCGTGCATGGCGGCAGGAGTGCGGCGGCCCAAGAGCCAATTGGCGGGCCTGCTGGATACCTTCAACCGGCTTGAGATTGTCTATTACTGGAAAGATGGCCGCAGCGTTCAGAAGCTGGGCGAGGCAACGCTGCTGGACGGGTTTGGCACGCTGAAAGCGGACCTGGCCAAGGGCGCGTATGCGGCGTTTCCGCTGGAGTTTGCGTACAAGACAGCCCAGGAAAACGAGCCGTCTCGAGGGTTGTACGACACGCTACTTCGCGGTCTCGTTGGCATGTGCGCGTGGACCGGTCCGGTTCGCGTGCATGCGGCGTGGCAGGTCCTACAGTTGCTGCGCGTGGCCGGCTTTGAACCTGAACTGCACGGCGGCATTGAAGGCAACCGCAGCGCCGGCTTTTCGTACGATGCGGGAATCGTCTCGCCCGGCGAGCGTGCCGATCGATCGCTCCGCATGGACGAGTTGGAGCGCCTAAAGCGATTGGCGGCGGCGCGCGACCGGTGTCCCGAGGTCGACGATTCGCCCGAAGTATTCGACGTAGTCAGCCGGTACGCGGCCCGGCAGGTGGAGAGTGAATTTCGCAGCTTGCGCGTCATCGCGCAGTTGTTTCCCTAAACGCAACGTGCAGGATTGAGCATCGAACCCCATATGGCAACGCCACTCGAAAAGATCAGGAATTTTTGCATCATCGCCCACGTGGACCACGGCAAGTCCACCCTCGCGGACCGTTTCCTTCAGCTCACCCATTCGGTGGACGAGCGCAAAATGAAGGAACAGACGCTCGACACGATGGACATCGAGCGGGAGCGCGGCATTACG
>CAZWDH010000111.1:0-20051 GCA_964632865.1 uncultured Nitrospiraceae bacterium
GACCGATGCGAAGGATGCGGCTACCTTTGCCTTGTTCCCATGGTGGCCGCCTTCGATCTTGTCGTGAATTTCGAAGGTCGCTTTCCCAATGAGGAAAAGGCCGCCCACGAGCAGGATCAGGTCGCGTCCGGATACACCGTGTTCCAGGACCTCGAAGAGTGGTTTGGTCAAGCCCATGATCCATGAGATGGCCAGGAGCAGCAGGATCCGCATGATCATCGCCAGCGCCAATCCGATGCGCCGCGCCTTGTCCTGCTGGGAAGGATGAAGCTTACCCGTAAGAATCGCGATGAACACGATGTTGTCGATGCCCAGCACAATCTCGAGACTGGTCAGCGTCACCAAGGCAATTGCGTTCTCTAAGGTTAGCAGTTCAGCCACGGTAGGGATCTCCTGTCATGAACGGACCGTCGTTTTTGACTTGCAGCGAGGAAACCAAAACGGTAGCAAACCCAAGGGATGCCTTCCAACTTGTTCAGGCGTGTCTGCGCGAATTGACCACTCGCGCGATCCGGTGCCAGACCAGCCCGGCGACAATTAGAGCGAGACCGGTGACCCATACTAGCCAATCGACCCAGAACGCGAGAAACAGACACGAAGCCAGGCCGCCCCAGGCCCAGGCGCGGGAATACAGGCGGTGCTCGGGTGGGAGCCGGAGCGCGGCGAGGTTGGTGATGGCGTAGTAAACGAGCACCGTGAAGGCGCTGAAGGACCAGGTAGTCTTGACATCCCCCAGCAGGCATAACGCGCCGACGGCACTGCCGATGACCCACACGGCGACGTACGGGGTGTTCTTCGCCTGATTGATTTTGGACAGCGCGCCCGGGGCGTCGCCGCGCCGGCCCATGGCGAGAAGCACCCGCGACAGACCGAGGATCAGATTGAGCAGCACGCCGAGCATGGCGGTCACGGCGCCCAGCGCGACGATCCACGCGCCGCCCGGAATCCGGCCAAACTCCCGCGCGATGACCTCCAGGGGCGCGGCGGCTTTGGCCGTGCTTTGCGCAAGCATTTCGGAGCCGGCCGCACCGACTGCGGCGAGGGCGACGACGATGTAGAGGCTGGCGGAAATCACGAGAGTCGTGACGATCGCGCGGGGGATGGTCTTCCGCGGTTCCCTTACTTCTTCTCCCAGCGTGGCGATGCGGCCGTAACCCGTATACGCGACGAACATGAGCGCAGTCGCATGCAGCAGCGCTGTTATTGTGGGCCAGCCTTCGCCGGGCTCCGCGCCGAAGAAGGGCGTCAGGTTCGTGCTGCCCTTGGTTACGGCCGCCGGTAGAACGGTTGCGACGAATGTTAATAGCGCGACGACGGTCAATCCCACGATCGCCACGTTCGCCCGATTGGACCGGGTCACCCCTCCGGCGGCGATGGCGGTCAAGACCGCGACTGCAGCGACGGCCAACACGATCCGGCTTGTCTCGCTGGAGGCCCCCGCCGCGTTCAGAACGTACCCGGCGAAGCCGAGACTGGCTGTCGCGGCCGAGGCGCTCTTTGCGCAAAGAAACATCCAGCCCGCCGTGAAGCCGAGCCGGGGCGTCAGAAACTGGTAGCCGTACTCGTAGGTCCCGCCGCTTACCGGATGGGCTGCCGCGAGCTGCGCGCTGCTGAGGGCGTTGCAGGTCGCTACCAGCGCGGCCATTGCCGTCGCCAGTACCACGGCCGGTCCCGATACGCCCGCTGCGATGGCGAGACTGACAAACACGCCCGTGCCCAGGATGGATCCCAGCCCCATCAGCGTCGCGCCGAAAACGCCTAGTTGGCGGGTCAGCGCGGCCGGCGGCACGGCCGGTTTACCATCAGGCGAGTGAGTCACAGAGCACATTCCCCCATACTACATGGAATGCTGCGCGTCTTTCCCTCGGGCGGGCCTCGCCTAGTTCGGCCGTCGGATTCGGCGGGCGGCCAGCAGGGCCAGGCCGGTTCCCAAGAGGACCATGGTACCGGGTTCGGGAACGATGGCGGGGGCGGCAACGCTGGTTTCACCAAAGGTTTCCATGGGGTAGTCACTGGGCATGGGCACAGCAACCGACGGCGAGGGCTGATCCTCCAATTCCCATCGGTACCGCACTTGCAGTTCTTGGTCCTCGTTTTGGTATGGCGGATCATCCAGACGGAACACGCTGGATCTCTCCGGGGCCGCACTTGCCGCCTCTTGAGGATTCTCTATCTTTTCGGCGGTGCTTGCGCTCGATACCACCACGGACGCAAGAACTGCGCGAAGAAGGGTCTTGGTTAACACAGGAGTTCTCCCCTAACGGAGTAAGCGGACTTCGCTTCAGAATAACCGGGCGACGGGAACCATCTACCCAGGTAGGATTCACACTATACGTTACTGAGAGCACGTGGCGTGCCAATGAAATGTGTTTATGTAAGCCAATAATTTATGCTAAGTTACGACTTTTCCGTCATTTATGTAGGATTTGCCAAGCCATACCGACGTCAAATGGAGTAGTCACTAGTGATAAACTATTGACCAGTGATTCGTGACCGTCGACGCCAAAGGACGATTATTGGTCACATACGGACTTTCGAGTCAATACCGATATATTCACGGATGACGTAGATTGGGCGATGCTGCGTTTCGAAGTAGGTCCGGCCGAGATACTCGCCCAGGATGCCGATGAAGACGCACTGCAGCCCCCCCAGGAACCATAGCCCGGCGACCGCAAAGGGTAACCATCCATCCCCGAATCCGAGGACGAGACGGACCAGGAGGTAGACGGACACGGCACCGGCGGCCAGCGATAGGAATACTCCGAGGACGCCTGCAATCCGGAGCGGCATGAGGCTGAAACTGGTAACGCTGGTGATGGCCAGCCGGGCAGAGGCCCGCCACGAGTACTTGCTCGCGCCGGAATGCCGGCGTCCATGCTCGTAGTCCACAGTGGTCTGGCGAAATCCCGCCCAGGACGTCAGCGCGCGTACGAGCCGATGCCGTTGCGGGCAGCGCAGAAATACATCCACGACGGTCCTATCGATAAGGCGGAATTCGCCCGTATCGAAGGGGAAATCCCATCCCACCATGGCGTTCATGACCCGGTAGAACAGGTAGGCCGCGGCGCGTTTCGCCACGGGATCGCCGGACCGCCGAGTCCGGCGACCACCGACGATCTCGAAACCTTCCCGCCATTTCGCCACCATCTGCGGGAGGATCTCCGGTGGGTCTTGCCCATCGGCGTCGAGGATGGCGACTGCGTCGCCCTTGGCGGCCTCGATGCCGGCGGTTAAAGCAGGTCCCTGACCGAAGTTGCGGGAAAGGAACAATGCTTTCACGCGACCATCATTTGCGTGCAATTCATGAAGCACTTGGCGCGTTTCGTCCGTGCTGCCGTCGTCGACGACGATCAGTTCCCAGTCCAGATCGACGGCGTCCAAGGCCTGTTCCACACGCGTGTAAAGTGGACGAAGATTTGCTGCTTCGTTGAATGCCGGGACGACAATAGACAGGAGTCTCCGTCCAGACGGGGGTAGAGTTTCCGTTTCGGCCGCCATGGGTCAGGTGGCTCCCTCGCCTTTTCGCGCGGCGATGTGGAAACTCCAGTAGTCATCGCGATCCGGGTTGTATTCCAGAATATCCATGCCGGCCTCTTCGAGAAAGGGGATGAGCGTTTGCCACGTGGGGCTCCATTTGTGTGCGCCGCCGACCCAGGGGCCGCCGGGCCTCCAGAGCGTCATGGACTCGTGGGGCAGGTAGAGGAAAAGCACGCCACCGGGTTTCAGCTTGCGAATCCAAAGTCTCAACGCGTCCTGCCATCGGGCGAGATGTTCGAGGCAATGGGAACTGAATATGTAATCGAGGCTCTCATCCTCGAACCGTTCCAGCCGGTACGCGTTCTCGCCGAGGCGGTCGTCCACAGGCATTGCGCCGGGAAAGGGCCACGCGTTCGCGCCGATGTCGATGCCGGTCCCCGCACAGTAGCGCTTCGCGGTCTCCAGAATGTAAGAGGCCGCGTTGCCTTCGTGAAGGTAGCCGGGATACCGAACGCCCTTGTATTCGTAGTACGTTGCGCCGTCCTCGACGATTTCCGTCACATGCCTTCGCGTCCACGCGCATACTAGCGCCGGAACGACCTCGTCCGGATGTTTGACCGCGCGAGTCAGCATGGAGAAGAGACGCAACGTAAATGCTCCCGATAGAAAAATGGGGACAGCCACCATTTTCCTTTTGGATCGCAGATTAAATAACTAAGGCGCGGAGAAGGAAAATGGTGACTGTCCCTGTTTTTCCCCATTTTCCCGTGACGCGTCTGCTGCTATGCGTTTCGCCCGCGGTAGCGCAAACCGAGAACCGCGATATCGTCCGTCTGGGGCAAGCCCGCGGAGAAAGCGCGCACGTTGGCAAAGATCGCTCTGACCAGTTCGGGGATCGGTTTCGCCGCCTGTTTGCGCAGAACTTCTTCGAGCCGTGCTTCGGAGTAGAGATTCTTGTCTCCGTCCATGGCCTCGCTGACGCCGTCGGTATAGAGGATAAGGCTGTCGCCCGGCGCCAGTTCGACTTCGCCACCATGATATTCGCCTTCCGACGAAACGCCCAGAACCAGTCCGCCGGGATGTTCCAGCGCAGAGACTTCGCCGGACTTGCGGATCAAGTACGGCGGTTGATGGCCCGCGACGCAGTAGTCGGTATTACCGGTGGACGTATCGATGATCCCGTAGAACAAAGTCACGAAGAGGCCCGCGCTGTAGTCCGCGCAAAGCAGGCGGTTGACCTGTCGCAGGCAGTCTGCCGCGCGAAATCCTTGAAGGGCCGTAGCCTTCACCAGTGTGCGTGACACGGCCATGATGATCGCCGCCGGGATGCCCTTGCCCGCGACGTCGCCGATCACGATGCCAAGGCGGTTGTCATCGATCAGGAAAAAGTCATAGAAATCGCCGCCCACGTCGCGGGCGGGGATCATTTTGCCGAACAGCTCAAAATCGTCTCGTTCAGGAAATGCGGGGAACATGCTGGGCACGATGGATCGCTGGATGCGCGTCGCCACTTCCAGTTCCTGTTGCACCGTGCGGAGCCGGTCCTGCGCGGCGACCGCGTCCTTGATCATCTGCAGTTCGCGCGTGGTTTTCTCGATAGTGATCTCGAGATCCTTGAAATCAATGGGTTTGGTCAGGAAATCGAAAGCGCCGCGGTTCATGGCGGTACGGATGTTTTCCATGTCGCCGTACGCGGACACGATGATGGCCTTGCGAGGGGTATCCAGTTCGGCGAGCTTGGACAACAGCGTCAGTCCATCCATCTCCGGCATGTTGATATCCGTGAGAACGATGTCGATCTCCCCGTCGGAGTCGAGCTTTTCCAAGGCATCGACCCCGTTCCGGGCGAAGACGAATTCGAACTCCGCGTCCCGGATCTTCTTCCGGAAGCGTTGTCGAATCAGGGTTTCCAGGTCGGGCTCATCGTCCACGACCAGCAACTTAATGGGCATGATACTCAGTATTTCCTCGCTCATGGCAGGCGCAATACGTCCCGCCGGAGTTGGTCAAAATCAAGGGGTTTGGACAGGAATCCGTCGGCGCCAAGGCGTTCCGCAACGGCCTTGCGGCCATCGCCGTCCGGCGGCGCAATCATATATACCGGCGCATGGACCTTCCGTTCCCGAATCGCCTTCAGGAGATCCAATCCGCTCACGCCGGGCAGATTGATGTCCGAAAGGACGAGCACGAGATCGGGCAGTCCGTCCGCTTCCAGAGTGTCCAAAGCGGACTCCGCCGAATCGGCGAACCGGAACGCGACTCTGCCGTCGCGCACTTCATGCCGGAATCGCTGGGTAAACAGCGACCGGGTGTCGGCTTCGTCGTCTACAACCAATACCTTCATTTCTTCTTCCGGCTCTTTTGGGGCGGTTTCTTGGGTAAGGCGATGCTGAACTCGGTGTATTCGCCGGGCTCAGTGTCCACAATCAGTTCGCCCAAATGCTCCCGCACCACGATATCGTAGCAGATCGAGAGCCCCAAACCTGTCCCTTCACCCGAAGGCTTCGTGGTAAAGAAAGGATTGAAGATGCTGTCTTTGATTTCCTCGGGGATCCCGGGGCCGTTGTCGCGCACGCGGATCTCCGCGTGAGACCCCGCATCGCGCGTGCGGACCGTCAGTTGGGGCACGAAATCACCGTTCACGGCCAGCTTCTTCTGGTGTGCGGCGTAGCAACCGTTGTTCACGATGTTGAGAACGACACGGCTCAAGTCCTGGGGCACGACCGGGATGGCGCCCAACCCCTCGTCGTATTGCAGGTCGAGGCGGATGTTGAAGGAGGCGTCCCGCGCGCGCAACCCGTGGTACGCCAGCTTCACGTACTCGTCGACCAGGGCATTGATGTCCGTGGGTTGCCGCTGCGATTCGGAGCGCGAGTGCTGGAGCATGCCCTTGACGATGCGGTCGGCCCGTTTTCCGTGATCGAGGATGCGGAGGGCGTTTTGCTCGATGTCCTGCAGGAGCGTCTCAATTCCCTGCGCGTTGGCGTCGTCCAGGCGGTTCCCTTGCGCATCGATGAGTGCCCGCAATTCGAGCGTCAGTTCCGCGGTAAGCTCGGCGAAGTTGTTCACGAAGTTCAGGGGATTCTTGATTTCATGGGCGATGCCCGCGGTCAGCACACCGAGCGACGCCATGCGTTCCTGGGTAATCAACTGGCGTTGCGTCTCGCGCAGCGTTTCCAGCGCGGTCTGCAACTCCGCGTTCTTCGCTTCCAACTCAGCCGTTCGCTGCGCGACCTGTTCCTCCAAGGTGCGGCTGTAGTCCTGGTGAAGCTTCTGCGCCCAGCGCCGCTCCGAGATGTCCGTGACGCTGCCCCGCACCAACTTCCGCCCCGTCGCGGGAAGGCGAACCAGCCGGACTTCGCATGGGAATTTTCGGCCCTCCTTGTCCTGGCACGTTATCTCGAATTTCATGGCACCGCCGCGCAGAGCCTGCTCGAGCCGTTCCTCCACCAGTTGCGGGACGGTTCGCCCCACCAGGTCGTCCGGCGCGGTAACGTGTTCCGGCCCGACCTGGAGGATTTCTTCCGCGTCGTAGCCGAACAGCTTCTGCGCGTTACGGTTGGCATCGATGAACAGGCGCGTCTCTGTGTCGATGACGACGATGGCTTCCGGTGCGTGCTCGACCAGCGTCCGAAAACGTTCCTCGCTCTCCTGCAACGCCCGGCTCGCCTCTTTGCGCTTGGTGATGTCGCGGGCGAAGGCGCTGAAGGTATTGCTGTCGCCGATGCGCACGTGGGTCATGGAGAGTTCCAGCGGGAACGTATGGCCGTCGCGATGCAGGGCCGTCATCTCGACCCGGCGGTTCATCATGTGACTTTCACCGGTGGCGAGATACCGCTGCAACCCTCCGTCGTGGGCGTCGCGATACTCAGGCGGAATGATGACGGACGATAAGCGCTGGCCCAGCACTTTCTCGCGCCGCCAACCGAACATGGCCTCGGCCTGGGCGTTCCATCCGATGATCTGTCCTGCCGTGTTCATGGCGATATACGCGTCCATGGCGTTGTCAATGACCGCGCTGTTGCGGCGCTCACTTTCCTGGATGGCCCGCTCCCACCGCTTGCGCTCGGTCACGTCGCGGAAGCTGACCATGAATCCCGAGAGGCCGGTGTCGGGTGACAGACGATTGCCCGAGGCCTCGAAGTACCGCCAGGTGCCTTCACGATGCCGGATGCGGCAGGTAATCACCGGGGCTGCCTCGTCCGACCGGGTCTGCCGCCGAAAGGCCCTGGCCAATTCGCGCTGGTCGTCCGGATGTATGAACTCCGCGCTGGGCTGGCCGGTAAGCTCTTCGGCGCGATGCCCGAGCACCTGCGAAACCGAAGGCGTCACATAGGTGATGAGGCCCGCCTCATCGACCAGGGCGATGAGATCTTGCGCGGTTTCGACCATGGACTGGAAGGCGTCCCGCATGCGGAGCGGTTCGCCGGCGGTCTTCGATCGCCGCTTCGCCGCAAGGGCAATCGTCGCGAGATTCGCAATGGACGAGGCGAAGTTTTCCTCGTCCGAGTACCATTCGCGCTTCGGCCCAACGTGCTCGTTGCACAAGACACCAATAACGTTCCGGCCATGGACAATGGGTACGTCGAGCATGGACGTGATCCCGTGGGCACCGAGGTAATCGGGGTGGAATTCGCGCGTGCGCGAGTCCGAGGCCGCGTCGTGCGCAACGATGCGGTGCTCGGTGCGCAAGGCCTCGAAATAGCGCGGGTACTGCGGTTGCTCCAATACCATGCCGGACGAGAACCGGTCCTTGCTCAGCTCATAAAGCGCGGAGCACTTTAGAGAACGCTCGTCCCGTGAGAACCGCCACACGCTGACGCGGTCGCATTCGAGCGTGCGCGAGGCCACCTCGACAATGGCGCGCAACGCGTCGTCCGCGTCCGACACCTCGGCGATCGTGATCTTCGACAACTGGACCAGCGCGTTATTCTGCGTCCGTTGCCGGCGTTCGACCGCCAAGGATTCCTGTGTCGCGGCCATATCGGTCTCGGGAGTATTCAAGTGCGTCCTTGCCTCGCGTTCGTGGAATGGAATAGAGATCCGGCCGCGCCCCGTAGGGCACGGTCACCCCGCATTTTACCTCAAGGGATGCCGCTTTGCCGAACCGGTGAGTTTGAAAAGGAACAAGCCTACTGTTAGCCTTGAATCATGGACGGACGAGTTACGCACGGCCGGGAAGCGGAATCAATGGAAGCTAAGGCGCGTTGGTTCCAGTCTCTCACCATGGAAGAACGCATGGATCTTCTTTGCGAATTCACCGACCTGGTGCTCGCCGTCAACCCATCGCTCCAGGAGCAAAAACGTGCTCAACCGGTTCCAGGACGTATTCAGGTCCTTTCAGCGCCATGGCGTGAAATGCGTCGTGATTGGCGGTGTCGCGGCCATTCTCCATGGGGTACCTCGCGCAACCTTTGATCTGAACCAGTTTACGCCGCACCTCCGTTTTGGTGCGAATCCAATGAGCAGATACGCCGGAATAAACCTTGCCGCAGACTGGCTTGTCCTAGGACTGGTGGCCATAGTTGTCCTTGCCCATGGTTGTACCTCTACACAGCCAAAATTCCATGACAATGCCGCCCAGGCTAGCGCCACGGCTGACGAGTGGCTTTGTAAATCACCCCCGAATGATTTCATCCGTAAGAACGATGGCCGGATCTCCAAAGACGACTTCTGTGAGGTTGTCGCGTCATTTGTGGACGCCGCCGTGGAAGTATATCTTGCCGACACAGACTACTTGGAAATTGATGAGTCCCAAGTGGCGGGGTTTACCGGAGGTCACTTTTCAACCGAGCCGGGCAAGCGCTCGTATCTAGTCCGAGCCGCTTTCGTGCACGGGATGACCGGGGGTTACCGATTGATTCGGGTCGGGAATTCGCTTGTAGTGCTCCATGAGTCTCTAGGGCCTAATCGGGACTATACAAAATCGGCGCTGGTCGTCAATCTGGATTTCGAGTTGGAATCGGTGATGCCAGTAGCTAAGACCGTGGAGTGACGCTGTTCGGCCAACTTCCTCGGTATTGTCTCAACGTGTACCAGGCTCACAGCCTTTGACGGTTCCACTTTCTTTCCTGATTGCATCCGCGCCATCCGCGGACACCCAATCTTTGATCTTTGCCCCGGTATGCAGTAGCGTGAACGGCGGCGTGCTTGGCGCGTGGCTAAAGTAAGGCGGTACTTGGGTATGGACGAAACGTTGGGACAATCGTTGGCGGGGTTTGACGCGGCGTTGCGGCGTCTGCGCGCGGCCCTGGCCACGGACCCGGCGGTGCGGAAGACCGTGTTCGCGGATGCGGATGAGTGGATCAACCTGTTGTCCTACAAACTCGTGCCGCACCTGGCGGGTGAGGGTTGTCTCGTGGCGGCCGTCACCGGGGGCACGAACACGGGCAAGTCGACGGTATTCAATCTGCTGGTCGGTGAAGCGGTCAGCCCCATGACCGCGACCGCGGCGGCCACGCGGCGTCCCGTGCTGGCGGCGCATCCCGAACGCGCGGCGCAATGCCTCGAAGGCAAACTCGTGCCGGAGTTTCAGCCCTTCCCCCTGGAAGACCCGGAGTCCGCTGTGGCGCGCGACACGCCGGAGGACGCGTTGTACGTCGTCGAGTCGGACCGCTTGCCGGAGCGCCTCGCCCTGCTCGACACGCCCGACGTGGATTCCATCGAACACGAACATTGGACCGTGGCGGATAACATCCGCGCGGCGGGCGACGTGCTGGTCGCAGTGCTTACGGGCGAGAAGTACAAGGACGACCGCGTGGTCGAATACTTCCGGCAAGCGGCCGCTTCGGGCCGCGTCGTGGTGCCGGTGATGAACAAGGCGAACCCGGAAGACGACTTCGCCATCGCGCGCAGGCAACTCGACGATTTTCGCGCGAACGTCGAATGCGAAGGCCCCGCCTTTGTGCTGCCGCACGACTTCTCCGTCGGCAAGCAACTGGACCGGCCCATCCTGTCTCTGGACGGAGACGAACGGCTTGACGAGTACCTGTTGTCGCTGGACGTGCCCGCCATCAAGGAACGGGTCTACCGCTCCACGGTCGATCACTTTGCGTCCCGCGCGGAGCGGTTTCTCGACCACGCGGATTCCGTGGCCGACGTGCTGCGTTCGGTTGCGAACGAAATGGAGGCCCGCGCGAAGACCTACGCCCAACGCTACGATCCCGCGCCGGGGTCCGAAATCGGCGGGTTGTTTCACGAGTACGTGCAATCGCGCCGGGGCGCGCTGTTCCGCTGGATCGGCGATTCCAGCAAGGTCGTCGTGCGGGGCGCATCGGCGGTTGGCCGGGGCATCCAGAATGCCTTTCGCCGCCGCGCCGTGCTGGAAGCACCGCCCCCGAAGCAGACGGACAAGGATGTCCGCGAAGCCCATGCCCGCGCCATCGAACGCATCGCGCACGACCTCGCGGCGGACTACATCGAAACCGCGCGCAACCTGCGGGAACCCGCGGGGCACCTGGTCGAGGAACCCCTCGACGCGTTGGATGTCGATGCGGCTGTCGCAAAGGTCGTGTCCCAGACGCTTCACTCGGAGAGCATTTCGGAAGAGTTCAAGAAGCACGCGTACAAAATGCTCGATGCGTGGTGGGACGATCACAAGGGCCGTCGCCGCGTGCTGGAAGCGCTGGACGGCATACTCGCGGTTACGCCGGCAGCGATTGCCGTGCCCATCTCATTGCACACGGGCGGCCTCGGCGTCGCGGAGACGGTCGTGGTGGCGGGACCCATCGTTGAACAGTTCGTGGCGCGCGTGATCGAGTACCAATTCGGTGACGCGCTCTTCGATTTCCTGTCGCCGTGGCGCGAAGAACAGCAGCAGGCGCTCGCGGCGGCCTTATCGGACCACGTGGCCGGGCCCGCGTTACAGCCCTTGCGCGCGGCGTTGGCCCCCCTCGAAGGCGAGATCATGACGGAACTACGGAGGTGGCTGGAATCGTGTCGAACAGCCTGAGCACCATACTCGCGCGCCTCGACGAATTGGCCGCGTACGAGGGGCCCTGGCGGCCCTTGCGCGACGAGACGCCCCTGCTGCGCACGCGGCTCAACGAACTGCGCGAACGCGAAACACGGCTCGACGGTTTGCTGGTCGTTGCACTCGTCGGCGGATCCGGCGTCGGCAAGTCGACTTTCCTCAACGCCCTTGCCGGCGATCAGCTCGCCGCGACGTCGGAGTACCGTCCCTGCACCTCAGTACCCACGGTCTACCAGCCGCCGGGTGCGGCCTTCGGGCCCGAGGCATGGAACCGCATCTACGGTTCCGCGCTGGAGAACCTGATCATCCTCGACACGCCCGATTCCGACACCATTGTGCGCGAGCACCGCGACATGGTGATTGCCGCGTTGTCGCAGTGCGATCTGATCATGCTCTGCGGCAGCCCCGACAAGTATCTCGACGAAGCGACGTGGTCGCTGCTGCGTCCGTTGAAGGACGAACGCACGCTGGTCTGTGTCGAAACCAAGGCGGATCTCGGCTCCGAAAGCGTGCGGGAACACTGGCTCGAACGACTGAAGGAACAGGGTTTCGCCATTACCGATTACTTCCGCGTGAGCCCGCGCCGCACGCTCGATCGCAAACTCACGAGCCGCGCCCCCGGCGAGGGCGAATTCGATTTCCCGCGGCTGGAACAGTTTCTGCTCCACGAACTCTCCGCGGAGCAGGTGCGCCGCATCAAGCGCTCGAACGCGTACGGTCTCCTCGCGAAAACGTTGACGACCTTGCTCGAACGCGTTGGTAGCCGAGCTTCGGATCTGGAAACGCTCCAGGAAGCGGTCGCGACCTGTGACAAGGAAACCGCGAAGGAAACCTGCACGATCATCGGCCGCCGAATTTTCACGGAACCGCACCTCTGGAACTTCGCCTTAGGGAAGGAAGTCAGCCTGCGCGCGAAAGGGATCGTGGGCACGCTGTACCGTGTGCTGGAAGCGCTACGCACCTTACCCGCGCGCATGTCAGGGTGGTTGCGATGGACGCCGTACGGTGGCGCGGGGCGGCAGGCTGCCACGTTGCTGACCGAACAGAATCTGCTCTCGGAAGACATCGACATCGCGACGCCGGACGTGCGCGACTGCTACGACCAGCACCACAGCGAGTTGGCGGTGAAGTTTGCCCGGGCGGGATTCGATCACTTGAGCGCGGACACGGGCTTCGAGGCGTTCGCGGAAAGCGTACAGAAGCGCCTCGCCACGGTGCTGCGTGGGACGGCCCGCGACCGCGTCGTCGCGCGCGCCCGGTTGCTTACGAGTTGGCCCTTGACGCTGCTCGTCGACGCGCTGCCCATCGCATTCATTGGATACGCCGGCTACCGGATCGTGAGCCTCTACTTCGAGGGCATCACCCTCAACGGCGACTACTTTCTACACTCCGCAGCGGTCCTCGGCATGCTGCTCGCGAGCGAACTGCTCGTCTTGTCCGTCGTCGCGCGGTTTCTCGCTTGGTCGGCGCGATCCCGGGCCACGCGCGATTTGCGCACCGCGTTGCTCGCCGGTGGGATAGCCTACGGACCTGAACGCGCCGCGCTCGCGAATGCGTTGGAAGCGGCGCACAAGGTCGAAGCGCTGCATCGTGAACTCGCATCGGGCGGCGTGGAGTCGTAGCGTCGCGCAACTACTCGTGCAACGCGACCAAGGTGGCGCGGGTTGGGTATTCAGGCGTGCCGCTGGTCGCACAATAGAGCGTGCCGTCCCCCCCGATGCTCAAGCTATCCGTGAAACTGCCGCCCGGTCCGGCCACGTTCCTGGCCCAGCGGGTTGCGCCGCTCAACCGGTCAAGCGCGTACACCGCACCGCTCCCGTGCGCGCCGATGTATACGGTAGACGGCGTTACAAGCGGGCTCGTCAACATAGTCGCGCCGGGGATCGTGCGCGTCCACGAGGGTTCCGCATCGGCCGCGCGCAATGCGATCAACCGGGCGTCGGGACCGCCGGTAGCGACGTACAGGATCGATCCCGCCAGCGCCATGAGGCGGGGCGCGTCGCCCGGGCGTTCGGTATCGAATCGCCAGACGACTTCGGGTCGAGTACCAACATCCCGCAGCGCAAACACTTCTCCAGACCGGTCGTCTTGCTGATAGATGACCCCTCGTTCGTCCACCAGCGGGGAACACCATCCCGCTTGCAAGGTGGGCGTGGTAAAGGTCCATTTGACGGCGCCGGTCGATACACGTATCGCAAACAACGCGTGCACATCCGCTTCCCGTCCGCAATAGACCGATTGGCCATCAGGGGACAGAGCCGGTGACGAGCCGCTGCCGCCGCCGGGCGCATAGTGCCAGAGGGTCTCGCCGTTGTCGCTACGCAACCGGTAGATGCCGTTGGTGAGCTTTCCCGCGAGGATGACGCCGCCAAAGGGGTCGAACACTGGCGACGAAATGAAGGGTCCACCGGTGGCCGCGCGGTCGGCCGTCCAGCGCAGGTCTCCGGTATCCGCGTCGACAGCGCGCAGGGCCGCGTCTCGGAACCCGAGCACCAGCGTACTTCCGCGAATGGCGGGTGTGCTGAGGCCGCCCCGGAGAATCGTTGTCCCCGCGTCGGTCTGCCAGCGCAAGGCGCCGTCGCGCGTATACGAAAAGAGAATGGGTCCGCACGCGCCATCAACCGTGTAGCCCGCCGACACATACAAGTTTCCCTCGTCGTCCACAACCGGCGTCGTAGAAAAATGCGAGCCAGGAACATCGAGAGACACTTGCCATGCACCGTCCGGCGCTTCCAGCGGGCCTTCGACGGGGACATGATTGGTGCGTTGCGCGTTTGCACCGAGCATGGGGTAGGGAGACTGCGCCCACGAAGCGAGAGCGGCTGAGGCAATGACAACGAATACCGCGCCTGGGCGGTCGATCACGGCAACCACCGCTCGACTTCACGGCGGCGCTTACGCCATTGCCGCAGAGTGCCGTATGGGAAGGCCGACAGCATGCGAATGCCGGCGACGGTGGACACCTGCCGGGCCACGCGGCGCATTTCGCCAAGCAGTTCCTGGCGCACGAGCGATTCCTCGACTTCACCCTCTTCTTTCACGGCCAACAGCCGATGCAGCGCAAAGAGACCCAAGAAAAATGCAATGATGAACACGAAATCGAGGCCTCGCAGGTCGACCGTGGGCAGGCTGAAACCCGGCTCACCGGTCTGCCAGTTCAGCCATTCCAGCGAGATTTTCATTTCGTACGGCGTGAACCAGTCGCCCGCGAATCCGGCGATCACCGGCGAAATCGTGGCCGCGACGCCGCAGACCAGCGCATTCACCGCCAGGTAGGAAGTCGCCTTGCCGTAGGGGGCGAGCTTGAAGGCGAAGTTCCCCGCGCACAAGGTCACGCCCGCCGTGGAAATCCCGGCAAGCACGTGAATCGCGATGAGTAAAGGGATGGTAAACATGTGCTGTTCGGGCAAGGTCGTGAAAGGCCACATGAGAAAGCTGAAAATGAAGAGTGGACCTGAAATAGCCAGCACGGACTTGTTGCTGAAGCGGTCCGCGGTGCGGCCCCAGAGCCGGAAGAACAAGACGTTGACCATTTGGCTGAGCACGGAGAGCCCGATGACCCAGGTCATGGAGAGGCCAAGCCGCCGCAGGAGATACACGGCAAAGAAGGGCGCCGCGAAGTTGACCGCAAAGTTCCACAGCCCCATAAAGAGCAAGAGGTAGCGGAAATTGGCGTCGCGGAAAGGTTGACGCAGGATGTTCGCGAGACCACCCGAGGAATCGGCAGGCATGGCGGGTTCCGCCATGCGTCCGAGGGCGACGGTACCGGCGAGTCCGGCCAGCGCGCCACCGATGAAGATGATGGTGTAGGCGGGCATGGGCGTGCCGCGGTTGTCGCTATACCAGTCCACGAGGATTGCGCCGCCCACGCTCAAAACTGCGCCCGTGAAAGTGGCGACGGCCATCCGCTTGGCGAAGAAGACGCCGAAGGTCTTGATGGGCACGAGGTCGCGAATCCACGAATTGTACGCGCAGCTCGCGATGGCGCTGAACCCGTAGTACAACCCGAGCAACAACAGGAACAGCGGCATCTGGTAGAAGCCGTCGCTGAGCAAGGGCAGGGCGGCGATTCCAAACCAGCAGGAGCGCCCCGCAACACCGGTCATCACAGTCAACGCTTTGCGCAGGCGGATGCGCTCCACGAGGATGATGGAGGGAAGCTGAATGATTTGGGACAAGGGGCCGACGGCCGAAATGATGCCGATGACGGTGTTCGAGGCCCCCAGTTCGAGCGCGAAACCGATGAGGAACGCGCCCGTCGTGAATACGAGCATGGTCTGTGCAAAAGCCCCGTCCCACAGGAGCATGCGCATGCCCTTCTGCACGTCTGCTGGTTCCAGGAGATCCTGTGTGCGGAGAAAATTGAGCATTATGGTTCGAAGACAATCCGTTCGGTTCTGCTCCGGAACTGGCGTCCAGCAAGGCGAAGCGAAATTCTTGCGGTCAGAAAAATTGGCATAGTGTATCGTGTCTGCATCGGCGCGTCCAAATTGGCCGCCGACTTCGATAGTGTCCGGTGATGAATACACCATACCGGGAAAATGGTTGCCCTGTCTAAAACTGCGGGAGTCCTCCCATGACAAAGATTGCTTTGATGCTTCTTGTGACCGCCTTGTACACGACAGGCGCGTCGGCTCAACCGGAGGATGTCGTACAGGATTCGACAGCAATCCAAGTCTTGGGTCTGCGCGCGCGATTGTATCCGGAAGAGCGGGATGCTTCGGTGCAGCGATTGGCGAAGTCAATGGCCGTATTGGGGGCCTCGGACAAGGGGCGGTTGCAAGAGCTTCAACGGGACTTCCAGGAAGCATTGCTCCTCGTCTGCGATCCCGGCATCTATGAGACGCTCGCCACTGGGACTATTGAAGCGGTGGACACGGCCATCGAGGGCGTGGTGACCATGGACGACATCAAGCGCGATACGGACTGGGAGCCGCTGATCTACGTTTACGGATTCTTCAATCGCGATACGAATGCGGGCGAGATCGTCCGCATTCAAGACCAATGGGTTGGCATTCCCGCCGAGGACCGCGAGCCGTATTATCCCACGTACCCCCACGCCATCGACGCGGTGACCAAACCGCTGTCCATGGGACCGTTGTTCGATCCCCAAGAGACGGCGCAGTCGCTGGACGTGGCCACACTACTGCTGCGGGCGATGCTGCTGCAACCGCCGCTGCCGGGCCGCGGGTTTCATGTGCCCAGCCACGCGGCGCTCGTCTTGGGTCCTTTGTATGAACGCTGGGAGAACGACGTGCGCCTCGGGGTACACGTGAAGCAACACCTCGGCACCCGCGATGAATTCGAGGCGCTGATGGCAGGACAACTCATCGGCGCCCAACCGGACTTGGCGAATCTCGATGAAGTCACGCTCAACTTCTACGCGTATACGGGCCGGTACCTCGCCAACGGATTGGCCCGGTTGGACGCGCGCGTCGCTGTGCCCGCCTTGCGCCAGTCGCTGAAGATCTACCGTGCCCATGACGCGCCGGAGGCAACGATCGCGTACACAGAACGGGCGCTCGCCGTCCTGGGCGATGCGGACGCGCGGGTGAAGTTGGAAAGCGCGCTCGGCGCAGGTGACGAAGATGCCCTGCGAACCGTGGTCTGGATTTGCCGTAACGCGCAAGGTGAGGGAAACGCGTACGGATGCGCATTGCTTGGTGAACAGATGTCGGTGCCGGCCGATGAGGCCCTTGATACATGGTTTCGTCGCCAACTCGCGGAGATCGAAGGAAGTCTTTGACATATGTGAATGAATCGAGGAGCGGCGGACACATGATTCCCGTGGTTCAAGAAGACTCGACCGGATGCGCGATCGCCTGTGCGGCGACCGTGTCCGGCATGACCTACAGGGAAACAAGGCGAGTGGCGGCTGCGCTGGGTATTTGTGTGGACGATCCCGCTCTCTGGTCGGATACGCGACCCATTGCTCGATTGCTGAACCATCTCGGTTTTCGCTTGAGCCGTCATAAGACCCCATTTATGGACTGGCAATCCCTGCCGGATCTCGCGTTGCTCGCCATTAAGTGGCATCGAGGAGAACCGAGACCGCATTGGCATTGGGTGGTATTCGTGCGCGAGGGCGGCGCCGCTTTCGTGTTCGATCCGAAAAGAGGCTTGGCGACCAACATCCGGACCGATTTCGGCCGGATGAAACCCAAGTGGTTTTTGCGCTTGCGGAGATAGTACCTTGGCATCACGCTGGATTCAGCCCTTTGCAAGGCGGCGCTGAGGAACGTGGCGAGCCGTTATTGCCCAGCGCCACGGCCGGTTGTCACGGCAGCGTTGTCGGGGCGTCTTCGTCGAGGCGCAGGCGCATGGCCCGGAGGACGCGCTCCGCGTCGCCATCGCGATTATTGTCGCGGTACAGACGGGAAAGGTCGAGGCAGATCTGCCGGTACACCGCGTCGGCATCGGGGCCGAGACGCTCGCGATTCTCTATGGCTTGTTCAGCGGCGTGTTTGTACACCGACTCCGCGGTTTGCGCGTCGCCCGTCTCCGCGTAATACTTCCCCTTCAGAATGGACAACTGGAGCCCGGACAAGGTCACTGCCGAACCCTCGGGGTACGCTTCCAAGAGTCGTGGGCCCGCCACGGTCCACCCCTGTTCCTGGAGCACATTGATCTCGGCGAGAACGGCGGCATGGGCCGCTTCGGCGGTCTCGGCCAGACGCGCGGCTTCCCGCAAGCTGGCCACGGCCAGGTCCGCCCGGGGCGGGTCCGTTTGCAGGTAGAGCTTGCCGAGCGCGGAATACATGGCAGTCGCTTCCGCGGCGGACGAAATTCCGGGCAGCCGCTCGACCAGGAAGCCGACCCCCTTTACAGGGTCAAGTTGGGCGAACGCTTCCATGGCGAGCCGTTCGCCCTCGTTGGATGCAAGCCGCTCCCGGAGGCGGCTGTCCATTAGAAGCATCCTCGTTTCCTTGGGCGGGGCATCGCGACGGGCGAGGTCTTCCGGTTCGAAATCCGGCGTGTCGGCGTCTTCGCTGCGCGCGATAGGCATGGTCACGTCGCGGGGTTTGTCGGTAGTAAACGGTTTTGCGGAACCCGTAGCCTGGTTGAATCCGGAGTCCTGACCCGCCATGAACGCGAAAATCATAGCACCAACCGTGGCGGTTACGATGACGAACACCACGATCGTCTGTTTGCGCTCCGGGGTCATGCTGGGCGGCCCTCCGTGGTGGCGGCCTTGGGCCGATGCCCGATCAAATTAGGGTTTGGACTCCGCGTTTGCAGACTCCGGTGGCGCGGGCGCTGCCGGAGGTTCGTAGATGGTAACGTCGTTCTGAACCTTCTCCACGCCGCTGATGCTCATCGCGAGGCTCTCCGCCAGTTCACGTTGTTTCGGCGAATCAACGCTGCCCGTGAGGATGCAGAGTCCGTCATCCACCTTTACGTTGAGATTGCGCATGGTAATGTAACGGTTCAAGGTGATGGCGGTGGCCACGCGGCGCTCCACCCACTCGTCCGCTACCTTCTTCTGCACCACCTCCGCGGGTGTGCCGTCCTGCGGCGCGTGGACAGTGAGGTTGTTGACTACCTTGTCGACACCGCGCGTATCCATGACGATCTGTTCGATGCGGTCTTTCTCGAAATAGGTATTAACCACACCGAACAGCGTGACCAAGCCGTCCTCGGCGCCAACGCCGATCTTCAATCCCTTGAACTCCTTGTTGTACAGGAGATTCGAACGGACCGTCGCGGCCAACGTCGTATCGTTGATGCGCTCCTTCCAGGTCCGCTTGGGCCGTTCCGATACCACCGTGCCGACGACCGTGAGGTTGTTGACGACTTCTTTCACGCCATCGGCAGACTTGGCGAGATCCGTGGCCAGGTCCTTTTGGATCTCGTCCGCCACGCTGCCCGTCAACGTGACGACACCATCCTTCGTCGTCGTATTGATGTTGAACGGGTTAAGGTGCTCGTTCAGCAGGAACGTGGTTTCCACCCGAGCCGTGGTGGCGGCATCGGCGGCCGCGTCGCCCAATTGCTGGGCTGCGGCCGGCATGGAAGACGCGACCAGGAACACCGATACCAGAAACCAAACGCGATGGACTCTCATGGCAGGTCCTCCTCGTTTGCTACAGAATGCCTAGCTCCTTCAGACCGTCAATCCCCGTTCGAACCTCTTCCGCGGACTTTTGTAAAGCTTCCATCTGTTCGTCTGTCAGCTTAATCTCGAGAATCCGTTCGACGCCGTTCTTTCCGAGAATGCAGGGCACACCGGCGTAGACGTCGCTCAGCCCATATTCCCCCTGCAAATACGCGGCACACGGCAGAACCTGGTGCTCGTCGCGCAACACCGACTCGACCATGCGCGCCGCACTGGCGCCGGGCGCGTAGAAGGCGCTTCCGGTCTTCAGCAACGCCACAATCTCGCCGCCGCCCTTCCGCGTGCGTTCCATGATGGCGTCGACGCGGTCTTTCGGAAGCAGTTGGGTAATGGGGATACCCGATACCGTCGTGTATTCTGGAAGGGGCACCATGTCGTCGCCATGGGAGCCAAGCACCATGGTATCCACGTTTTCCATACTGATGTTGAGTTCCTCGGCTACAAAGGTCCGCATGCGCGAGCTATCCAAAATGCCGGCCATGCCGA
>CAZWDH010000112.1:0-19984 GCA_964632865.1 uncultured Nitrospiraceae bacterium
GACCGCGAACTCGCCTGCGACGCCCTCGCCATGAGCTACATCGCGCCGGACGAAACGGCGTTGTACGGACGCACGCTCCTGCGCCTGCTTGAACACGTCGCCCGCCCGCGCCCCTTGCCCGGCCTCGTCGGCGTGATGGAGCGGCGTTCGCACCTGAAGAAACGCATCCGCGGCATCGCCGGTTTCAGGCCCGGCTCGTATCGGTGGTCGATCTTGGCCGTGGCGCTGATAGCGGTGTTGAGCGCCGTCGCGCTGACGAGTGCGTCTACGCAGGAGGCGGCGGAGGAATCTCCCGAGCCGGTCAGAGTAACGGAGTCAGAACCCGCCAGATTGTCCACAAAGCCGACCGAGACCGTCGCAGCAGCTGATCCCGAAGAGATCCCGGCCAACCGACATGAAGGAGTGGCGACCCCACGGCAGGATACCCCTGGAACTGACGGTGATATGGCTCATGAGGACGAAGGGCCTGTCTCAATCGGAAAGGAAATGCGGCGGGTACTTCGCCCCGAGCAACTTCACGACGGAAAGGTCCTAGACCTCCATACAGGGCAAATCGCAGAACCGTCCGACAGTGGCAATGCCAATCTCGCGTGGAGTCGGTTAGCAGGAATCCCGGGTGAACATGTTGGCGTTTTGACACACGGCATTGCGTTTTGGACGGGACCGACGAAACCAGTGCCGGAACTCGTGGGCACGTCGCACGTATACGCGACGACCGAGGTGCCGGCAGTCGATCTTTGGTCAGTTTCCCAGGTCAGCGATCTCCCGCCCGGACCCGAGTACAAGAAGTTCGCAACAGACTACTCCATCGCGCCCTTGGGCGCCCCGGCGGCTGATCTTTATCCCTATCCGTTGCCGTATCAGTACGTTTTTCAGACGATGGATGGCGATATCGGAGTGTTCGAGATTTCCGAAGTCAAAGACCGCAATGTGTACGTGCGGTATAAGTTCCTGGAACTCGGAGTCCAGGACAAGAGCTCGGACTCGGTCGATTCCGATGTGGATTCGGCCGACCTCAACACGGAGAGCGAGGAAGAAATTGGCGACGTTCCCGATTCGGTAGCCGCGAACGACGAAGAGCTACCCGACCCGCCGGTTTTGGTCCGACTTGGCGCAGGCAACACGATTACGGCCGATAGGGGTCACGTTGATTTGGACGCCATGGAGCTGGAGTTGTCCCGTTCCATTGTTGTTGACACGGAGAATGGAGAGGACGTGAGGGTCACGGACGGCACGGCAACCTTGGTTCTGGAAGGTCCTCAAAAGGGTACGCTCAAGGATCTCCAGGGAGGGGAGATTGAAGTATTCAAGGATCTGCCTCCGGAATCCGAGGACGATACGGACCAGAGCGACGCGGGTATCGATGAGGAGTCGCCACGGGTCCGCGTGGAGGGCGAAGGCACTGCGCTTACCGCCGACCGCATGATTCTCGATCTGGAAACGGATGAGATCGCGCTGGCCGGAAACGTTCAGGGAAACATCGCGAACGGCGCAAACGATTTTCGTTCCGGCAATCTTACTTTCAACTTCAGCGCAGAATGGGTCTCCACGAATTCCAACGTGACTGAAGCGGTTTCCGTCAACGAGGAGCCGGTAGTTGCCCCATCCCCTAATCCCGAGATTCTGGAGAAGCTGGACGAACCCGTGTCGCTCGAATTCGAGGATGAGCATATCGCCACAATCGCGGCTTTCATGGCGACTTACCTCGGCGTGCCGATCGCGATCGACGCCGAGGCCGTTGCCCCGAAGGGTAACTCCAGCGTGGATGGCGCTACGTTTGCAACCGACGGCATGGTGCCGTATGTGAAACTGGACAACATCCAACTGAAGGATGCTCTCAAGGCCATACTCCGCCCGCTCGGTCTGGCGTACGAGGTGCGCGGCGATTCCATAGTCGTCTCAACGCCGGATCGGCTGCACACGGAGGCGCCACCGTCGGTTTCGGAAACGCAGTCGAAGCTCGACGATGTGATGCTTTCGATCTCGATCCCGGAAGGAACGACGCTCTTGGAGGCGGCAGCGAAGCTGGCGGATGCGGCAAGCGTGAACGTCATCGTAGACCGGCGCGTGGTCGACGCCGATGATGGAACCAGTTCCGATCCGACGGCGTGGGTAGTGCGCCCGGAGGAATTCCGCGACGCACCAATCCTCGATGTACTTCGCGCGATCCTGGATCCGCTGGGACTGACCTTCTCCGTCGAGCCTGGATTTATCTGGATCAGTTCGCCGGAACGGATCGCCACGGAATCCTTCGAGGATCTCGAGACGCGGGTCTATCCTCTGGACCAACTCCCGGCGCTCAAGTACGACGAAACACGGGAGTCCCTTCTCGCAGCCATCCGCCGCATAGTGCTTGTGGTGGAACCCGATACGGGCCGGGCAATCTCGCGGGTTGCGCTGGGAAAAGATGGCGCGCTCGTGGTGCACAGCGCGCCCTCTCATCTGGCTCAACTGGAACAGTTCTTACGCGGAATGCAAACGACGGCGCTTCCGATGGGGAACATCGTCTCTTCGTCTACTGCGTCGCCGCCACTCCGCCTCCAACCCGCACGATTCACGCTCGATTTGCGATCCTATCGACTCTCGCGCCGGGATTTGGAGCGGACGCTGGAGAACTGGAGCTCTGTTCCTGGTGCTGAGACGCTTCATGGGGAGCCGCGGGTGTACGCCGTTCCGCCGTCCGTCGGTAATCCGGTTGATGTGCTCCCGGATACGGGTGTCGTGGCCGTAGGAGAGCAGCGGACACAGATGACGTACGGCTCTTCAGCGAAGTACGCGCTTAGTATGCCGACGGTCATCGTGCCACTGCCGGGCTTCGATCTTCGCGGCTATCTGGGACATGCGCCGGATGCACGAAGGGAACTGGTCAGGCCAACGGATAGTGGGGAATTCGAATTGGTCCCCTGGCCGGAGCCCCAGGAAATCTACACGGCGCGAGCAGAAGGGGAATATGTCGCAATCTACCCGGGACTTGAGTCGGGACCGGACGGGACGCTGATACTCGAACTGCTCTGGCAATCCCTGGAGCGAATTCCCGGGATCGGTGAAGATCCGCCGCAGCAGCACGCCGCGTTCGCGCGATATCCCGTGAAACTGGACCAGTGGACCGCGATGTCCTTTCCCAAGATCCGCAACCAGCATTACCTCGTTTTCGCCCGCGTAACGGAGGGACTGGAAGCTTTCGACGCCGCGACCACAGCTGGTGTCTCCCCTGACAACAGGGGATTTGCCGGCGAACCTCCCAACAAAGATCTTCCGCGATTCCACATTTTCGTTACCAATAAGACACCGTCGCAGGCAGTCATTAACGGAAAGACGGTACGTATTGGGGAGGAGATTCCCGGCTGGAACGATGCGATACTGGTTAAGGTGAACGACAGTCACCTCGTCGTTCAGCGCTACTTTAGCCTTTATCGCATCGAATTCCGAGATCCCGTGCCCAGAGAACTTTCTTCCGTTCGCGCTCCGTGAGACGTTTGGAGCGTGCTCTCGGTTCGGGGCAAGCTATGTTTGTAAAGCGTCATGGGCATCCTGCCCATGGGAAACACGGGCAAGATGCCCGTGCTCCTTATTTGCCGCACCGCCGGGCGATTATGTCGGGCCGGAATCCACGTGCCGCACCATCTTGAAGCGGCAGAAGTGGACACCGTCGTAATCCACTTCCTCCACATAGTCGACAATGAAACCGTGGCGTTCGAACACGGTCTTGGACAAGTAGCTCGCCTCGGTATGAAACCTGCGCATTCCCCGCCGTTCGCCGAGGGCGAGCACGTGCTGCAACAAGCGCGACGCGTTGCCCTTGCGATTGTGGTCCGGGTGGACGTAGAGCGACGCGATATGCCCGTCTTTGCCCAAGCCACAGAAGGCGACCGGTTTCCGATCCATGACGACGACCCAGGTTTCGGGGCGGTATACGAAATCCCGGAACTTGTCGGCCTTAAGCGGAAACGCCGACCACGCCGCGATCTGCTCGGGAGAATAGACCTTCGTTGCCGTTTGGCGGACGGCTTCCGTGTAGATCTCGACGAGTCTCGAAAAATCGGTGTCGAGTACGCGACGGATCGTGTGGGCGTCATCCGCCACGGTCCCGCCGGTTCCAATCGTCTGAATGGCAAATTACTCCACGGTCGTGATGGGTTGCGTCCATGCCGTTTCGTAATCGCCTTCGCGGAAGGGATTCTCCTTCAGCTTGGACGACACGATTTTGGCGCGCACGTACAGCTCCGCGCCCGTAAACCGGTATACCGCCGGAGACTTGTCGGTTTCCAATAGCACCTCGCCCACTTCATCGCTGTACACGTGCGTCGCGCGGATGATGTTGCCGTCTTCGTCCTTCACGGGTTCGCCGTGCAGGTCCGCGCCTTTGCGGGTGCCGAAGAACTGCGTCGTGTAGGTCACGCCCGGCTCCGGCATGATCTCGATGGTGAACTGGCCGTTCTCCACGCGGATGCCGCTCAGCGTGACACCGGAGGTCGAGTAGGAATGACCTTGCTTCAACGCGCCGATCAGCGATTCCGCCGTCAGATCTTCCGCCAACACCATGATCCAACCGCGCCCGGGGATCGACTGTCCCGGACCTTCATAGAACCAGCTATGAGCGTCGTCCGTGGCGACAGCATACATGGGTTTCGGCGTATCGCCTTCGTTGAGGCGCAGGGAGAGGATGATGTCCCACAACCGATCCGTTGCGGGGATATGCTTCTCGGGATCGCCCCAGTTGCGCACGCCGCCGTGGCCGTTGTAGACCTCGAAGAAGCGTTCGCCGCCCACGGCGACGATTTCCTCGGCGGTAACGGTGGAGTCCCAGTTCGGGTGATTGATGTGGGCAAGAATGGGCACGCCGTGTTCGTGTGCATGCGCATCGATAAGGTCCAGGTTCTTCTGCAAGGTGCCCGTGACGCTATCTTCATTGATGGGTGTGATGACGCCGCGTGTGTTGACGGCATTGATGTGAACCGCCTTTTTTGCGGTGACCTCTTCGCCGGGAATGACGAGAAATTCGCCCGGCTCCTCGAAACGCTCCTGCAGTTCGGACAAGGTCTTCAAGCGCATCATGGGAGTGCCATCGCGCTCTTCCACGACAACCCAATCCTCACCGAACTCCTCGCGCAACGCGTCGACCTTCTCCATCGGGAGCCGTTTTTTCTCGTCGTCGATGGGGAACCACTTCTCCCCCACCTGAAGAATGTTATGGTCGCTGACGCAGATGAAGTCGTAGCCGTGGGTCTGGTACCAGTTCACGGCTACTTCCGGCGCGGCGTCTCCGTCGCTCCACAGCGTGTGGAAATGCGTTACGCCCTTGTACCACTGCTTGCCGTTGCCCTCCTGAAGGGTTACGTCGCCCAAGGCAAACGGAGCAATCGCGAAAATGGCGCATAGAAGCGGCCAGATAAAGTCATGTCGTCGCATCGGTGAATCTCCCGGTTTCTTGCGGCTGCGCGCGGACGCCAAAGGCGTCGCAATCGTTTCGTGATAGTAAGCGCCTGACCTCTGCGTTGCAAGACCATTTCCCGGCTTACCAGGGCCCCGCGCCTTGGTGGTCGATGCTTATCGGATGAGACAGCTCATCGTACAGCGTGTCGATATAGGCCAGCTTGCGCTCCGGCGATTTGCCGTCGCCGATGGGAAAGACGCAGAAGGCGCTCTTCTCGCCGTAGTAGGTGTCGGCGTTGAGCACCACCGGATGATCCGGCACGTAGTCGCCCCAGGGATACACAAGCGACCGGCTCCAGTAGCGGAAGTTCCATCCGTAGTCCGCGATGATCGTCGCCGTGGACGCAATCACCGGCGGCCATGCGCCGCGCGTGCCGGCGTGCTGTTTCAGGCGAATGCTGGCCAGGCCGATGCCGTTGTCCTCGCGCGTGAGACACACATACGGCGCCTCGGCCGCCACGATGTTCACGATACCCGGCGTCAACCCTTCGCCCTGCACCATGGGCCGGTAGTCGATCTCGCCGTTCTGCCGGCGCCATCCCGCGTGGTCCACTTCGGTGGACGGCATGAACACGACCTCCTCGTTGCGGAGCGCGTTCACCACGAGATCTTCGCGGATGTCGATGGTCGATTCCACCAGCACGTAGGGCGTCTTGGCGAAGAAGTGGTAGGTGACGTTCACATCCACTTCCGTGGCTTCCGGCAGATGCCCCCAGCGCCGCCACGCAACCGCCACTGGACCCTGCTGCATCACGCGCTTAGGCGGCGGATTCCAGCCCTTGGTATGCGTCCACGGCCGATTCTTGACCCACACGTCGGGATTGTAGTGCAGCGTGTAGCCCGGCTTCTCCGGAAAACCGAAGGTTCGTTTCTCCCCGACGCCGAACTGTTTCGATCGGAATCCGTTGATGCTCTGATTTTGCGGGTCGAGTTGGACCTCGTAGAATTCGTTCTCGATCCAGGTTGCCCCGTCGTCGCGCTGACTCACCTTGAGGTCCGAATCATAAGCCGGCGCCTCGGTTGCGTCGTTTCCATAGGCAATGATGTAGTAGGCCTTCCCGTTCGCCGGCACATCGACCAGGATCGCCGCCTGACAGGTCGTATACGTGGACTCCTGCTTCGGCGTGTCGAACCTCCGCTTCTCGTAAAACACCTGACTCGGAATCTCGTGCGTTTCGCCCGTCTTCAGATCGTACGCCGCGACGCGCAATTCCTTCGTCCACGACTGCACACGATCGGCCTCATCGGAAATGAACATCATGTACGGAGCCTGCTTCCGCTCAATACCGAAATCGTCGCGCAACCCGAGCACGCGATGTTCCTTCCAGCCTGAGAAGGGGAAACCGCCATTGGCCGGCGCCGTCTCCTCGATCGCGACGTTAATTGCCGCCTCCGTGTCGAGCCGCTTCCCACTGAGTACGATCGTGACAGTCTCCCCCGCCACCCATGGACACCGAATGTTGAAAACGGCCTCGTGACCCGCAGGCACGGTCCCGTTTGCGGGCCGATCCACGCGCCCGTCCGGTTCCCACTGCGTCAACTGCCCGTCCACATAGGCAATGAATACTTCCGCGTTCCCGCCGACCATAGCGGCATCGATTTTGTGCGCAAAATCGACAGGCGCAAGTTCCACACGCGCATGGTAGAACCGCGTCTCGTCGGTGGGCGGGTGGAAGGACACGGCGCGTACGGTCAGCGATGGCGTATCGGTTTGCGCGGCCGTTTCCTGACCGCAGGTCAACACCGGCACCATCATGGCGGCGGCAAAGAGGAAAACGAATGAGCGTAGATGGATTGTCATTGGCAACTCCTCATTCATGCGTTGGCGTTCGGAGAGGATGGCGCGGTCCGGGCATATAGTATAAAGTCGACTTCCACACGAGTAACAGGGTGGCGTCGCATCTGCGCAATCGCAGCCCGTCTATATTACGTGAAGGGATTGCAGGAACGCATTGGAAGGGCGACCGTCGTCTTGCATTGTCCCGGCACTCAGTCCGTGCGCCCAAATTGGGGGGCAGCCAGGACCTAGCCGGATCGATTTGCTTTGGCAACGACGTCCTGCCTGATAGGCAACCGCCGCCCCGCGGCATACACGAATCTCAGTCGTCCTTCACCCATCATCTTGTGCACGCCTTGGACGGTGATTTGCATCGCGTCGGCCGCTTCCTGCACGCTGGCGATTTCAGCCGCCACGACGCGCATCGAATCATGCTTCGCCATATGTTCGGCAAGAAGACGTTCAATCTTGCGCTCCGACTTCAGCGACCAAAAACCATCGTCGCAGACGGCGCAAAACTGGCCGTCAAGGTCCTCGATGTCCAACGGCGGGTAGTCGGGATGATGCACGCGTTCACGCAAATTCTTTCGAACTTGCATGCTCTTCTTTGATCCGCAAACAGGGCAGTCTATCCATTTCTTCTCACGCACTTTAGAATCCCTCGAGTCGCTTAAAGGAGATGACGACAGTTTCGCCATCGGAAATCTGAACCTTGATGTACGCTCCTGTATCTCCGACAGCGCTACGATACACATCCTGCCAAATCCGTGAATCGTTATGCGTAGTCATGGATTTGTAAAACTCACGGGCTTCAAGATTCAGTATGCACTCGGCTATTTGCTTTGTACCGGACAACCGAAAATCGCGTCTTCCGCAGTCCAAAGCCGTTCGGGTCACACGATAGAATCCTTCGCGAACCAACCGCTTGATTTCCGACAAAGGATAATGAGCCTTCCGCTTTTCCACGATAAAGAATATACCTTAAATGGTTTAAAAAATCAACCCCAAAACGATGCGCGACGCAGGCGAGTCCCGTTCTTCAAGCCTGTGCCCCGATACGGAACAGGCAACCGAGACGATTCCCCAATCAGTCTCGAACGATGGAATTGGCAATGATGCCATTTCCGCGTACACTGTCCAGAATTGCTAGCATGACAGCCTCCTCACCCGAGCGAGCCTGAGAAAGTACAAACAACCACGAATGGAGTCTCGAAAATGCAGCCGACCGCAGCTTTGCTTGGACTAGTTACGCTATCTCTTGTTTTCTCGGCAACCTCTTGCGCACAACCTGCATCGCCCACATACGGCGAACGCCTTGGATGGGAACCCGACGACCGGATTCTGATCTTCCACAACGACGACGCGGGCATGTCGCATGAGAGCAACCTGGGCACCATCGAGGGATTCGAAAAGGGCCTTCTCACCTCGTGCAGCACGATGATGCCTTGTTCCTGGGTGCCGGAATGGGCGGACTATTTGAAGGAACACCCGGAGATCGACAACGGTCTGCACCTGACCATGACCTCGGAGTGGAATCACTACCGATGGGGACCGGTCGCGGGCCGTGACGCGGTGCCGGGATTGGTCGATGCGGAAGGCTACATGCACCGCGGCGTCGTGGAGACGATATCCAATGCCAGCGCCGATGAAGTCGAAAAGGAAATCCGCGCTCAGATCGCGTTGGCGGAGAAGCTGGGCATGCCCATCACCCATCTCGACTCGCACATGGGCACCTTGTTTTATTCGCCGGAGTTCTTCGAGCGCTACGTGAAAATCGGCATCGAGAAACAGATTCCCATCATGATCATGGACCCGAAGAACTTGGAAGGGGCGAGCCGGGGCGCGGCAGAAACGGCTAAGCTGGCACAGGCGGTCCAGCACGTTTGGGATAGCGGTTTGCCGGTGCTCGACCATCTCATGACCTCTACCGCCGACACGAGCGATACCAACGAGATGATCGACGCGCTGATTCAGAATCTGCGCAACCTCAAACCCGGTATCACGCAAATTATCCTGCACGGTACCCGCCCCGGCCAGAACTTCGGCGCCATTTCCAGTTCCGGCGGCAAGCGCGAGGCCGAACTCGAAATGGTTCTCAGCGATCGGGTCAAGCAGGTCATCGAGGAGGAAGGCATCGTTTTAACCACGTATAAGGAACTGATGGCCCGCCGGCAGCAGGTCGCGGCTGGAACGAACTGACTGGGTTGCGCGGGAAAAATACAACAACGGGGGAAGGGTTTCCATGAATCGGCGGACATTCTTAAAAGCCAGCGCGCTCCTGGCGGCCGCAGGGGTAGGGACTACATCTCGTGCGTCCGCCCAAACCACCGCCACCGGCCATCGTGGACTCACCAGCATTTCGTACAACGTTCTCGCGTGCCGAGGTTACCCGGAGACGGACGATAACCGGGAACGGCTGGTGCGCGCGCGGGAGGACATGACCACGCGATTCGCCCTGGAATTGAGCCTGTACCAGCCGGACATCGTGACCTTTCAGGAATCGCCGGACGAGGCCACAGTGGCCGCCATCGCTGAAGCGATGAGCATGCACTATGCCTACTTCCCCGGCGGCTGGCCCGGCAACGACGACTGGCCAGGCGGATTTCCGGGGACCATCTTGTCCCGATTTCCCATCGTGGAGAAGCAAAACTGCCCGCTCGCGGAGGGGACTCGCCCGGACGATCTGTTTACACGCCACTGGTGCAGCGCCGTCCTGGAGACGGACCGAGGCCGGCTGCCTGTATTCAGCGCGCACCTGCACCCCAGCGACGCCGTAGTGCGGGAACGGGAGGTGACGGAAATCTTGAAAGTCTTACAACCCCTTCTCGACGCCGGCGCAGTCTTCCTCTTTCAGGGCGACCTGAATCACGCGCCCGACGGACCCGAGTATGCGCGGTGGGTTGAGGCAGGGTTGACGGACACGTTCGCCGCGAAAGGCAGCGGAGTGGATGTCACCATTCCCAGCACCGAACCCAAGAAACGCATCGATTCTATCTGGGCCCATGGGGCTTTGGCGGACAGGCTCGAAGAGGCGCGCATTCTGTTCGAGGGACAGTTTCGGACCAATCCGGAGGACCCAAAGTCGTTCGCCCTCAGCGATCACATCCCAGTGCTGGCGCGATTTGGCGTTTAGCCCGCCGGAAGATAGGCCGTCTCTATGCGATGGGCGCGACGCAGACCCTGCGTGCATCGCGAAGTCGCTTTACGGCGGTATCTTCGCGCGGAGCATCCAGCCCAAAAGTGGTTGCGCGAGGCCATGATTTTCGAAAAGACACCGGCCGGACGATCATCGTGTACGTGATAGTCGAACCGTGCAAATAGCAATAAATAGACTGGGTCTCCCGGTCTCAAAAGAAAACCCCAGCGGATCGCATGCAATCCACTGGGGCGATTTGTTTTACATGGTGCCGGTGCACGGATTCGAACCGCGGACACGTGGATTATGATTCCACTGCTCTAACCAGCTGAGCTACACCGGCATCGGAAACGAAGGCGTAGCGTAGCATAGGAATGCCGCTTATTTCCACTTTCATGCGCAGGGGGGGCGGCGCGGGAAGCGGGTTGTCGGGGAGACAGCCGCGGGTGCTTCTTATGGACAGTATGGACGATATGGACAAAGGGACACGAAAGAGTCTCTCGCCCAGCGCCAATGCGTGGTATCCCAGTCCATATCGTCCATACCGTCCATAATCCCCAAGCATTTCCCGTCGTCTGGTATACTCCAGTGGAAGGTGTTTTGCGAGGTTCTTCCCCATGATCGTTCATCGTTGCGACGGCTGCGGCAAGGAGATGCGCAAGGGCGATCTGCGTTACACAGTCAAGATCGATGTGCGGGCCGCCTACGACAAGATGGAGATCAGCCTGGCCGACCTGGTCCGCGATCATCGCGCCGAGATCCTGGCGCTCATCGAGCGGATGGAAAAGAAGGATCCGAAGGATCTCGAGGAATCGGTCTACAAGGCCTTCAGCCTGGACCTGTGCCCTTTGTGTCAGCGGGCCTACATCCGCGATCCCTTGCGGTTTCACCCGGAAATGGGCGAAACGGACATGGAAATCGACATTGACGGTTTTCTTCGCTCCCTGGGAGTGAACCGCAAAGCGGGCGACGAGGAAGACGGCTCGGCCAAGGAAGGCTAGTCTCAGGACTACGTCTTCTTGGTGTCGGCGTCCTTCTTGGAGTCCGGCGCGTCCCCCGTTTCCCGAGTATCGTCACGGAGCGCGATAATCGCCCACAGCACGAGGGTAACCACCATCAACGCCATGAAGAGGTAATACGACCACATGCTCAATGCTCCCCGTTACCCGGTTTTCGCGCGATACCAGCGATGCGATTTCGCATGATACCATCCGGCGTCGCGCAATCGCCAAATCGGGCGCAGCGCAATGCAACGAGGTCCTGTCCGTGATCTTCCCCCGAGAAGACCAGAAGCACGAACACGTCGCCGAACACTACGACGATCTCAGTAAATGGTACCTGGAGATCTGGGGCGAACACGTCCATCACGGGCTCTGGGAAACCGGCGGGGAAAGCGCGGAGCTGGCGGTCCAGCAACTGACCCACTTGATCGCGCGGGAAACCGGGATTAGGAAAGACTCGGTCGTGGTAGACATCGGATGCGGGTACGGCGGCACGTCCCGGATCCTGGCAAATGGATTCGGCGCGCAGGTGACGGGCTACACGCTTTCCCAAGCGCAATACGATTACGCCGTCGCCCGGACGAACGGGAATGCCAATCCGCAGTATCGGTTACAGAATTGGTTCGACAACGATCTCCCGGACGGTTCCGTGGACGTCGCGATTTCTATCGAAAGCTCGGAACACATGGAGGATAAACCGCGATTCTTCGCCGAAGTGAATCGCGTGCTGAAACCCGGCGGCCGATTCGGCGTCTATGCCTGGCTCGCGAAAAACAAACCATCTCCGCGGCAAGTGGACTGGTTGCTCGAACCCATCTGCCGAGAAGGCCGCTTGCCCAGCATGGGCGACGAAGAGGACTACCGGAAGATGATCTGGGAGTCCGGGTTCGAGAACATTACCTTCCGGGATCTGAGCAGGAACGTACGCAAGACCTGGTCCATCATCGTGGGCCGCATGGCGAAACGCCTTATGCACGACCGGGAAGCCTGGCGCTTCTTGTTCCACGGCCCGAACCGTGTGTTCGGGATCACCATCTTCCGCATTTGGGCCGCCTATTATCTCGGCGTCATGCGGTATGGACTATTCACCGCCGCAAAACCATGATAGGCTGAAGGCCGGTTATTTTGTGTCAAGCGAGGAGGTCTCCAATGGCTATCGTTCAGGATATGCGTTCCGAAACCGATGGAGAAGAAATGCTCCGCCCCGAATCGGTTACGCTGGGCACCGTGCAGGTCAGCCGCTTTATCCTCGGGGCCAATCCGTTCGGGGGCTACGCCCACCAGACCCGAGAGCGGGACGAGGAGATGCGCGACTGGTATACCATGGAACGCGTCAAGGAATGTTATCGCCTCACGGAGGAAGCCGGCGTCACCACGCACCTGGCCCGCGCCGACGAATTCATCATGCGCGCTTTGCGCGAGCATCGAAATGAGGGCGGATCGCTGCTATGGATCGCTCAGACCTGTCCGGGAGTCGGCTCGATCCAACACGGTGTGAACAACGCGATCGCCGGAAGGGCGAAGTGTTGTTTCATTCACGGCGGCGAGATGGACTACCGCGTTGCCAATGGAGAAACGAAAGAAGTCTTCGAAGCGGTCGAGATGATCAAGGACCATGGCATGGCCGTGGGGACCGCCGGTCATCGGACGGAAACGATCCGATGGGCGGCCGACCATCTCGACCTCGATTTCTTCATGACCAGTTACTACAACCCCGACGACCGCACGCGCCAATCCCATCGCAATTACGAAGAGGAGGAGTATTACGGCGCCGAACATCGCGAGGCCATGTGTGCGCTTATCCAGGAATTGCCCGCGCCCGCGATCCATTACAAAGTGATGGCTGCGGGCCGCAACGATCCGCGCGAGGCCTTCGAGTACGTGGCCGATGCCTACCGCCCCGGCGACGCTGTATGCGTGGGGATCTTTACCAAGGAAGGCCGCAACATGATTCAGGAGGATATCAACCTCCTCGAATCAGCCCTGCGCGCGCGAGGCAAGTAACCGCTACCGCTCGATGGCGGCACGCACCACGTCATACAGTGCCGTAGCCCGATACGGTTTCTGAAGAAATCCCGCGATCCCGTCTTTCTCGAACGTCTGCGCCGCTTCGGATTCACTGTACCCGCTGGTCAGGATTATCGGCACATCCCGACGGATGGCCTGCAAGGCGCGCACGGTATCCACGCAACTCATGCGCGGCATCGTCATGTCCAACAGCACGAAGCGAATGGATCCCGCCTGCTTTCGGAACAGCGCTATCGCCTCCTGCCCATCGCGGCACGTGATCGGATCGAATCCCGCGCGCGTCAGCAGTTTCTCGACCAGCGCGAGAACTTCTGGTTCGTCCTCGACCACCAGTACCGTGCCGGTACCCTTCCAAGCCAAGTTCATTTCCGGATCAGCTACGCGGGAGTCGGGCGCCTTGCTCGACGCAGGGAGTAGCACCGTGAATGTGGTGCCCTTTCCTACGGTCGACTGGACGTCGACAGCGCCGCGGTGACCGCGAACGATCCCGAGTACCGCCGCCATTCCGAGCCCCCGCCCCGTAAACTTGGTGGTAAAAAAAGGATCGAAAATGCGGGCCAAGGTTTCGCCATCCATCCCGCAACCGGTGTCCGCGATTTCGAGAATGACGTAGGTGCCTGGTTCCAACTCTTGGCCCCAGTAGCTAGAAGTCAACGCAGCGCCATCGAAATACTGCGTGGACGTTCGTATAACGATCTCGCCGTCGGCGTCTCCAATCGCCTCGGACGCGTTCGTGATGAGATTCATGATGATCTGCCGCATCTGGGTGACGTCGACTTCTACGACCGGCATCTGAGTCGCGAAGTTGTAGTGCAACGACACTCGCTTCGACACGGAGACGGACAGCAAGTGGGCCATCTCGCGAACCACTTCGTTCAAGTCGATCGGCCGGACCAGGAAGTGCCCCTTACCAGAGTACGCCAGCATCTGTCGGCACAGTTCCGCCGCTCGCTGCGCGGAAGTGACAATGGCATCGAGGTATTCTCGGTCCGCCCGGTCGTTGTCCCGCTCGAGCATGGCCAGATCGGCGTTTCCCAGAATGCCGACCAGGAGATTGTTGAAGTCATGCGCAATGCCTCCCGCGAGAATCCCTAGGCTCTCCAGTTTCTGGGCGTGAAGAATCCGCGTTTCGAGTTTGCGCCGCTCGTCCTCGATGGCGTGGCGTTGTGTAATGTCCAGATGCGTGCCAAGCGCGCGCACGGGTTCACCGTTTTCATCGCGTTCAAATATTCGGCCCCGGTTCAGGACCCAGATGTACTCCCCCGATCGGTGCTGCACGCGATACTCCGCCTCGAACGCCGGAGTCTCGCCCGCTATGTGCTGTCGCATGATCTCCGATGCAACAGGACGATCGTCCGGGTGAATGCGCGACCGCATGACGTAACCCGCCTCGATTAGTTCTCCGGGCGCGTACCCCAACATCTCCGCAAACCGTTCATTCACGATCAGCCGATCATTGGTAAGGTCCCAGTCCCACAATCCAAGATCGGCCCCGCGCAACGCAAGTTCCAGCCGCTCTTCACTTCTTCGCAACGCTTCTTCGGATTGCTTCCGTTCGGTAATGTCCGACAGCATCCCGATGCAGCCGACCACAACGCCCTCGTCATCTTGGACCTCGACGGAAGCATCCGTAATCCAGCGCTCCGATCCATCCTTGGTCCGTATGCGGTTGTCGCTTCTCCAGTATTTGAACTCACCGGCGCGAGTACGTGAAACCGCCTCTTCGTAAGGGAGTCCCCCCAACTCACCAAAAGTATCCACTTCCAACTGGATTGATTCCCACCGATCGGTCGTAAGCTCTTCCCGCGAATAGCCCGTCAACCGTTCGATCTCTGGCCCCATGAAAAGGAATTCATCCTTGCCGCCGGAATAGTTGCGAACGTACGGTACTGCTTCGGAGGCGGCGATAGCCCTGCGGTAGAGATTCTCCGTCTTCTCCTGCGCTTGACGGGCCAACTGCTTGTCCGTCAAGTCGCGCGCAACCATCACACAATGACTAATCCGCCTTTCCACCTCTACGTACGGGCTGTATTCAAAACGGTAGTAGCGGCTTCCCGCCGCCCCGGTCCGGTACCATCCTTCCGTAACTTCATTGCGCCCTTCGAAGCACCGGGACACGTAGTCGCGTATCGTGAACTCGTAGGCGTCCTCGCCCCACAGGCGTGCGATGGGTTGACCGACCACCGCCGCCCGGTCCACACCGTGGGCGCGACAAAAAGCGTCGTTCACCGCCTCGAAGCGGTAATCGCGATCGATCAAGGCAGTTTGTTCACCGAGCGCGTTGGCGATGAAGTCATACCGCCGCCACATCTCGTGCGCCTTCTTGTGCTCGGTCACCGCCGCGCCCAGGGATAAGCCGGTCAATGCCAAGGCAAGAAGGTACAGTTGAATCTCCGGAATGTCGGTCTGGTATCCCTGGTACACGATTTGTCCGACCGTCAGGCATGCGATAATCAGGACGGCCGCCGAGCTTCCACGGTTTCCCGTCCGGAGCGCCGCCCAAATCAGCGGCACAAACGTGAGATACAGTCGGCTGCTGGCAAGATCGCCCGGTTTATCGAGCGCTATCCATAGCGAGCCCATCACCAGGAACGTCCACGCCACGAATTCCAGAAACCGCCGGCGCGACCATCGAAGAGTCGATATCATGCCAAATGGGCTGGCGACGCTCGCCGGCACACGTCCGGAATCCGTGCCGGTACCCCCAACAAGCCGCGCGATCAGGAATAAGGCCGGAGCAAACGTGAAGATCCCTATCATGTCCCCAAGAGCGAAATCCCGGACAGTAGCGACGAACGCGCCTGTTCCGATCGTTCCGCTGGACAGCAGGTATGCCGCGTAGACTAGACCCCCGGCGATTGATGTGGGGACGATTGCAAACACAAACCACGCCGCATCGCGAAGTCGCGCCAGATCGCTTTGAAGGCGAGCGCCGTACCGTAACCATGCGGCAGCCGCGGAATAAAGTGCCACCGACACGAAGGAAAGGAAGAGCGGCCCCAGATTCAGCGGTCCGGGAGGAAAGTCCCAGATGAAGTAGTTGCAAGCGACGATCGTGACGAATGCGATCGGTGCGTGGCGCAGCCCGAAGAAAACGAGCAGCACAACCGTCAACGCGACGGGCGGGTACCAGGGAACGACTCCGTGGGGCGACTGGATCACGCGAGTCGCGGCGTCTAACGGCACAAACAAAAATGGATACAGGTAGGGCACGAGCCGTGACACAGAGGAACCACTGGACTTGACTTGGGAGGATTCCATAGATCGTCCCCAATCGCTCGTTGCCAGGCAAGAGCAAACCTGACTTGCGGCCCATTCACCCCAACACGGAGAAGTGGCGCATTACGCTGGCTGTTCTATGCCGGGCGACCCGTCACGACGCGCTCGACATATGCTAAGATATGATAGATTAATGCCTTATATTCGTCTACCCCCGCGACCGGGAAAATGGTAATCTCCGGCGAAGGGAGAGGGGGAACGCCGTAAGTCGTTCAAGCTAGGCCTGCTGCGGGTTCCCGACCGGGTTACGCTGTAACTTCTCTGCATCGCTTGGCTTGACAGCTTGTCCGATTCCGGAATATAATTCATGTAACATAAGTTTGCTATGCTAAACAAAGAGACAACACCATGAGCAAACCGATCAATGACTCGACTTACTGGCGTGATTTTGAAAAAAACGACATCACCCATTCCGCCGCCCATTATCTTATGGCTATCGATGCGTTGCGCGGCGAATTCGGATACGCGCGCGTGACCGACGTGGCGGAAATGCTCGAGGTTTCGCGCGGTGCCGCATCCATGTCGATTTCTCAACTGAAAAAACGCGGCTGGGTCGCGGAGGATCCTCATCGTTTCCTGCTGCTCACGGAGGAAGGCCATCAGATGGCCGTCCTCGTGGAACAGAATTTCCGCATTTTGTCCAAGTTCTTCGAGGAAGTTCTCGGTGTGTCGCCGGAAACGGCCTTGTCCGACGCGTGCAAGATGGAGCACCTCATGAGCTTGGAGACGGGCAGGCGCCTGGTCTGGCTGATGCGGTACATTCTGAGCGATGAGTCCCGCGCGGCGAAGATAAACGATGTCATGTCCCGGTTCCGGCCCGGTTGCGAGTCGGTGGACCATTGCCCCCTCTGCGATGGAGGGGAATGCCTGACCCCGCTCGGTGAAGACTGCGAGTACCACAAAGGCGCGCAGGGAAAGGCCAGGAACTCTTGATATTTCGTACCGTGCTCGGGCACTCTATGACGATCCGTTGCCGGACTTCCGGCAGCATGAACAACCGGTTTAGAATGACCGGATTTTGGGGGAATGAGTAGTGGGAGATAGTTTGGATGTCTGTGAACTCCCGCTGAACGAATGTGAAGCGGGTGAAGAAGGGATCGTAGTTGCGCTCGACACGGATGTCGGTCTGGCATCCCGTCTCCGCGAGTTGGGGCTTATGCCCGGTGCGGTAATTCGTATCGCGCGAACGGGATCCCCAATGATTGTGGAGGTCGGCAATTCCCGGTTCTGTCTGCGGGGCGACGATGCCTCGCGTGTAGTCGTGCGGATTGCGCTGGGCCCGGATGCAATTCCCGCCATGGCGGGAGTCGAATTCAGTCTCGAATAAGCGCGTGCCGGCGGCGCAACGGGCGTCGTCGCGCACACATTGGGTGGGCCATGCGAATCCTCAGTCAACTCAAGCCCGGTGAATCCGGGACCATCACTGCGCTCCTCGGGGACGGGGCGATCCACCAGCGTCTGCTGGAGATGGGGGTCATCGAAGGTATCCCCGTCGAGGTCGTGCGTATCGCGCCCTTTGGCGATCCCATCGAGATCCGCGTTCAGGGATATCACTTGTCGCTCCGCAAAGCGGAAGCTGCGTTCGTTGAATTGGACGCGTAACGATTTGTCATATGGAAACTACCACACACACCATTCCGAGCAATCCCCGGTCAATCGCTATCGCCGTCGTGGGCAATCCGAACGTCGGCAAGACCACGCTCTTTAACGCGCTCACCGGGCTCACCCAAATCACCGGGAACTATCCCGGCGTGACCGTCGAACGCAAGGTCGGTCAACTCCGGTTGAACGGCACCATGGCGAACCTGGTCGACTTGCCGGGGACCTATAGCCTTGCGGCACGGTCTCCGGACGAGATGATCGTGGCCGACGTGCTCCTGGGCCAGCAAAAAGGCGAACAGCCCATCGACGCAATTCTCGCCGTCGTGGACGCGACCAACCTTGAGCGCAACCTTTACCTGGTCTCGCAACTTCGCGAATTGGGAAAACCCCTGGTCGTCGCGCTCAACATGTGCGACCTCGCGACCAAACAACACATCGAGATCGACGCCGCGAAAATCGCCGCCGAGTTGGGCGCGAAAGTCGTCCCTATCTGTGCCTACCGGCGCGAAGGGATCGATGCGCTCAAGAAGGAGCTGCTGGAAGCAATCACCGATTCGCCCCATTCCCACGCGGAAGGTCCGCAGTTCCCATCGACCTTGGTGCAGGAATTGGACGCGCTGAAAGCGAAGCTCGACGAGCGCGGCGCCGAACTGGGTAAGGTCTTCCACTTCACGGAAGTGCTCCGCCTCCTCGTCGATCGGGATGGATACGCGGAGCAGCGGCTCGCGGGTAGCCTGGGCAAGGGGATGGACGATCTCCTCGACGAGCACCGCAAGCGCGCCGCGCCCACTGGTTCCCTTGCCGCATTGGAAGCCCGCAGCCGGTATGCCTGGATTCGAGGCGTCGTCGCGGCGGGCGTTCGCAAGCCGGCCACGCGCAGCATGACGTTCTCGGACAAACTGGACGCCGTCCTCACGCATCGCCTCTGGGGCACGCTGGTGTTCGCAATCGTAATGGCCACAGGGTTCCAGGCGATCTTCGCCTGGGCCGGTCCCTTGATGGATGCTATCGATGCCGCCTGCTCGGGACTGGGCGCCCTGGCCGGAAACGTCTTGCCCGAAGGTCCTTTGCAGAGTCTGGTGGTCGACGGAATTTTTGCCGGCGTCGGCGCAGTGCTGGTTTTCCTGCCACAGATTCTCATTCTTATGCTGTTCATCGCCATTCTCGAAGACTGCGGCTATATGGCCCGCGCGGCATTTCTCATGGATCGGCTGCTCAGCCGCTGCGGATTGTCGGGACAGTCCTTTATCCCGATGCTCTCGAGCTTCGCCTGTGCGATTCCCGGCATTATGGCCACGCGCACGATCTCCAATCGCCGCGATCGGTTGACGACCATCCTTGTCGCGCCGCTCATGAGTTGTTCGGCCCGCTTACCGGTCTACACCCTGATGATCGCGGCGTTCATTCCCGCGGAGCGGTACCTGGGCGGCCTGCTGGGTCTTCAGGGTCTGACCCTCTTCTGCATGTACGGATTGGGCATCGTGGTCGCCGTTCTGGTTGCATGGGGCTTGAAGCGCACCCTGCTGCGCGGCGCGACCCCGCCATTTCTTTTGGAGTTGCCCAGCTACAAGATGCCGCATTGGCGTACCGTAGGCCGGAAAGTTTACAACCAGGGCAAGGAATTCGTCTGGCGCGCGGGCACCGTTATCTTCGCCATCACGGTCATTGTATGGGCGCTCGCCTACTTCCCCCGATCGGAGGAGATCGCGCAGCGCTACGAGGCGGAAC
>CAZWDH010000113.1:0-19768 GCA_964632865.1 uncultured Nitrospiraceae bacterium
TGTTCCTTGTACTCGGGGTGCTGCGCAAGCGCCGGCTCGAGCGATTCGAGAACCTCCGCGACCGCTTGATGAAACTCCAGTTCCGACGGATCGCGCCGTTTGACCAGATCCATGACTTCTTGTGCGTACGACATAAAACCTCTACCCTCGATTTCTTCCGCTTTTTCTCGCGAGAGCCCTCGCGCACATGAGTGCGGCACCCCTGATGCGAAACCCGGACGAATCCCCCGATTCGCCGGAAACGGCTTGAACGTGAGGGGGTATTCTAGTGGAATTGGCAGTAAAGATTCACGATCGAGGCAGGGCCGGATGCAGGCCCGGGGTGTGGTGCGGATAGACCCGGAAGTCAGACCGAATCCACCGGCTTACAGATACTCTTCCACAAAACGGTGGGACAGCTCCGCCACCGTCCGGGTGGCTGGAAACTCGCCAGGGTATCGCACGTACACCACGTGTCCGTCGCTGTAGATCACGTTCGTGCCAATCGTCCCCGACGAGGTGTCAGAGAGGTCTGTTGAAATGAATTCCCACCCCAAAGGGAATGGCGGACCCTCATCGAGAAACTTATCGACGCGCGGCAATTCGTACACATCGCCAAACTCATCGCGCGCGAGCAGGTTTCCCGAGCCGGAATACTCCAGCGGTGTGTTCGCCGCCGGGTTGATCATGGTTTGCCAATAGGCATTGAACTCCGCGTCGGACTCGACGATGTAAAGCACCTCCGTCGCGATCACATCGTTCACCATCTTGCGGAAGGCCGCTCGGCACTCATCACGGTCCGGCGCGGGACCCAATTCTTTCCCCGCGCTGTTGGCCGAATCCGCCATCCGTCCAATCTTCTCTTGGCGGAATCCCTCCTTGACGGCCACTTCCTCGGCCTTGCGCATCACCTTGGACAATACAGGGAGGTACAGCGCCATCAAGATGGCGATGATGGCCATGACGACCAGCGTCTCGACAAGACTGAACCCGCATTTTCCCCAGCGGCGCATACATGGTCTCCTCTCGACTAGCATAGCCCTGTGGCACGCACCCGTCAACACATTCCAATCCGCATGCCGGTCCCGTCCTCTGCGTGTACGAGATGGCGGATTGAAACCGAAACGATCACGTATTGCCACTCGCGGGTTGGAAGTGTCTCGCCGGTTTTCGGTATTCTTCCCCGGAATCCCCGCGTTGTGGCCCGCCGGTCGCTCTTTCCGTCTGAGGATGCGCGCCGGAGGTTTGTGTAACAAGAAGGTATAACATGACTTCGAAACAGGAAGTGATCCTCTCGGGCATTCGCCCGACGGGGCGTCTGCATTATGGCAACTACTTCGGCGCGATGAAGAGCTTCATCGATCTCCAGGAGAAGGGGCACCAGTGTTTCTACTTCATCGCTGATTATCACGCGCTGACCACCGTCACCGAGCGGGTCGATATCCTTCAGCAAACCATCGACATGCTGCGCACCTACGTGGCCTGCGGCTTGGACCCGGTCCGGTCGGTGATCTACCGCCAGAGCGACCTGCCCTGTACGGCGGAGCTAGCCCTCCTGCTGGGCATGATCACGAATATCGGCCATTTGGAACGCGGCACGACCTACAAGGACAAGATGAGCAAGCTGGCCGAATCGAGCCAGGGGGGAGAGGGGAATCCGCTCTCCTACGGGTTGCTCGGCTATCCGGTGCTCATGGCGGCGGACATCTTGATCGTGCGCGCCACTCAGGTGCCTGTCGGCGACGATCAGCGGCAGCACGTGGAGATGGCCATCGACATCGCCCAGAAGTTTAACCACCGTTTCGGCGAGACCTTGGCCATCCCTCGCGCGGTGGAGCGCAACGCCCTGCGCCTGCCGGGTCTGGACGGCGCCGCGAAAATGGGGAAGAGCGACAACAACACGCTGGACCTGCTCGACGATCCCAAGACGGTCCTCAAGAAGATCAAAGGCGTCCAAACCACGACCGACCCCGAACCGCTGGATACGGAGAGCAACGATCCGGACGCAGTGATCCCGAAGATGCCATACAGCGTGGGCGCCTTGTACCGGCTCTTGTCCCTGCTCGCGCCAGAGGATGTGTACCTCGATTTCGTGGGCAAGTACCGGCGCGGCGAGAAGTTCTACGGCACGCTCAAGACGACCTTGGCCGAGTACGTGTCCAAGTTCAACGAGCCAATCATCGAAGGGTTCAATGCGCCCAACAACACGCCCGACGCCATCAAGGATTTCCTGCACGAGAACGCCAAGAAGGTGACGCCCGTCGGCCTCGAGACCGTCGAATCCTGTCGGCAAGCCATGGGGATCGGCCACAGCCTCTACCGCGCGTAGATCGCAGAGTCCCGCACACGGCGTGTCTGCACGCTCGTAGTGTCCTGAACCCTAAGTTCCTTCTCAAAGATCTTGTGTGACTTGTTGCTCAAAGTCCCCCTTTGAAGGGGGATTTAGGGGGATGTTCCCTCAGATACCGGTACAAAAATGAAACGAATTTCAAATTCGCCACACTAGCGAAAGGGCCGCTGCAACAGGTACAGCGCGTAGTAATACGTTTCGCGAATGAGGAAGCGAAGCTGGCTCGCCGCCCCCGTGTAGCGCGTCGTGGGCGTGGGGGAGGGGGACGCGTTGTCCATCCCCACATCGTGCGCCATCAACATGGCGCGTCGCATGTGCAGCGGATCGCTCACGATCAGGATCGGGCCGGCGTCTCGTTGCTGCAAGAGCTTCTTCGCTTCCACAAGGTTTTCCCACGTGATGGTGGACGCGGTGTCGCAAGAGATGTTCTTCTCAGGCACGCCCCGGGCAACTGCGTAATCTCGAGCTACTTCGGATTCAGCGGCTTCACCGGGCTGGCCTACGCCACCTGTGAAAATGATGTGCTGGATCTTGCCTTCGTTATAGAGTTGGATGGCGTGATTGATACGTTCAGCGAACACCGGCGACGGCCGGTCCGTCCAAACCGCGGCGCCCAGCACCACCGCCACGTCGGCCTCAGCGGGACCCATGTTTCCGCCATAGGTCCACACGTCCAGTGCGAGCCCGGCAAACGCCGCGGTGGGCACAACCAGCAGGTAAGCGGCGAGTTTGAGAAGCGGTACACTCATTCGCACACGTCCCATGAGGGAGAAGCTCCGGCCTGATGCAGCCATATCTCTTCTGCTGGATCCCATCCCCCGGGCCAAAGTTTCTTGGAGATGCGTATTGGGGCGGCTACTCAGGAAGGCGCCCGTAGATTTCGGTCAGCTCCCGCAGTCGGGTCGCCATGTCGCCGGTGAGCATGTCGTCGGTATAGCGCCAGCACCAGTTCTTGCCGCCGGAGCTGCCCGGTTGATTCATGCGGGCTTCCGTCCCCAATCCCATGATGTCCTGCAAGGGGAAGATGACCGTGTCCGCGACGGACGCCATCAACGCGCGGATACATGTCCAGTGGATGTCTTTGCCCGTCGCGTTGAGATAGCACTTCGCATAGTCGCGCGAGGCCTTGATGTCGGCTTTGCTCTCCGTGCTTGCGCCCGTCGCTTTCCACCAGCCGACCGTCGTGTCGTTGTCCGCCGTGCCGGTATAGGCGACGGTGTTGTGCTCCCACTTGTGCGGGAGCAATCCGCTATTGGCCGCGTCCTTCCCGAAGGCGAAGTGCAACACGGCCATTCCTGGGAAGTCATGCCGATGCCGCAGATTCTCGACTTCGTCGGTGATGAGCCCCAGGTTTTCCGCAACGATGGGGAGTTCGCCCAAGGCGTTCGCGAGCGCATGAAACAGATTGTCTCCAGGGCCCGGCACCCAGTGCCCGTTCTCCGCGGTCTTCTCACCCGCAGGCACACGCCAGAAGGCCTCGAATCCGCGGAAGTGATCGATGCGGACGAGGTCCACGAGCCGCAGCGTCGCACGCATGCGCTCCGCCCACCAGTGGTAGCCGCGCTGCTCCATCACGTCCCACCGGTAAAGGGGATTTCCCCACAGTTGTCCGGTCGAACTGAAATAATCCGGCGGGACCCCCGCAACGGCCGTAGGATTGCCCTCCTCGTCGAGGTAATACAGATCGGGGTGCGACCACACGTCCGCGCTGTCGTGGGCCACGTAGATCGGGATATCTCCCATGATCCGAATGCCGCGTTCGTTCGCGTACGTCTTGAGTTCGCGCCATTGCTTGAAGAACTGGAACTGCGTGAACTTCAGCGTGAATATCGGGTCCGCGAGTGTCTCGCCCCACTGGCGCAACGCATCGTCGTAACGGCTCGCAATGTCTTTGTCCCACTGGTTCCAGGGTTTGAAGTCCTGACGTTGCTTCATTGCCATGAACAGCGTGTAATCGCTGAGCCAGTGGTTCTCTTGTTTGCAGAATGCCTCGAACGCCGGCCGATCCGGATGACTCGCGTTTTCACGAAATCGTTTGCCGGCGATTTCAAGGATGCTTCTCTTAAACTGAATGACGGCGCCAAAGTCCACCCGGTCTCTCGGAAACTTCTCCGAACCGCTTACCTCCTCCTCGGACAGCAAGCCGTCCTGCACGAGCCGATCCGGGCTGATGAGCAGCGGATTGCCGGCAAAGGCCGAGAAGCATTGGTACGGGGAGTCGCCGTACCCAGTCGGGCCCAGTGGAAGCACCTGCCACACGCGCTGTCCCGTTCGTTCCAGGAAATCGACGAACCGGTACGCGTCTTGGCCCAGGTCGCCGATGCCGAAACGGCTGGGCAACGATGTTGGATGCAACAAGATGCCGCTTGAGCGTGGAAATCGCACGGAAATATCCCCGTTGGTAGTGCCGCCACGCGGTTGGATCGGGAGTCTTCCTTCGCGGCGGGCATGCGGTTAACGTTCGGTGCTACTCGGACAAAGGTTCCATTCGAAGGTTCCGGTACGCTACAGGCCCGTGATCGCCCTGCAACATCAAAGGGCCGGCGGGCTGTTCATCGTTGAACATGGCGGACCGGGTTGGACCGGATACCTTCTCGTTCTCATGGATTACAACGCCGTTATGCTCAACGCGCACAAACTCCGCATCTGCGGTTTTGACCCCGTTCGCGTCAAAGCGCGGCGCCCGGAACACGATGTCGAAGCGCTGCCACTCGCCGGGCTTCTTCGCGGCATTGACCCGTGGCGGCCGGCCGTCAAATCCACGCGCATCGTCCTCAATGCCGGGCGCGTCATTCCAACGCTGGTAGATGCCGCCGCAGTCACTGTACGTGGGCGTCTCTACCCCCCAACTGTCGAGGACCTGAATCTCGTAGCGTCCCTGCAAATACACGCCGGAATTCGATCCCTTCGGGACCATGAACTCGATATGCAGTTTGACGTCGCCGTGTTCGAGCTTGCTCACCAGGTGATCCGTATGACCCAAGTCGCCATTGAGCGCGGTACCGCCTCCGGGCGACGAGGAAAGCCGCTTCTCGTCATCGGGGTCCACGAAGGTCTCGCCCACAACCATCCAATCGCCAAGCGGTTCGCGCCAGGCTTCGTCAAGCGTCTCGATGTCGAACAGCGAAACCGGCTCCGTCAACACCTGCGCCTGCGCATCCGCGCTTAGCGGTAGAGAGCCGCTTGCGGTCACCAGCAACAATCCGAGTCCGGCTACGATGAGATTGCGCACGATTCGTTCACCTTACTGAATCAATATCCGTCATTGGTTAGGGATGCAGCATCCCGCGTTCGCGATCATACCTGTTGCGCTACCGGTTTGTATAGACGGAGCATCCCAGATCCTCAGCGCAGCAGGGACTGAACGTGCTTCTCAATATTTCGGAAAGCCGTCCCCATGCGTTTAGGGTCGCCCTTCGTGACCACGTAGTCGACCCGCACGGTCTTCCGGCGAGGTCTTCGCCAGGATTCCGCATCAAAGACCCCCATCAGTTGCAGCCCGGCGCGGCGCACGACGTCCTCGATCACGTCGAGTTCGTACACCCGTTCGTACAGGGCATAGCTTTCGCCGCTGTTCACCTGGATGCGTGTTTCCACGGTGCGCGTCGCCCGGTCGTAGCCACACTTCCACCGCGTCGAAAACTTTCCATTACGCTCGGTCCACTCCTGGTCTGCAAAGTGATCCAGGACCATGCGCTCGGTGACGACGTCGAAGTAGAGCACGCCATCTGGTTTCAAGCAGTCCGCCAGCGATCGAAGCCCCGCGGCGAGTTCTTCGTGCGACAGCAGAAAGTTGACGCTGTCGAACAGGCAGGTCACGTAGTCGAAGGAGCCCGCATAGGGGAGGGCGCGGAGATCGCCCACGGCAACCGGCCATTTGCCCTTCGCGGGTTTCCCTGCCATCACCATCGATACGGATAAGTCCACCCCGTAGGTGTTCCATCCATCCCGGAGCAGTTTGTGAAGCAGGACACCCGTGCCGCAGGCTGCATCCAGATGCCGGAAAGGACGCGGCAGAAGTCCTGTGAGCGCATCGGCAACGAGATACCAGCGGTCGTAGTCCACGTGCCGCATGATGGGATCGTAGAAGCGAGCGAGTTCCGCGAAGGAATCCGCGGTACTCACGACGGCACGCCCGCCAGCAGCCATTCATGAAAGGCGCGGGTGCGCGGATCGACGGTCGCGCCCTTGTTCTCCACGTACGTCATTTTCGCTTCCGCGGCATATACCACTGCCGCGTCGAAGCCCTGCGCGTCATAGACCTCCCGCGCCGCTGCCGAAGCAGGATGGGTACGAAGGGGCTCGGAAAAATCGGCCAGGAAAAGTGCGCGCCCGAGCAACCCCAAACCGGGACGCCCGGTAACGTGCCAGTAAACGGCTTCGAAGGCGTCGGCATCGTCCAACGCCAATTCGATCCGGCAGACTTCCGCCGCCACATGCCCGTGCAGGAGACTCGGGCGCTCCCGCTGCAAGTCCGTGACGGGGATTCCATAGCGTTCCGCCTCCGTCAACATGACATCATTCTTTAGCCCTTTGCAGGAATCGTGCAGCAGTCCGGCGGCAACGGCGGAATTGAGACTGAGTTCCAGATCCTGTGCGATAACGTACAAGGTTTGTGTAACGGAGATGGTGTGCTGGTAACGACGCAGTCCCACGCGTTGCCGCGCGAATTCCGCGAACTCGAGCGCGCGGGGAACTCTCCGCCATTCGCCATTGAGCCGGGCTAAGCGCGTATCAGCCACTGACACTCTCTCCTTACGCGTCTACCGGGCCGGTACGATAGACGCCGCGTTCGGCGATCAGGTTCGCAACCGCCGGCGGAACCAGGCCATCCAACGCGTCGCCATCCGCGATTCTTCGGCGCACCTCGGTGGACGATATGTCGGTGCGCGCAAACTCGAGCATGTGGAATCGTCCCTTCACTGCATCGGGAACTTCCCATTCGCCCGGACGCGGGACCACCAGCAGGTCCGCCAGATCCAGAATCCGCTTCGGGTGCCGCCAACGCGGAAGATCGATCAGCGCATCCATACCGAGCACGAGAAATAGGCCCGCGTCGGGATGTTGTTCGTGCAAGTGGCTCAGCGTGTCCGCCGTGTAAGACGGGCCGGAGCGGTCCAGTTCGATGCGGCTCGCTTCCATGTGCGCCTCGCCTTCCAGTGCCGCCTCCACCAGCCGGTAACGGTCTTCCGCCGGGGCGAAGGTGGCATCGCGCTTGTGCGGCGGTTCGCCCGCCACGACGAAAAGTAGCCGATCCAGATTCGCCTGCGCGACGGTGGCACGGCCGATGTCCAGGTGCGCGTTGTGGATCGGATCGAAGGTGCCCCCGAACACGCCTATGCGTTGCGCATTATGCAAGGATCTGGCCCGCGCCCCGGATGACGTACTTCAACGAGGTCAGTTCCTTCAACGCCATTGGCCCGCGGCAGTGAAGCTTGTTGGTGCTGATTCCGATTTCCGCGCCAAGCCCAAACTGAAAGCCATCCGTGAATCGCGTTGAGGCGTTCACGTAGACCGTTGCGCTATCCACGTCGTTCAAGAACTGCTCCGCAGCTTCGTAACCGCGGGTAACGATTGCATCCGAGTGGTGGGAGCCGTACTCGTTGATGTGGCCGATGGCTTCGTCGAGCGAATCCACCACCCGGATCGCGAGGATCTTGTCCAGGTATTCGGTGGTCCAATCCTCCTCGGTGGCCGGGGCGCACGATACGATCGCTTGCGTGCGCTCGCACCCGCGCAGTTCGCAGCCGCCTTCCTGAAGCGCCTTGCTGACCACGGGCAGAAACTCCGCAGCGATGGCGCTGTGAACGAGCATGGTCTCCATGGCATTGCACACGCCGGGCCGCTGGAGTTTCGCGTTCACGCAGATGGACTGGGCCATCTCGACGTCGGCGTCCTCGTGCACGTAGGTGTGGCAGACCCCGTCGAGGTGAGCAACCACAGGAATTCGCGATTCGTCGTAGATGCGCGCGATCAACGCCTTCCCGCCGCGCGGCACGATCACGTCGATGTACTTGTCCATCTTCAACATCGCGCCCACGGCGTTGCGGTCGGTTGTCGTGATGATCTGCACCGCGTCTTCCGGCACGCCCGCGGCCGTCGCGCCATCTTGAAAGACTTTTGCGATGGCCACGTTGGAATGGATCGCCTCGGATCCGCCGCGAAGGATGCACGCGTTGCCGGATTTCAAACAGAGCGCGGCAGCGTCCGCAGTGACGTTGGGACGGCTTTCATAGATGATGCCCACGACACCAAGGGGCTGGCGAATCTGTGCGATGCGGAGGCCGTTGGGGCGAACCGTCTGGCTCACAATATCGCCCACCGGATCGGGCAGCGCCGCGACCTGTTCCAGGCCTTCCGCCATGGCGTCGATACGTTTGTCCGTCAACTCGAGCCGATCGAGCATCGCCCCCGACAAACCCTTTTCGCGGCCCGCGGCGAGATCCTTCGCGTTTTCGGCTTTCAGTTCCGCGCGCGCGTTCCGTAAACGGCTGGCGATCTCGCGAAGCGCGGCATCCTTCACCGCCGAAGACGTGGAACGAAGCGCCGCGGACGCAGCCCGCGCGCGTTTGCCGATCTGTTGGACCTGTTCCGCGAGTCCCATATCCACGGTGTCGATGGTAGCCACGATGTTCGTCTCCTGAACTGCCGGATTCTCGAAACGCTCGGTATCACAAACGCCACGGTCCGTTCCAAGGATCCTATGTAAAGCGTTGCTCAAAGTCCCCCTTTGAAGGGGGATTTAGGGGGATGTTCCCTAAGTTACCGAGACTAGCTATAGAGCAAATGTCCGATTCACTACACTACAGGATAACAAGATTGTCGCGATGAATAACCTCGTCAAAATCCTTGCGACCTAGAATGGACTGAATATTCGCACTTTTGCAACCCTTGATGCGCTGGATGTCGTCGCTGGAGTAGTTTACAAGCCCGCGCGCTACATCCTTGCCCGATCCATCGATAATGCGCACCGCCGCGCCCATGCCGAACGAACCGTCCACGCCGGTAACGCCCGCAGCGAGCAGACTGCGGCCCTGTTCCAGCAAGGCCCGTCGCGCGCCGTCATCGACGTAGACGACGCCTTTCGCAGCGCGGCCGAAGGCGATCCAGCGTTTGCGGTGGGGCATGAGGGCCAGCGATCGGCCGAAGGTGGTGCATGGCACCGTGCCGTCCAGCACACCGCGGACCACCCCTTCGCGGCGGCCGTCGGCAATCACCATCACATAGCCCGACGCGCAGGCGATTTTCGCCGCGTCCAGCTTCGTTTTCATTCCACCCACCGATGTGGCCACTTCCGTGTCACCGGCCAACGCTTCGATCTCCGGCGTGACGGTCTCCACGTGGGGAACGAGCGTCGCGTCCTTGTGAACCCTCGGATTCCGGTCGAACAGGCCGTCCACGTCGCTCAGGATGATCAATACATCGGCGTCCACCTTACCGGCCACGCGCGCGGACAGGGTGTCGTTGTCGCCGAAGCGCAGTTCATCGGTCGCCACGGAATCGTTTTCGTTCACGATGGGGATCACGGATCCCATCGCGAACAGCGTATGAATCGTATTGCGGATGTTGATGTACCGCTGCCGGTCGTCGAGGTCGGCGGCGGAAAGCAGCACCTGCGCGGTATGCAATCCGTCGCCGTAGGTTTCGAACATGACTTCGTAGTAGTGCATCAGGCGCGACTGGCCCACCGCCGCGGTCGCTTGTTTGAGCGGCAGGAGCTTCGGCCGTTCGGTCATGCCGAGCAAGTTCATTCCGCAACCGATCGCGCCGGAAGAAACGAGGAGAATGTTGAGATTCCGCTCCCGCTTGAGCGCGGCAAGTTCCTGCACGATCCGCTCCAGGATGCGGCCGTCGAATCCGGTCGGGCCCGTCAACAACGACGTACCGACCTTTACGATGAGCGTCCGTATCTTGTCGGGCACGTTATTCGGCGTGGTACTCAAGTTCCGTTTCCCCAATGACAATCGTGTCGCCTTCTTTTGCCCCCATGCGTTTCAGTGCCTTCAAAAGGCCCATCCGCTGAAACCGTTTGTGCAAGTGGCGTATGGCTTCCTCGTTGTCGAAATTCGTCATGATCACCGCCCGCTGAACGGCTTTCCCTTCCACTTCAAAACCGGCGTCGGTCTTCGAAATTTGAAACGGCGCCTCAAACACGAACTCTACATCCTGCTGCGGTGGTTCCTCCTCGAACTCATTCTGCCGAACGCGGTCCACCGTCGCCCAGAGGAATTCGAGCAACTCGTCAATCCCTTCGCCTGTAGCTCCGGAAATGAGAAAAGGATTCTTGAAATCCTGCGCCACGGAATCAAATCGCGCACGGTTCTCGGAGACGTCCGCCTTGTTCAGGGCGAATACCTTGGGGCGATGGGCAAAGACTTCGCTGTGCTGCGCCAACTCATTCTCCAGAATCGCCCGTGTCGCGGCGGGATCTTCGTCCCCCAGGTCGATGAGAAAAAGGAGCACTTTCGTGCGCTCGATGTGGCGCAAGAAGTCGTGGCCAAGCCCTTTGCCCTCGGCAGCGCCTTCTATGATCCCGGGAATGTCCGCGATGGTCAAGGTCCGGAAATCGCTCAACGGCGCCACGCCTAGGTTGGGGGAGAGGGTAGTGAAAGGGTAGTCGGCAATCTTGGGCCGGGCCGCGGTGACTGCCGCCAGGAAAGTGGACTTCCCCGCGTTGGGAAGACCGACCAGCCCGACCTCCGCGATCACCTTCAACTCGACCACGTACAGACGGTCTTCGCCGGGCTCGCCTTTTTCTGCGAACCGGGGCGCCCGGTTCACCGAGGTCACAAACCGCGCATTGCCACGCCCGCCGCGACCGCCATTGGCCGCGAGGTAGCGTGCGCCATCCTCCGTGAGGTCAGCGACGATCTCTTCCGTTTCCGCGTCTTTAATAACGCTGCCCGGGGGAACGTGGATGAAAACGTCTTCGCCCGTCTTGCCATGGCAGTCGCTGCCCTGGCCGTGGACGCCGGACGCGCCTTTCCAGTGAGCGTGGTAGCGGAGATCGAGGAGGGAGGTGTAGCGCGAGTCAGCGATGAAGTAGACCGAACCGCCATTGCCGCCGTCGCCCCCGTTGGGACCGCCACGGGGCACGTACTTCTCGCGCCGGAAGCTGCAACACCCATTGCCGCCCGCACCGCCCGTAACCCGAATTCGTGTGCGATCGACAAACATGATAAGCAGCCAGGGGCCGCAGCGCTATTCGGCTGCGGCCGGCTCGACTACATCAATGCACTTGCGATCTTTGCGGGTCTGGCGGAATGAAACGACGCCATCCTTCAGCGCGAACAGGGTATCGTCTTTTCCGATACCGACGTTGTTGCCGGGATAAAACTTGGTGCCCCGCTGACGCACGAGGATGTTGCCCGCGCGCACGGTCTGACCGCCGAATTTCTTGATGCCAAGGCGTTGTGCTGCGCTGTCGCGGCCGTTCCGCGAACTACCGCCCGCTTTCTTGTGAGCCATTCGTAATCTCCCTTACGCCTGAATGTCGCGTACTTTAAGCTGCGTGTAGGACTGACGGTGTCCCTGCGTCCGGATGTAGTTCTTGCGGCGCTTCTTCTTGAATACGCGGATTTTCTTGGCGCGATCCTGTTCCGTAACCTCGCAGACGACCTTGGCCGACTTCAAGGCATCGGGATCGACGACCAGCGAGTCCTCCTTCGCAAGAAGGCACACGCTCGTCAGCTCGATCGTGTCGCCCACGGGCGCCTCGATCTTCTCCACGCGGACGATGTCGCCCTTGGCGACTTTGATCTGCTTGCCGCCCGTTGTTACCACTGCGTACATGTTGGATTCTCCATCTCGTCCTGTGCGGCGCGCCCAAGCTGACCGCAACGTTCTGAACCATATTCTCTCGCCGCGAAACGGGGTTTCGCCGCGCGATTAGTGCCGCGTCAAAAACTGGCCCGCGGCCGTCCGCAACTCCGCCACTGCCGACAGGGAAGCGAGGTAACTCGACTTCGCGTTGCGCGGCGACGGCAAGTTCTCGGTAACCGTCTTCAACTGGCCGAAGGCGCCCTCGGCCATAATTTCATGCGAATTCACCGTTGCGTGCGGGTCCGCAATGACCCGGACAATCGTTTCGTCCGGCCCGATTCCCGCCAGACTCAGCGACGCCGCAACGTTCACATTGTGCGGAAACGCCTTGCAGGCTTCCCGCGCCGTGCCTTCGAACACAATCTTCGGTTCGGTCAGGCTCTCAACGTCGATGCCCTTCTCCACGAGATAGGGCGCTCCGGCCAGACCCTTGGGCGGCTTCCGCGTCGTCAAGGTCACGTGGTGCAGTCCGGCCTCCATCGCCGCCCGCACACCGTCCAGGCCGCACATGGCACCCGACGGCAGCCGGATTTGCACGTTGTTCTTGCGAGCCGCTTCGAACAACTCCGGATGCTCCATCAATCCGCCCACGCTCAGGATCATGCAATCCCGCTTGTGGCGGATTGCCGCGTCGACAACGTCCTTCACCACTGACGGCTGCGCGCATTCGACAATCAAATCGGACGCCGCCGCGTTCGCGTCAAGTTCGCAGATCTTCGCTTTCAAATTAAACGAGTTCAGCAACAGCCGTGCGCGCGACTCGTCGATGTCCGTCAACGCCACAATCTCCGCGGGAATCTGCCCCCGCTGGAGCGCGATACACAGGTCGGCCCCAATATTGCCGCAGCCCACCAGGCCGACTTTCATCTTGGACATAGCTATCCCGTTACAACAGCCTCATCCAGCGGTCTCATGCCGCTCTGAACGGGGCTTTTGGTGTTAATTCGTTGTGCGACACAGCATTCTGCGCACAGGGCGAATAGCGGAAGATACCACACGGAGAAAGTGCAAGTCAAACTTCTGCGGTGGCTTAAGAACCTGCAACGCCGGTCGCTGCTGGAACCGCGTTGCCAATACCGGCCTCAAGCGCGTCCAATACGTCATCCGCCGTATAGGAAATGGAGCCGTTCTTGAGAAAACGGCCTAGCGCCGTCAACCCATCTCCCGCCGTTACCAGGGGAAGCTCCAAATCGCCGGACTTCTGGATCTGGCCAAAGCCGGCCGCGGCCGACAACGCGTTGCACAGGCACTTCCGCCCCTCGGTATTCTCCAGGCTGCCGCCCTTCTTGACGTAGTCTTCTCGCGGCTCGGCAGAACAGCGATGGCCGACGCTTCCATCGGATCGTTTGTATACCTGACGCAGATACCCGAGATCGCAAATCCGTGTCCGTCCCTCATACTCGTCGGCTTCGGACAAGCTGCCTGGCACACTGGTAACTTTGAACGGAAAGCCCGTTGGGGATGCGACGGGATCGGTGAACACCGAAACCTCGCCAGCGGCCACTTTGCGGAGGACTGCTTCCTTGATCTCGGGGGTGAACCCCGATTCCTCGCAGAAAGCGAACGCCGTTCCGACCTGAACTCCCTGGGCTCCGAGTTCGAGCGCTTCCCGAACCCGTTCGGGCGCGCCGTACGAACCCGCCAGCCAGAATGGCAGTCCATGCGCCTTGATTTTTTCGAGGTCAACGGAATCCTTGGGCCCGTAAACAGGCTCACCCGTGGGGCTCAAAGCGTCTTTCGCCCGGGGCGGCGCGTTGTGGCCGCCCGCGGTTGGACCTTCCACAATAAAGCCGTCCACGCGCCCGGTACTCTTCTTGACGAGCGCTACTGCAAGGACCGCGGAAGAAATAATGGCAAGAAACTTCGGGCGTTTGAGCGGACCCAGTTCGCCGGAAATCAACTTCCGCGGATCGAATTCGGTGGTATGTTCCTCGCCGTGTTCCGCGCCCGTCACGGGCACCCGGAGCCGGGCGGTTTCATGGTTGGAGAGACGATCCAAGGCGCCGGGGATTTCCAGCGGGATCCCGGCTCCCATGAGCACGTAGTCTACCCCGGCCAGAATCGCACCATACAGTGTCGAAAGGTTCGGCAGCAGGATTTTTTCGAGCAGATTGAGCCCGACAACGCCGTCATGCCCCTCCTTCGCCAAGTGCACTTCCGCGAAAGCGGACGTGACGGTCAGTTCGAGGAGGTCGACGGACGGTTTCAACCCGTACATCGAGTGACGTTTGAACGGAACGCCCGGGTCGAGGCCGCCGGGCACATACCATTTTGACAGCACGCGCTCCGCAATCGGCGGCCACGGGAATTGTTCGAGCGCCCGGCGAATATGACCGCCCACGTCGCCGGATTGGAGCCGGCGGCATACTACCGTGGCCAATGCCGTGCCGGATACGACCCCGAGATGGCCCCGCGTGGAAACCGCGCGCGCCAAGGGCCAATGGGATACGGCTGCGCCCATACCGCCTTGAATGATGATCGGAAACGAATCCAATGGTATTTATCCTTCCCCCGAGATGAACAGGCGTTGGAACTACCTGAGGTGCGTGCTGGGTGGATACTCCCGGACGCGCCCGGCTTGCGACACCGCAATCTTGAACGTGATCGAAATTATCCCTCTAAAGGGCCCTGAGAATCAATGTTCCCATCCCGATTCCAGCTGGAGCCCCTACCTTCCCGGACCCGATGCTGCAGCCTGCGCCGCGCTGGCGCGCAATTCATCCATGGTTACTTCCCCGTCCTTGTTGGTGTCCGCTTCGCGCAGGCGGGGCCGCATAGACTCTGGTAACTCCGAAGGCTTCAACCGTTGGTTCTTGTCGGTATCGAATCGCCGCATCAGCGATGCCGGGTCGGGATCGCTTTGTGTGAAGCGGCGGGAATCGGGGGTGTTTCCGGGCACGGTGACGGATTCCTCCCAGCGTTCCCGCGCCTGCTCCATCTCTTCCCGGGAAAGGCCGCCGTCTCCGTCCGTATCCGCGCGAGTGGCCATTCGCCGGAGTTGCCGGGGAATCTCTGTCCCATGTAGAATTCCGTCTCGATCCACATCGTTCACGGCGAAGACCTCGTCGATAATCGGGAATTCCTCGCTCGCTTCCTCGTTCGAGATCGCGACCGGCGCCTGCGATGCGTCAAGCGGTTTCTTGCGGGACTTCATGGCCCAGCCTCCCACGGCGATCGCCAGCACTGCCGCCAGAACGCCCGCAACAATCGCCAGCCGGCGTCGCGACAAACCGAGTCCACCAGGTTGCGGCGGAACCTGTGTTAGCCCGCGTGGCGAAGATTCCGGTGTGCCTAGCGGCGTGGTGGCTGCCACGGCCATGAGGGGCTCGCCCGCGAGAACGCGCCGGATATCCGCCAGCAGCTCTTGAGCGCTCTGATAGCGCGTGCTGAGATCCTTGGCCAGGAGTCGTTCAATCAATAGATTGACCGAGGCTGGAATTCCAGGCACGTGGCTCGCCAGCGGTTCCGGCGTGTCATGCGTGATCTGAAAGACGAGACTCGCCGGTGTGTCGCCTCCAAATGGCAGCCGGCCGCTGAGCAGTTCGTACGCCGTCACTCCCAGCGAGAATAAATCGCTTTGCGGTCCGACCGCTCCCCGTCCGCAGTGTTCCGGTGACATATACTGCGGAGTCCCGACAAACGTTCCCGTCGCCGTGAGTTGAGTTTCTGCCTGGGCCACCTTGGCGATGCCAAAATCGGTGACACGCGCGCGTCCCTGTTTGTCGATGAGAATATTGGCCGGTTTGATGTCCCGATGGACGATGCCCTTCTGGTGTGCGCAGTCGAGCGCGGCACTGATCTGCCCCACGATATTCAGCGCCTGTTGCCAAGGCACGGGGCCGCGCTGGCGCAGGAAGGCGTCCAGGGGAGTTCCGTCGACGAATTCCATGGCAATATACGGCGGATCCTCTTCGAATCCGACGCCGTAGACTTGCACGATGTTGGGATGAGCCAACCCGGCAGCCGCTTTTGCTTCCCTCTGAAACCGTTCCACAATGCCCGGCTGGTGCGTGATGGAGTTTAGAAGCAGTTTGATTGCCGCCGGACGTTCCAATGTAAGGTCGCGCGCCAGGTACACCGCACCCATGCCGCCTTTTCCCAGGCACCGCTCGACAGCGTAATGCCCAATTCGACGTCCGGTAAAATCGTCCCGATCTGATGCGGACATAGCGTACCCCTTGACCGGACCTATGGTAGCAGGCACCTGCACAACCGGCAACCGCGATTCTCGCTGGCAAAACTTGTATACTTCCTTCCCATGAAACACCACAACCCACGTTTTGAATCGCTGGTTGATGAAGCCCGTGCACGGGTTCAGGAATGCACCGTCGAAGATATATGGGCGCGGGTCTCGAAGGGAGAGACCTTCCACCTCATCGACGTTCGGGAAGAGTCCGAGTTCGCGAACGGCCATCTGCCCGGCGCGCGCCACCTGGGCAAAGGGATCATCGAACGGGACGTGGAGACTGAGTACCCGGACATGGCAACGGAACTGGTCCTCTACTGCGGCGGCGGATATCGCTCCGTGCTGGCGGCGGATAATCTTCGACTCATGGGGTACACGAACGTCATCTCCATGGACGGTGGTATCCGCGGCTGGACCGAAGCGGGGCACCCCACCGAGTCGTGAGGCCTACCGCCCCAGCGCGTTCATGGCCTCGTCGATGAAATCCTGCGTGATTTCGCGGGTATCCACTACGCTGTAGAACAGCTTCGCCTGCTCCTTGAATGCCTTCAGGGATGCGAGGCAATCGCGGATCTCTTCGACCGTCGCGTCCTCGCAGCGGTAGCGGAGTCCCACCCGTTTCACGAGATCCACGATCCACTCGTGGTTGTGCTGTTGCAGTCGCGACATCATGAAGATCCCGAGTCCTACCAGATCGCCATGAATGAAGTGCCTGCGCGTGGCGTGTTCGATGCCGTAGGCCACGATGTGTTCCGACCCTTCCTCCGGCCGGCTGGTGCCGATCCGCGCGCAGAACTCCACTTCACGACGAAACAGGTCGACGATCGTGTCGATCCCTTTCGGACTGACGGCGTGCACCTCGGCGGCGTTGCGGTCCAACTCGTCCAGACAAAGCTGGGCCTCGCGCGCCGCGTCCTCGTCATAGGCTTCGCCGTTTTCGTCGCGCGCCAGCGCCCAGTCGTACAGGGCCGTGTGAATGCTCGCAATATCGCAGGCGCCCGCGCGGTTCAGTTCAGGCGGCGCCTCGCGGATAAGGTCGTAGTCGATGACGATCTCTTCGGGGAAGATGTTGCCCACGTACTGGACCGTCTTGTCGACGCGCACGGCGACCGTGTTCGTCAACGGCGCGTCCACGGAAATGATCGTCGGCACGAGCACCATGCGGCAGCCCCGTTTCCAGGCCAGGTACTTCGCCGTGTCCACACAGGAACCGCCGCCGATACCCACCACGGCATCGACCTCCGGCAAGTCCCGCTCGGCCTTCTCCACCGTCGGCAGGTCCATGTCCGGCACGAAATGCACGTGGGAGGGTTCCCAGGCGTACTTGGCCTGGAACAGCTTCCACGGGATCTCCATGGTCACCACCGCGACGCGGCCGGGAAGGTCGGCCAACGCTCGCGCGCTACCGTGGCCAGACTCGATTTTGGGGGCAACGTACGTCATCATATTCTCCTGTGCGCTGGGGTAATCTCGACGCAAGCGGCGGTACCGTATCACAGCCGAACGGCACCCGTAAAGGCATGAGAACGGAGAACTTGACAGGGCGGCGCTTTCATGGTAAAGTTTCGCCGGATTGACACCTCAGAGGCGAATTCTGTCTGGTCGGACATTCGCGGTGCTCAAGGGTGCGGCGGCACGAGGCGTCTCCAAAACCGAAAAGTATTGCAATTTAACCAGTTACGGAAGTCAATTGGCTAAATACTCGCGCGAAATCGTCACGCAGGTCCTCGGGGCGACCGATATTGTCGAGATCGTAGGCGCCGCCTTGGAGCTGAAACCCTCCGGCACGAATCGTTATGTTGGCCTCTGTCCGTTTCACGCGGAGAAAACGCCTTCTTTTCACGTCAGCCGCGACCGCCAGCAGTTCTACTGCTTCGGCTGTGAAAAAGGGGGCGACGCCATCGCCTTCGTGCGCGAGTTCGAGGGCCTGAGTTTTATCGAGGCCCTGCGCAAACTGGCGGATCGCGCCCACATCGCCTTGCCGGCCATGACGGAAAAGGAAGGCCGCGAGGAGTATTTGCGCACCCGGTTGATCGCCCTCGGCGCATTCGCGGCGCGTTTCTTTACCGAAACGCTCAAGGACCCGCTCAAAGGCGGAAAAGCGCGCCAATATATGAAGACGCGCAATCTGAAGGAAGAAACCACCCGGGCTTTCGGCGTGGGTTTTGCCCCGGATACCTGGTCTGCGTTCCGCGATGCCGCGCGGGAAGCGGGTTTCACCGACCGGGAGCTCGATGCCTCGGGCCTCGTAAAACGAGGCGATCGCGGGTACTACGACGGATTCCGCAACCGGCTCATGATCCCCATCCGGGACGTGTCCGGCAACATCTGCGCCTTTGGCGGACGGGACTTGTCCGGCGATTCGCAGGCCAAGTACATCAACTCGCCGGAAACGGCGTTATACAAGAAAAGCCGCGTGCTCTATGGCCTTCACGAGGCCCGGGACGCGCTCCGGAAAGAGAAGCAGGCCCTCCTCGTCGAGGGCTATTTTGACCTCATGCGCTGCGTCGACGCCGGCATCCGCAACGTGGTCGCCACCTGCGGCACGGCATTGACCCCGGAACAGGCGGCGCTTATCCGGCGTTATGTACCAGAGGTAGTCGTTGTTTTCGACGGCGACGCGGCGGGAGTTCGGGCGGCAATCCGCGGAATTGCCATTCTGACAGCGGCGGGTTTGACCGTGCGGGCATTGGTCTTGCCGGGCGGCCAGGACCCGGATGATTACATATACGAACATGGCGTCGACGCGTTTCAGGAGCTTGTAGATAACGCGCTCGACTTTGTGACCTTTTACGTGCGGATGAATGGCGAACGGCTGGGCACCATCGAGGGCAGGTCGGATATCGCCAGGGAAGTGTTCACCATCATCCAGGCGGTGGACGACGTCCTGCGCGTGGACGAGTATTTGAAGCGGCTCGCGAACGAACTGGGCGCGGACGTGTGGAACGTCCGGCGCGAGTTCGATCACCAGTTGCGGAGCCGGTCCTCCGGGCCGGAGCGCAAGACGGAAGAGGACACGAAGCCGAAGGCTTCCGTGAACCCCGACGATGTCGCCTTTATCGCGGTGGTCCTCAACTCGGAGCCGCTCCGCGAGAAGGTCCGCGGCGCGCTGAAGGGCATCTCCCTGAAACCGGGACCCCTCGCGGTGGTATTGAAAGCCGTGTTGGACGACGACGTGTCGCGTTTCGACGATGACGAGGCCGCGTCCCTGTACGCCGCTGCGGTGAACCGTCACGAAACGGCCAGCGAGAAGACGGAAGCCCACGTGGTGAAACGAATTAACAGCCTGAAGCGCCAGGCCCTCCTCGAAGAGGAGCAGGTCGTGGAACGCGCCATCCGCGAGGCCAAACAGGCCCAGGACGTCGTCCGCGAGACGGAACTCTCGATGCGGCGGATAGGCATACGAAAAGAAATAGATGGGCTCGGAGCCG
>CAZWDH010000114.1:0-19605 GCA_964632865.1 uncultured Nitrospiraceae bacterium
ATCGCGGAAAACATGTTGCTGGGGCGGGGTTTGGTTCGTCGCGCGGGGCTTGTCGACTGGCCCGCCACGTATCGCGAAGCGGATCGGATGGTCCAGCGCATGGGCGAGTCGTACAACGTGCGCATGACGGCGAGCGGGCTCTCCGTGGCGCGGCGGATGATGGCGGAGATCGCGGCGGCTGTATCCGAGAAGGCCCGCGTGCTGTTCCTGGACGAACCGACTTCTTCCCTCACCCTGAAAGAAATCGAGAACCTGTTCGCGCGGATTCGCGCGTTGCGCGACGAAGGCGTGGGCATCGTATACGTAAGCCACCGGCTGGAAGAGATTCTGGAGCTTTGCGATCGCGTGACCGTGATGCGCGACGGTGAAACTGTCGAGACCAACGACACCGCTGATCTGACCATGGACCGAATCGTGTCGCTCATGGTGGGCCGCGAGGTGAAGGAGATGTTCGCCAAGCGTGAAGTGGCGCCAGGCGAGGTGCGGCTCGAGGTCAACGGCGCGACTTCGGCCGATGGCGCGTTTCGCGACGTGAATCTCGCGGTGCGGGCGGGCGAAATCGTGGGCATGTACGGATTCGTCGGCGCGGGCCGCAGCGAACTTGGACAGGCCTTGTTCGGGCTGCGCAAACTTGCTTCCGGTTCCGTACAGATTGATGGACAACCGGTCGCGGCAGCCTCTCCTCGCGATGCGGTGCGCGCGGGTCTGGCCTACCTTCCCGAAGACCGGCTCGTGCAGGCTGTGTTTCGGGGACATCCCTTGCGCGCCAATGCCAGCGTCGCCGTATTGCCGCGGCTTTCGACCGCGGGGTGGATTCGCGCGGGAGCGGAACGGGAATTGGCCGACGGGGTGATTCGCGACATGCGCGTGCGCGCGGAATCACGCGAGCAGGCCATAGGCACGCTCAGCGGCGGCAATCAGCAGAAGGTAGTATTTGGGCGCTGGCGGGCGACCGATCCAAAGGTGCTGATTCTCGACGAACCCACCCGCGGCGTGGACGTGGGCGCCAAGGCGGAAATTCATCGCCTCATCTGCGACATGGCGGAACAGGGCGCGGCGATTTTGCTCATCAGTTCCGAACTACCTGAGATTATGGCCATGAGCGATCGCGTGATCGCGCTGTCCGAAGGCCGCGTGACCGGCGAGTTCCGCCCGTCCGTAGATGATGAAAAGACCATCGCCGCGGCGGCCGTCCCGCGCGTAGCCGAAGATCAAGGAGTGGCAGTTAAGGCGAAGCCTTCGCGGGCCGCGGCGCTGGTGCGCATGCGGGAAGTCGGATTGCTGACGTTCACGCTCTTGCTCGCCGGCGTCATGGTGTTCTTGAAGCCCCACGAATTTGCCACCGTCAACAACTTTCTGGATGTCCTCGCCAACGCCGCCATCCCGGCCATCGTGGCGCAGGGCGCCATGCTGATCATCTGCGCGGGCGGCATCGACATTTCTGTGGGTTCCATGATGGGGCTTGTCGCGGCGGTGGCGGGCATGTCCGCCGTGAGCGGCGCGCCGCCCGTCGTGTGCCTCGCTCTGGCGATGGCCATGGGCTGTGCGCTGAGCATGATCAACGGCGGCATCGCGCTCATCGCGCGTATCCATCCCATCATCGTGACCCTTGCCGGTATCAGCATTTACCGGGGCGTGATGCGAATCGTCACCGGCGGCAAGGAAGTGACGGACTTGCCGGACGCCTACCGCGCATTGGCCGACGGGTATCTTCTGGGTATTCCCAAGATTTGTTACTACGTGATCGCGGTGACGATTCTCACGCACATCGTCCTGCGATACACATTGACGGGACGCCGCGTGCTTGCGCTTGGCAACTCGGAGAGTGCGGCTCGGCTTATCGGTTTATCAAAGACGCGGCTGACGCTGTTCGTCTTTGGTTTCTCCGGTGTGCTGGTGGGGCTGGTGTCGGTTCTGCATCCCGCGTACTACACCAAGGTCCAGGCGAACACCGGCGCCGGCATGGAGTTGCAGGCGATTGCGGCGGCGGTCATCGGCGGCACGAATATTCTGGGCGGGCGCGGTTCCGCCATCGGCACGCTGATCGGCGCGTTCCTGGTGGCCATGCTGCGCAACATGCTGATCCTGATGGAAATCAGTTCGTATTGGCAGAACCTCTTCGTGGGCGGACTCATTCTGCTGGCGGTCGTGGTGGACGTGGGCCTTCAACGCTGGAAAGGACATGCGGAATGATTCGCGCCATCCTTCTCCGCCGCGAATCCGCGCTACTCTTCGCGCTGGCACTCATGTTTGCCGGGTTCGCCCTGTTCGTCGACGGGTTCTTCGACTGGTTCAACCTCTTTGAACGATCCCGCTACTGGGTGGTTCCCGGCATGATCGCGGTGCCTATGACCTTCATCATCGCCACATCGGGGATCGATCTCTCGGTCGGTTCGATGGTGGCCCTGTCCGGCATCGTGTTGGGTCTGCTCTACCAGGATGCGGGCATGCCGTTAGTTCTCGCAGGCGTCTTCGCGGTGTTGGCGGGAGGGGCTGCGGGGGCCTTCAATGGTGGCGTGAGCAGCTATCTGCGGGTACCGCCGCTGGTCGTGACGCTGGCCACGATGGCCTTATTTCGCGGCATCGCCATGGGGCTGAGTAAAGCCGACCCCATCCGGGATTTCCCGCGCGGATTCCAGTGGATCAGCCAGGGCGACGCCTTTCGGGTGCCGCTGGGCGGGACGGAGTACGCGTACGTGCCGGTGCCGCTGTTCGCGCTGATCGTCACGATCGTCGTCGGCAGCCTGATCCTGCGAAAGACGTGGATTGGCCGCTTCACGGAGTGTATCGGGGAGAATGAGACGGCAGCGGAATTTGCCGCGATTCGGACACGTCGCCTCAAGCTTGGCCTGTACGCGGCCAGCGGTTTGGTCTGCGGCCTCGCCTCCCTTTTTCACACGGCGCTCTATGCGACGGCCAAGGCCGACACCGCCATGGGCCTGGAGCTGGAAGTGATCGCGTGCGTGGTCGTCGGCGGGACGCGCATCAGCGGCGGCGACGCTTCGGTCATCGGAACATTGCTTGGCCTGCTCATCATCGGTATTCTACGATACGGTTTGGACATGGCAGGGGTGGACTCGGAGAACATCGTAATCGTGGTGGGCGCGCTGCTCATCGTTACGGCGGTATTCAACGAATGGATGGCCGGCCGCACAGGAGGGAAAACATGAGTCAGGGCAATCGCGGATACATCAAGGTTGGTTTCGGTTTTATCGCCGTCGTAGCGACGGCACTACTCCTGATCGCGCCCGGCTGCGAGAAGTCAGCCCCCTTGCCTGAATCTGATTCCGCAATAGGCACGGGACCGGGCGAAAGCGGCTCCGCGCGGCTGCGCGTGGGCGTGATGCCCAAGTTGGTCGGCATTCCCTTCTTCAATGCGACCGAAGTGGGCGCCGAAGAGGCGGGACGCGAGTTGGGTATTGGTGTCAATTTCGACGGGCCGGCGGTAAACGATGTGCAGCGCCAAGTCGAAATGCTGGAGTCGTGGATCGCGCAGAAGTATGACGCCATCGCGGTGGCGCCGAACGATCCCGATGCGATCGTGCCCGTGTTGGAGAAGGCGCGGAAACGCGGCATCAAAGTCGTCACGTGGGATGCGGACGCGAGCCCGGCGGCGCGCGACTTCTTCGTCAACCAGTGCACGATCGAGAGTATTGCGAAGACGCTGATGGACGTGATGGCGGAAGGCGCGGGTGAAGACGCGAATTACATCATCATAACCGGCTCGCTCACGGCGGCCAACCAGAATATGTGGATGGAGGCCATGGAGCAGTACCGGCAGGAAAAGTATCCGAACATGACAAACCTGTCGGAAACGCCGAAGGTATCCGAAGAGGACCTCGCGTTGGCCACGCAGGTCATGACCGACTGCCTCAAGACATACCCGGATCTGGATGGCGTTTTCGCGATTACGTCGGTTGCCCTTCCGGGTGCGGCGGAGGCGCTGCGTAAGGCGGGTGCGGCCGATAAGGTGTTCCTGACGGGCCTGACCACGCCAAACGATATGAAGGGCTACGTCGAAGACGGAACGGTCAAAAAGTTCGTGCTCTGGAACCCGGTGGACCTGGGCTATCTTGCCGTGCAGGTTGCGGCGGCCGCGGCGAAAGGCGAACTTCAGCCGAATAGCGTCGAGACGTTTAATGCGGGACGTCTGGGCGAAGTGAAGGTCGAGGGAGACGTGGTGGTTCTGGGCGATCCGATTGTATTCGACGCGTCAAATATCAACGAGTACGATTTTTAGCGTCGCTGGACCTGAATCGTGGGCAGGGCCCCGGATCGAGAATCGATCAGATGGCCGTGGCACTCGTTGGGAGCGGCAATACTGCCGCCCCGCTGGGGCTTGTTGAAGAGGGGAGAATCTGTTAACCCAACGTTCCGCTTCGCTCCACGTTGGGCTACAATCCTTCACCCCTACCGGGGCGGAGAACGTGCGACCTATCCACTACTGAAAATCGACGGGATCGATAACAACCCAGGTGAGTTCTGCAGAATGCTCCAGGGAATCTGGTTGACGTACTCTCCGCGAAGTGCCCAAAGAAGAGTATCGGCAATTTAGAAGCTTGTGGGTTCCTGGGTGGGCTGGACGTAGAGCGCCATCATGTCCGCTTCGGAGAGTTCCCCGAATACGGCGGCCTTGTTGTTAGGCGGCAGCGGCTCGACGATTTCCCGGCTCCGGTTCTGATACCGTCCGGCGACGACGATTCGCCGGAACTCCTGCGGGGTTTCGAAGGACTCTTCCGTCTCGATCCAGAACTTGTTCATGAAGTTCAGGCCGTGGGCGTCCGATGAGTACACGCCTGCCATGCGGTGTTCTTCCACATAAGCCCGGGCACGTTTCGCCATGTGCTCGTCGGGATGATTGCAGGTGAGAATCTCCGCGGCATCAGCCAGCGTAAAGAAGTCGGGCATATCGTCGTGCCATCGGTAGGGATGGGCGATCACGGTAAGGTAACCGTCCGCACAGGCCTGGGCAAAGACCTCGCTGGGGGTTTGGAGCGACTCATAGATGGGGCTGTCGGCTCCGAGGACCAGGAGATCGCGTCCATTCGGGAAGGAGATTTCGATCCCCGGAAAGACCCGCAACCGGTCGCTCAGTTCATGCAAGCTGGCCAATTCGGCCGGGGACCAAATCTTGCCGTGGTCGGTAATGAAAATCGCGTCATAGCCCGCTGCGTCCGCCATTGCAATGAGCTCGCGCGGGGGTATGCGTGAGCAAGGCGAGTAGGTGTCCGTGTGGCAGTGAATCTCGACTTTCATGGTACGACTTATCCAATCTGCCGCCAACGCCCCGCGAGAGACATCCGACATGCCGTGTCTACGCCGGGCGCGGTTTGCGGCGCTTCACTTGGACAACACCGCCGTTTGACGGGTTAGTCCCAATCGCTGAAATTCCTTGCAGTGCCAACGCGTTTCGCGTCGGTATTCGCGATATTCTTATTCCACGGTCAATTATAACACATTCATCGGCATTTCGGCGGACCGGCTTGACTCGGCGCATGGGAAATGGAACGCCACGCAGCGCGTCGCGTGGAAAGGGTACTGCCCTCCCGTGTATAATCAGGCGATTCTTTCTTGCCCGGTTTCATTGAGCTGAGAAGCAATCAATCCCAGGCCGGTGTTCATTCGTCGGGGGAAATGTGCCTGGCGCCTCGAATACCCGGATAGCGACGGCGAAAGCCGATGGAGGAAATGGACCATGTCGAAGTTGGAGGGGAAGGTATTGGTGGCCCAAGGGGGCGGACCTACCGCGGTGATCAATCAAAGTTTTGTCGGGGCCGTTTTGGAATCGCGCAAGTTCCCGCAGGTGACCCGGGTATACGGTGCCCAACATGGCATCCGCGGCATCGTCAACGAGGAGTTCCTGGACCTCACCGAGGCGACGACGCACAACCTCGAAGCCGTCGCGCAGACGCCGTCGTCCGGTTTGCTTTCCACGCGCGACAAACCGACGCTGGAATATTGCAAAGAGATCTTCCAGGTGTGCAAAGCCCATGGCGTCCGCTACTTCTTCTACATCGGCGGCAATGACAGCGCGGACACCTGCCGCATCGTGAATGAGGAGTCTGAGAAAGCCGGATACGAGCTTCGCGTGATTCACATCCCGAAAACCATCGACAACGACCTGAAGGTCACCGACCACTGCCCGGGCTATGGCTCAGCGGCGAAGTTCGTTGCACAGGCTTTTGCGGGCGTGAATCTCGACAACCGTGCGCTTCCGGGCGTGTATATCGGCGTGGTGATGGGCCGTCATGCGGGATTCCTCACTGCGGCCTCGTGCCTCGCGAAGAAGTATCCCGACGACGGACCGCACTTGATCTACGTGCCCGAGCGGCCGGTGTCGAAGGATAAGTTCATCGCGGATGTGAAGACGGCCTATGACAAGTACGGCCGCTGCATCGTTGCGGTATCGGAAGGCATCGTGGGACCCAGCGGAAAAGCCATCGCGGCGGAGTTCACGAAAGAAACGGACTCCCATGGCAACGTGCAACTTTCGGGCACCGGGGCGCTTGGCGACCTGCTCAGTTCGTGGATCAAGGAAGGGACGGACATCAAGCGGGTCCGCGCGGATACGCTTGGATATCTTCAACGCAGTTTTCTGGGCTGCGTGAGTTCCGTCGACCAGAGTGAAGCCCGCGAAGTCGGCGAGAAGGCCGCGCAGTACGCGATCTGGCACAACCTTGACGGATCGGTCTGCATCCGGCGCATCGGCGACTATGCTGTCGAATACTTCCTTGCGCCACTCAAGGACGTCGCGCGGGAAGCCACGGAAATGGCCGATGAGTTCCTCAACGCGGAAGGCAACGGTGTAACGGAAGCATTCAGAAACTACGTGCGCCCGCTGGTGGGTTCGATGCCGGTCATGGAACGCATCGCCGCGCCTTCGGTTGCGAAGGTATTGAAGAAATAGCGCGACATACATGTCGCCAGTTCTTTCGGACCGATCGGACGGATCAGACTGATCCGGCCGATCGGTCCGGTTCCTTTTTAGCCAATCCGCCGGCGGGCGTGGCTGCGGTTTGACAGCGAATCGGGTTTGCCGTAGCCTTACGATTCGCAAGGAGATTTCGTAAGGTGATGAACCGTCTGCTATTTCCCGTGGCCCTGTCGCTCGTGTTGGCATGCGCGGCTTCGGGCCAGAATGCGGTCACTCCCCTGCCTCACGCGCATGCCCATAACGATTACCATCATGAGCGGCCTTTGCTGGACGCGCTGGACCATGGGTTTTGCAGTGTGGAGGCGGACATCTTTCTGGTGGACGGGGAACTTTTGGTCGCCCACGACCGGGAAGATGTCAAGCCGACGAGAACGCTTCAGGCTCTATACCTCGATCCGTTGCTGGCGCGTGTCCGAGCGAACGGCGGCCGGGTTTATCCTGATGGTCCCGAATTCATCCTGCTCGTGGATATCAAGGAAGACGGTACGGCAACCTACGAGATCCTACGCGGGGTTTTGTCGAACTATGAGGAGATGCTGACCTCGTTTACGCCGGACAGCACGACGAAGGGTGCGGTGACGGTCATACTCTCCGGCGACCGGCCTATCGACGTGGTCGCGGCCGAGGCCATGCGTTACGTGGGTATTGATGGACGCGTATCCGATCTCGATGGGGAAGTGAACCAGCACCTCATGCCGTTGATCAGCGACAACTGGCGCAGTCATTTCGACTGGTTTGGATCGGGCGTGATGCCGGACGATGCGCAGCTTGAGCTGAACGAGATCACAACCAAGGCACATAAGACCGGTCGCATCGTGCGGTTCTGGGGGATTCCGCCGCGTGAGGATCTGTGGGATGCTCTATTGGCGGGAGGGGTTGATCTCATCAACACCGATAACCTTGCTCAGTTGCAGGCATTCCTCTTGTCGAAGCGTGAGAACCAAGAAGGATAGTTCATCGTTATGGATCGAGTTCGGGTCGGTTTCATCGGGTTGGGCGGCATCTGCCGCGACCGGCATGTGCCGGGGCTGCGCCGGATTCCAGGCGTGGAGATTGTGGCCGTCGCAAATCGCACGCGGGAATCCAGCGAACGTGCGGCGGCCGAGTTTGCGATTCCGAACGTATGCGATCGGTGGGAAGACGTAATCGCTCGCGACGACGTCGATGCGGTGTTTATCGGCACGTGGCCGTATACGCATCGCGACATGTCCATCGCGGCGCTGGAAGCGGGCAAGCACGTCTTCTGCCAAGCGCGCCTGGCCATGGATTTTGCGCAGGCGAAGGAGATGCACGAGGCCGCGCAAAAGTCCGGGCGCGTTGCCATGGTGTGTCCCGTTCCCATTGGATTGACGAAGGATTCGACCATCCGCCGTTATTTGAACAGCGGCCGCCTGGGCGAGGTGCGGCTGGTGCGGGTGCAGAGCATGTCCAGCGCGTTCGCCGACCGCGGTACACCAATGACGTGGCGCAAAGACCACCGGCTTTCAGGGCTGAACATGTTTACGCTGGGCATGTATATCGAGGTCATCCATCGCTGGTTCGGTTGGACCAAGATGGTAAGTGCGATGACCCAGACCTTCGTGAAGGAACGGACGGATACGAGCGGTGAACGAGTACCGGTGGAAATTCCGGATCAGATCCTCTTCAACACCGTGCTGGAGAATGGGACTCCCGTGCAGTACGTGATTAGCGCGGCGGTGCATCACGGGACGGACCACGTCGCCATTCACGGAAGCGACTGGACCTTGCAGTACGAAGTGAACGAGGACGTGTTGTACGGCGCAGGGCCCGGCGAACATCTGGGCAGTGCCACGCTGGACACGGACAACGACTATGACATGGCCAACTGGCCCGTGGAACGCGACTTCATCGATGCCATCCGCGAGGGCAAAGAGTACCACCCAAACTTCTACGATGGTATGAAGTACATGCAGGTCATTCAGGCCGTGTACGATTCCGCGCGCGAGGGAAGGACTGTGGAACTGGCTTAGACGTCAAGCAACGACCGGGGTTCATGCGGGTGACTGGCGGATCGGACGGATCGGACCGATCCGTCAGATCGATTTCGCGGATTGCGTGCGCCGCGCTACGAGATAGGCCATGCCCACTTTCACGGCGTCGGCAGGAATGAAGGGCAGCACGCCCATGAGCAACCCGGCCCACAATCCGATGCCTGCCCAGAGGCACAACCATGCGGTACCCACAGCGTAGATCGCGGCGATTGCTGCCACCATTCCCAGGACCGGCCGTTTGAACGCCGTCGTGACGTATGGGGCGAAGGCGAAGGCCACTAAGTAGCCCATCGTTGCGCCAAACGGCACCGCGAAGAGCGGAGCGCCCGCGATACCGAGCGCGAGGTACAACAGGATTCCCGCCATGGCCCGATCCCTACCGACGACATACGCGGCCGCCAGAACTGGCAAGGTCTGGAGCGTCACCGGTACGGGCGTCCAGGGGAGGGGGAGCTTGACCAGCGCAGACAACATAATGACGCCCGCGACGGCGGTCGCTTCGAGACAAGCCACGGCCCACGAGTCCGTGGTCCGAACGTTTTGCAGAAGATGTGCGTGTGCGTTTTTCATAATGGCGGGAGTATACGGATTCGGGATTGGACGTTCAATCGCATCTACAAGCCAAAGCTACTGCTCAAGCCTTCCATCGGCACGGGATACGTGCCATCCGCTAAACGCATCATACCTCTCCACGATCATTCACCTCTTCCGGCAGCGCGCGAATCGCGTCAATGGCGGACCAGTATCTCCGGAGTGCCGCGTGGCCGACTTCCGTTAACCGGTATTCGGTGCGGGGGATCTTCCCATTGTATCCCTTTTCGATGGCGACGTAGCCGGCTTTTTCAAGGCGGTCCATGTGGGACGACAGATTGCCCCGGGTAAGCCCTAACGCCGTCAGCAAGAAATTAAAGTCTGCCACGTCGATACCGGAGAGCACCATGGCGATGCGCAACCGGGCGGGTTCGTGGAGGGTTTTGTCCAAATCCTTCACGGCTGCGCTATCTTCTCTTCGGCGGCGATCTGGGACACGCGTTGCAAGCGGCGCAAGGCGTAGCGGCTGTAAAGGTGGGACAGGCCTGCGGCGAGTATGCCGTAGCCACAGATCGCGCCGACGGAATGGACCATCGCCCAGGAACCTTCGGTTGGGATGGGGAGTCCACTGATCAAGAGCAGGGCGTGGACGGCATACAGGGCGGGCCAGAGGAGCATAACCCCGGTTGATGCGGGGCGTTGCCACCACCAGAGAAACACCATAAAGGGGACGCAGTACAGGGCCGACACGGGTTGCATCAAGGAAATTGGCAGGTACCCGAGGAGACCGAGTAGTACCTCGCCCACCACACACGCGCCAAAGACTGCGCCGACGACGTACCCTAACCGTGCGAATTTCTGTTTCCGGTTTGAGTCAATGCGGGCGGAGCCTTCCCTGGCGTACGGACGCTGCAACTGCGCCTCGACCCAGCGCCGGCCGCGTTTCGACATCACGAGGTACATCATCAGCAGGTAGACGATAAAGAAGACGACCATCGCGATGGTGCCCAGCATTGGATACCCAGCCTTCGCGGCGATGCCACCGCCCCGGGCCAAGCCGAACAAGAGGAGAAAGAAGCCCCCGTAGGCAATGAGATAAACCAGGACCGGGAGGCTTCGGTTTTGTGCGTAAGTCCTTCCCCAACGGATAGTTTCGTGGAATTGATCCAAATCGGCGGGGCTATCGGATTCGTGGTTCTCTGGCGTCATCTTCGTTCTCCTGATACCTGCCTGACATATTGTTTGTATCACAAACTTGTCTGTACAGCAAGTGTTTTTTTTCGCTCAGAGCGGGTGGAGGAGAAAATCGGGATCGAAAGCAATGGCATGTCTCATTTCAATGCCGATACCGATAGCGATAGCGATTAATAGGGCGACGACTTGCTGCGCGTGCGATCTTCCTATTCGATCACAAGGGCGTTGTGGATGTTCAGACCCGCGATTTGGGCGGTCAGGATGCCGTCTTTGTAGGTCCAGTCCAGGCCTTCTTCATCGGGGGCGAGGTAGCATCGCGTGGGTTTCTCCTCGAGGGGGATGGTGACGCTGAAGGGTCCCGAGTCGGCGACGTGCTCAACCATGTGGCGGTTGGGGGCGGTGTATCCCGCGTTGGACCGGTTCACGAGCTGATAAAGCCTCCGCTCCCCTTTCTTGCGCGCGGACATTTCGATCCACGACGGACCTTCCACATGGGCCAGGTCACTTGCATCGAGAGACGCAAAGCAGTCGCCGATGAACCGGCGCAGGATGGGATAGTGTGCCGCATGATACGCGCGGAAGACGGGGCCATGGATAGCCACCACTACGCCGTCGCCCACTTGATTACGCGTCGCAGCGGGGGCGCCGATTTGGTTGAGACTTGGCTCCTGCTGATTCAGGAGCGGCGCGATTTCCTCGGCGCCGTTCGTTCTCACCTGCTGCCAGGGTCCGGACACGATGACGCACCCGTTACCCGCGGGCACGTAGGCATTGCCGTGCTGTTGGCCTTCCACGGGGGCGCAACCAGAAAGTTCGGGGAACTCGGCAGCGGACGTAGCGCCCGATACGAGCAGACGGCCGCCGTTGTGGACGTACTCAGCCACGGCGGTCTTGACGTTCTCCGAAAGACCCTCCTGTTCGGCGATGACTACGACCGGATACTGGTCCATGCGCTCAAGCAGCATTTCTTCGTTGAGGATGTCCACGGAATATCCGTTTTCCAGCAGGGCGTGCAAGGCGCCTTCCATGGGGTGGTTGGCGGAGCGGAAATTGAAGAGCGGATCGTTGTGGCGGTAGTAAAAGGATTCGCTATGCAACAGCGCGATCTGCGGGATCGTCTCGGTCTGGAAAGAGAACTCCTCCCGCTTGCGGCAGAAGTCCGCGACGCCGGCGAGGATATCTTGATGCCATCCGGTGAGCCGGCCGGAGCGTTGGGGCTGGTTGTAGATGAACACCGCGCCGCCTTGCGCGATCGACACGGCGATCTCCTGGCACAGATGGGGGACCGTCTTCATCGTCCACTGTTGATCGCCGGTGCGCAGGAAGGACCAGGCCATGAGGTTCCACGGCATGCCGCGGCTCGCCAGAAACCGCGATTCCGCGCAGGCCCGTTCCGCGCCGAAGGAGGGATCGAAGTCGCCGCTCAGGTAGTCGACTGGCGCAACGACGGGTTCCGGCTGGCGAACGCTGTACATCCAGTTGCTGCACATGGCCACGTCGGGCTTGGCTTCGTGGAGGGCCTTTGCGTACTTCGTGACGTGTTCCGTGAAGAGGTCGCGCTGAAAGGCGAGCCACTCAAACCAGTGCGGGTCGCCGGACTTGCGCGGAATCTCCTCAATACCGGTCCGGCGCGTGAACTCGGCCATGCACCGCTCGCTCCAGGAGGGTTGGCTGGCCCAGTTCTCGCCGTCAATCCAGACGCCGTCGAGGTCGTATTTCGTGACCACTTCGATGAGCTGCGGGATCATGAGCGATTCCGTGTAGTCGCTGAGCGGGTCGGTGTTGTTCGGGTTGGGCGTGCCGTCCGGCGCGATGCGCGCCCATTCCGGGTGCAACTCGATAGCGCGGGTATCCCAGACGCCGGAGAAATGGATGGACAGGGGGATACCCATATCGCGGGTCACATCACGCCAGATTTGTAACGCGTCGTTGACGATTCCGGGGGACGGCGAGCCAATTTCGGTGGGGTAGCCCGAATAGCCGGGATGGCCCTTGCAGTCGTACTGGACAAAATCCGGTTGTACCTTTTCCAGCTCCGCGCGGATGTGTTCGTAGGTGGTTTCCCGGCCGAGTTCGGTGTCGTTGGCGTTGGGATGGAGATCGTAGTGCAACCCGAAGAAGGCATGGGCCGGCCAGTCCGCTGTGGATTGAGCGGTCCCCTCGCCTGCCGCGGCCAATACGAGTAGTGCAACGAGCATCATGATCGGTCCCCCCTTTGGTGAATGCGCTGGAGGGTATTGTACGCGCCGGGTAGGGAGAATTCTCCATGAAAACCCAAGAACATCCCCCTTGATCCCCCTTCAAAGGGGGAGTTCTCGCAACGCGTTGCGTTGCGAACCGTGAAGCCAATCGACCTTATCCGGAGCACTGCACGACACAAAACACGTATGAACGAATTACGTGCAAATTCCCCCTTTGAAGGGGGATCAAGGGGGATGTTTTTGAGGTGGCCCGCGCATTCAGCACACTGGTGCCAAATGTTAGGTTCATGGCTACGGTTTCGGTTCGTATCCGATGCATTGCAGGACCGGCAGGCGCGGGTATTTCGGGAAACGTTTGTCGGTATCAGCGAGATCGCAGCGCCAGTAGGGATCGCCGCCGCGGGGATGCGTGACGGCGCGGCTGTGGACGCAGGTCAGGCAGAGCCCGACTCGCAACTCGGCTTCCGCGCGTTCTCGTGGTGTGTCATCCACTACGAGCGTTTCCCTTGCGGCCTTATCATGAACCTGACTCGATCGTTCGCTATACTGAAGGTTCTTCTCGTGATGGAGCGGGCTCCGGCACGATAAACACGTCTCGGAAGGAAGTGTACCATGCAGCGAATTTCGACTTTCTCGATCCTTCTTCTCCTCGTTCTCGTATTCACGTGTACCTCGCTCGCGGAGACCCTAGCCGAACAGGCCTTGCGCGAATTGCGTGCGAATCCTCCGGTGAGTCCGGAGTCTTTCGACTTCGCGGTGGTGGCGGATACACGGTCCTTGTCGGTGACCGAACAATCGGAAACGTGGAAACAGATTATTCGAGACGTGAATGTGTTGCGTCCCGCGTTCATCCTCGACGTGGGGGACTTGATTCTTGGAGGCGCGGCCGATTTGGTTCCCGCGCAATGGGATGAGTATTTGCGCGTGTCGGCAGATCTCGAAGTGCCGCTGTTCCCGGTCACGGGCAATCACGACATCAGCGACGCGGCCACGGAACAAATCTGGCTGGACCGCGTGGGGCCGACGTGTTACGCGTTCAGCTACGGCAATTCGCGGTTTATTGCGCTGGACAGCGAAGAGGTCGGCGCAGGGCAGCGACTCTCCGACCACCAGATTGCCTGGTTGAAAGCCGACCTGGAGTCGACCGACGCGAAGCACATTTTCTTGTTCCTCCACAAACCCTATTTCGTCGCGGGATGGAACGAGCCGAACTGGACCGCGAGCTGGGACAACGTGGCGGAAGGGATTAAAGGTTATCCGGTCCGCATCGTGTTCGGTGGTGACGATCATCTCTATCGGTACATGGGCCAACGGGACGGCGTGCACTATGTCATCTCTGCCGGTGGCGGAGCGGAAGTGCGGCATCCGGAGGACGAAGGCGGCTTTCACCATTTCGTGCTGGTGCGCGTGCGGGGGGACGAGGTCACGTGGTCGGTGATTAGACCGGGCGCAGTGCTGCCGCCGGACGTGGTGACCCAAGCGCGGGTCGACGAAGTGCGCAACGTGCGCCGGAACTGGGTCGGCACGGAGACCATCGAAGTGCCGCAGGGCGAGGCGTTTGATCGCAACGTCACCGTCTTTGTGCAGAACCCGAACGATTCCGCGTTCGACTCGGAAGTCACCTGGGAGGTGCCTTCCGGTTGGCACGTGGACCCCGGGTCGATGAACTATCACGCCAAAGCCAATGACATTACGTACCTAGATTTCCACATTTTTGCAGACGGAGCTGAATCCGTCCGTTTCCCGGTGCCCGAATTGCGAACCACCTTCAAAGCCACGCAACACGGCGGGCCGGTGGAAGTCGCGAAACGACTGGACCTGGTTCCCGTGTACGCGGTGCGGAAAGCAGCGGGGCCGGTCGTCGCGGACGGCGATTTATCGGAATGGGTGTCGACCTCGCCAATGCCGCTGCCGTATGGCTGGGAGTTCGACGTCGGCAACACGCAGGACTTGCGCGCCCAATGCCGATTGATGTGGGACGACGAGAACCTCTACCTCGCCGTGGAAACGACGGATGACGAGTTTCATCAACCCTATGCCGGGGACGTCGTGTGGTCGGCGGATGGTATTCAATTGTTTATGACGGGGAAATGGGAATGGGGATTGACCCTGACACAGGCAGGACCGGAGGTTTTCTTGTACAAGGGCGTCGATCGCGAGTGGGAAACCGTAAACACGAAGGTGAAGCTGGGAATTAAACAAGACGGGCTGTCGACGGTTTATGAGGCGGTTTTTCCGAAATCCGAGTTGACACCGGTGGAACTGAAGGCGGGATCGACGCTTGCGTTTTCCATTGTTGCCAACGATTTGGACCCGTCGCATCCGGAGCGTCCGCGTCATTGGGCCGAGTTAACGCCGGGAGTCGGCGACGCGATACCGGGGTCGCCGATGGCGAAACTGGAACTGGTGGAACAATGATGCACCATCCGATCTCACGAAAAGACTTTCTCCGCGCAAGTTCGGTATTTGCCGTGGGAGCCGTTGGCGTCAGTGCGGCTGCGCGTCCGGACGCATACGAAACTGCGAATCCGATTCGCCGGCCGGTGATTGATATCACGGATTTGTATCATCCGCATCAGGATCGGGGGGACAACTTCGATCTCATTGCGGCGTACGCCCTTCCCGAGGTGGATCTGCGGGCGGTGATTCTGGACATCACGGGACGTTACTTGCGTCCGTACATCAACGAGGCGGATCCCGGCTACAACGATCCGCGCGGGCAGCGGGCGCCGGGGTACATTCCGGTGCACCAGCTCAACTACATCTTTGACCGCAACGTGCCATGCGCGTGCGCGCCGTTCGACCCTATGCGTTCGCCGGATGACGAGATGTCGGACGCGCCGCAGTTTCAACAGAGCGGGATCGACCTGCTGATTGAGACACTTCGGGAGAGCAATGAGCCGGTTGACGTGGTTTCCTTTGGATCGGCGCGGCCGCTGGCGGTGGCGCTGAACCGTGAGCCGAAATTGCTGCGGGAGAAAGTGCGGTTGGCGCACCTGTGCATCGGTGGGTATCCGGCGGGGTACCTCGAATGGAACGTGCAACTGGACGTGCATGCGTTCGTGCGGCTCATTCGCTCGGAGTTGCCTCTGGCCCTTTATCCCTGTGCCACGGAGGAGAGCCCCTTTGCGCTCGGCACTCACAATTGCTATTGGACCATGGAGAACCTGGACTGGGTGCGCGAGATGGACGCGCCACTGCAACGGTATATCGAGTTCGCGTTCGGTTGTTCGACTCGCATGGACTTCCTAAACGCCATGGATGAAACCGAGCCGTTGGCGGATATGACTGAACACTACGGGCGCAAACATCACGTGTGGGAAACGGCGGTATGGGCTCAAGTTGCGGAGCGGCGGTTCGTTGCGCGGGAGGGAGAGTCGTACCAGCTGTTGCCAAGATCATCGGCCGAGCCTGGTGCAACGGTGATCGAGGAAGGTCTGATGCCCTGCGTGTTCGAGGTGTCCGACAACGGGCAACTCACCATGCGCGAAACCGAGGGCGAGACGACGGCGGCGCTGTATTTCCGGCGTGATCCGGCGGCGTACGAAGCTGCGGCTGGGCAGGCGTTGCGGAATTTGTACACTCGGTTTGCAGCAAACTGATCCCGGTCAATCTTCATCGGTATCGGTATCGGTATCGGTATCGGTATCGAACGATTCTAGCATTTCGATCCCGACACCGATTTGGAAGGAGTTCAGGCCATTACTTGCCGGACTATGCTGCGCGATTTCCTTCCGGCTAGAGCCCCGCATTCTTTGCGAGGCGGTTCAATGCCTGGACATGCATGTCCGGAATCTTACCGCTCTTGTCGGGGGGCACGTCGAGGAGCAAGTTTACGTTGCGCGCCTGGCAATTCTGCAACTGCTCCAGCAGTTCCGCGTCCGGGCGGGGAACATCGCCTTCGACGTAGAACCATTCCTTGCCGATGGGATCGCAGACTTCGCCGGGCATGTAGTAGCGTTTGCCCTCGATTTCGCGCCAGGGGTTGTGGCCCTGGTCAGGCGGGATGCGGCGTTCGATGGCGATAAGGTCCGAAGGCCAGGCGTAGTCGACGTTGTAGTCCTCGCCCGTGGAAATTCCACTGTTCATCATGATGACGGTATCGGGCTGCACCGCGGCGACGTGGTTATAAAGGAAGGTCCGATAGCCACGGCCCAATACACCGGGGATGTCGATCCACATTTCGGCGATGGGACCGTACTGCGTGAGCAACTCCGTGATCTGGGCGGTCTGGAAAGTCTGATACAAGGACGTGGTGTACGCGGGAAGTTCCTGCTTGCCGTCGGAAGGCGTCTGGCTGCCGAAACGGTTGTGGTTGTCCCAGGAACAGTAGTAGAACCCCGGGAGAAGTCCGCGCTTCGCACAGGATTCGACGAACTTGCCGACCACGTCCGTCGTGTCGCCGCTGTTCACCACAGAGTAGTCCGTATGCTTCGTGGGCCACAGGCAGTGCCCGGCGACGTGTTTCGTCGTGAGGACGGCGTACTTCATGCCGGCGTCACGGGCGACGGCCACCCATTGGTCCACATCCAGAGCCGTGGGAGCGTAGGTGGAGGCCGGGGCCTTGCCGTCCGGCAACTCGTTTTCAACATAGGTGCTCATGCCGTAGTGGATAAACATGCCGTACTTCCAGGATTCCCATTCCTTGAGCTTTGCGAGCGGGATGCGTTGAGCACCGGACTCGGCCTCCGACGGTTGCGCCGCAGCGGAATGCGAAAGCGGCAGAGCGCCAAGGGTGGCCGCGCCGGTTCCGGCTGACATCAAGAATCGACGGCGAGTTGGACGGTTGGCTGACATGGTTTCCCCCTTTTCGGACTTCCCCGGGTCCGATTTCTGCTTCTCACGGCGCGCGACGCGGTCCGGATAGTTGTCCCCACAATGGCGCGGAGCGCGTCCGTATAATACCATGGGTCCGAGAATGGGCAAGCACTTGGGACTGAAGTTGGGTCCCCACCTGCGCGATTGACGGCGAGTTGGACCTTGCGCGGCGGGTTGATGCGACTGCCGCAGGCGGCCGTCCGGGTGAAACGGGACCAGGCATCCGGTAGGATTAAACGAGAAACCACGTCAGTCATGGGCACCGGAGGGTGATTTTGTTTTATCTGAGCGCACAAACCGGGTCGAGCAAGGGGCGTTCCTGGCCACTAGGCGTTGAGACGGTCTTGGTGGGCCGCGGCAACGAGTGCCAAATCGCCATCGACGACTCGCTCGTGTCGCGTCGGCACTGCGAGATCGTGGCGGCGGACGGCGGACTTCTTGTGCGCGACCTGGGCAGCAGCAATGCTACGCTGGTCAACGGACGACCGGTGTCGGAGAGTCCGTTGCGGGAAGGCGACGAACTCGCCGTGGGTCGGACGGTACTGTTGCTCACGCGGGATGGTGATGGTAGCGCAGTCCCGGGGCAGACGTCAGCGCCAAACGAGTTCACGACCGTACAGTTGGCGGGCGATCAATCGGCGGTGCTAGGGGACAAGACCGCCGCATTGATCGCCATGGCTTATCCGAATTCGGTGGAAGAGCTGGCCGTCCTGTACGATATCGGGCGCAAGTGCAGCAGGGTCTTGACGGTACCCGACCTCATGAAGAGCGTCTTTGAGGAGTTGCGCATTTACTTTAATCCGTCTTCGGCGTGGATCGCGCGTTTGCGTCCTGGCACGCCCGAGCTGCGGTTTTACACGCGGGCAAGCTGCAGTGCGGGGGAAATCGTCAAGCCGCCCATTGAAATCGAACGCAAGACCCAGAAAGCCATGCTGAAGCCAGGGGGACTCCTGGTGCCGATCTTCAACAAAGAATTGGAAGAGCGGCGGCTGGCAACACTGTTGGTGGCGCCCATGAGCCTGAGCGAGCAACGAATTGGCGCCTTGCTGGTCCGGTGCGAGGCATCTGACCATCAATACGGGGAGCACGAATTGCAGTTTCTCGTGTCGGTCGCGAATACGGTTGCTCCCTATTTTCGCGCGACCGAACACGTCGAGTTATTGCGGCGGGACAATCAACGGTTGCGGGCATTGACGCGGAGCGCCAAGACCTTGATGGGCAGCAGCCGCGCAATCCGTCAGGTGCGAAACCTGATCTCCAATGCCGCTCCTTCGGAATTGCCGATTTTGATCCAGGGCGAGACGGGGACGGGAAAGGAATTGGCCGCACTGATGGTCCATGAAGAATCACAACGGGCGGCCGGTCCCATGGTTACGGTGAACTGCGCCGCCATTCCGGCGCAACTGCTCGAGAGCGAATTGTTCGGCTACGAAAAAGGCGCCTTTACCGGCGCGATGGACAGCAAGGCGGGGCGCCTCGAGGAGGCCAACGACGGTACGCTGTTCCTGGACGAGATTGGGGATCTGTCGTTGGAGAACCAGGCGAAGCTCCTCCGGGTTATTGAGACCGGAACCTTTACCCGCCTAGGCAACAACCGCGAAACTCGGGTCAGCATTCGCGTGGTCGCCGCGAGCAACAAGCGTCTGGACAACCTCGCCAAGGACGGTAAGTTCCGTTCGGACCTTTATCACCGGCTCAATGGTCTCGAGATCAACATGCCGCCGTTGCGGGACCGCCCGTCTGACATTCCGATCCTGGCCGAGCACTTTCTCAAGTTGAGTCTGGAACGCGCAAAGCGACCGATCCTGGGTTTTACGGACGACGCGATCGAATACCTTCGGGCACGGCGTTGGCCCGGGAACGTGCGCGAGCTGCGGAATTTCGTGGAGCGGGCGGTAGCGCTGGCGCGGTCGGA
>CAZWDH010000115.1:0-19567 GCA_964632865.1 uncultured Nitrospiraceae bacterium
TCAAAATCCGGTTCCCGCAAGGGAGTGGGGGTTCGATTCCCTTCCCCGGCACCATAGCGAAGATATCGAGGCTGACCCAGTGGGGTTGGCCTTTTCCTATTTTGGGAGACTATTACCGTTTGCGGAAGTATTGCTGCGTGGCAGGCTTGCGGTACCGGCCGACGAGCCGTTTGACCTCGGTCTTCGCGGCGCGCTTCCAGTCCGCGGTGACGTGGGCCTCGCCGCGGTCGATGGGGTCGAATCCCGCGCGTTGGGCGATGCTGCACAGAGTCGCTGGCACAAAGCCGTTGATGTGGTCGAGAGGATGGATGTTCCGGTAGTCGGAGAGCGTCTTGATACCGGCGACGCCGGTGCAATCCGGCGTTTCGAGCACCAGTAATCCGCCGGGCAGAACGAGTTCTCCCACGGACTTCAGGACGTCCAAAGGCTCCGTCACGTGTTCCAACACCTGGAAGAGCGTCGCTGCGTGGAAGCCCTTTTCCGCGCGCGCCGTCGCCTTCAACGCGTCCATGTTCGGCAGAATCTCCACCCGGCCCTCGCGGCGTCGGTCCGGCGAGAAGTCAATGCCGCTCGCCTCGAATCCGAAGCAGTCGCACACGGCCAGAAAATCCCCGTACCCGCACCCGAAATCGAGCACACGAACCGCGTCGCCGCCGCGATTGCCGCGCGTGAGCGCCTCGATGCGCAATACGTGCATTGCGTTCTCGCGGGCCCGCTGGAACTGACCTTCCGGCGTGTTCTGGTCCGCTGAAAACTGTTGCATCGCCTCGTGGCTTACCCAGTCCGTGTAGTGCTTCTGCACCCACTCCGGCGCAAGGATTCGGCGGTGGAAGGTTTGCTGGCAATCTTCACAGCGGGTATACGCCCATTCCGCATTCTCGATATAGGGCATGGGCGACTCGCCCCAGGGATCGCTTTCAAGAAATGAACGCAAGGGATCATCGCCGATACGGCCGCTCGCAATATCTGTCAGGTGCGTTGAGCCGCAATTGATGCAATGCGTTCGTTCTACGAATTCCGCCGATTGTCCGGTCATACGTGCTCCGTTTCCGTTCATATTGCAGTTGCGTCGGAGGTATTCCCCTGGCGTTCACAGCATAGCAAAACCAGCGAGCCCTCCGCGCGGGCAGGAGTTGCCCCGCCCAGACGATCTTTATCCGCGTCGCTCACTGGATTTTCAGGGCTAAGTACGGATAGCATGGCATGATTCAGGCAACTGCGGGCGTGCTCCCCAGTCGCGAAGGTGCGTTCCTGTCGCGAAGAAAATCGGATATGAATCCCGGAAAGGACAGACAACAATGGTGCGCTGCCGTTTGAACGGAATCCAATCGTTACTCGCAGCCACGGCGATTGCTTTGGCCGGCGCTTGTGCCAGCACCGGTGAGGAAGGCGACGCCGCGGCCCCTCAAGAAAGCACCATGCCCGACGTCGATTTCGTCATTACGCACAATATCGGCGACGAAGGCGAAGGTCTGCGCACCGAGTTCGTCGAATCCAAGGGCTGGAAGGTTGCCGAGTTCACGGACACCGGTGAGGTCCGCGTCGAGGACGGCACCGTCTACATGGCCCCCGGCAACGACATGACGGGCATTACGTGGTGGGGTCCCCTGGTTCGGATGAACTACGAAGTCACGCTCGACGCCAAGCGCACGGAAGGGAGCGACTTCTTCTGCGCGTTGACCTTCCCCTATGGCGAAGACCCCTGCTCGTTCGTGGTTGGCGGCTGGGGCGGCACCTGCGTCGGCATTTCGTCCATCGACTATTACGACGCCTACAACAACGAGACCGCCAAGTTCCGTGACTTCGAGATGGACCGCTGGTACCGGATTCGCGTGCGCGTGACGCCGGATAAGATCCAGGCCTGGATTGACGACGAACAGATGGTCGACATCGAGACCACCGGGCGCACCATCGGCATCCGCTGGGAAGTCCAGCCTTGCGTCCCGTTCGGGGTTTCGACATGGCGCACCGGCGGCGCGGTCCGCAACGTGAAGATTCACGCCTTCAATCCGGAGCCGTAAACGGCGGGTCCAAACGACCGCATCTTTTTCAAAGGGTAACACCATGCTCGCAACCATCATGACCGCTGTGTTTGCGACACTCGCGGCGGCCGAGCCCGTCGCTTTGGTTGCCGATGCCGAAGCGAAAGCCATTATCGTGCTTCCCGAGAATCCGTTCCCCATCGCCACGTTCGCGGCTGAGGAACTGGTTTATCACGTAGAGAAAGCCACCGGAGCGAAACTCCAGGTAGTGTATGAACCCGCTGCACCGGAACTTGGGCGGCCCGTGATCTATCTTGGCGCCACCCAGGCCGCCCGCAATGCGGGAATCGAGGCGAACGCGGCATCGAGCGAAGCGGTCGTGTTGCGAACCGTTGGTGACGCGCTTTTCATCGTGGGAAAGGACGCCGAAGGCGATCCCCTGAACACGCGCATGACCCATGCCGGTGCGCTTTGGGGCGTCTACGAGATTCTGGAACGTTATCTCGGCGTGCGCTGGCTCTGGCCGGGTCCGCTCGGCGAGCATGTTCCGAAGACCGACTCGATCCGGATACCAGTACTGGACGAAACAATCGTCCCGCGTTTCAACCAGCGGCTGCTGCGGCCCGGTCTCGGACCGAGAGGTTTCGCGGAAGCGAATGAGCGCGTGGCCTTTTCGCCGGACGCCCGCGACGAGTACGCGAAGAATCAGACGCTTTTCCTGCGCCGCCACCGCATGGGCATGTCCGCCGACAGTTACTACGCCCAACCCAGTTCCGGTTCAGGCCACTCGTTCGAAGGCTGGTGGGAAGAGTACGGCGAGGCGCATCCGGACTGGTTTCAACTGAACGCCGACGGCACCCGCGGACCTCTCGATCCCAACCGTCCGAACCGCGTCACCATGTGCGTATCCAACGAGGGACTCCACGCGGAGATCGTCCGGCGCTGGCAGGAGTTTCGGCAAAAGTATCCGGACCAACCCGTGAACATCGGAGTGGGGGAGAACGACGACTCCGGCGCCTGCCTGTGCGAGAAATGCCTCGAATGGAATGGCCCGCCGCCCAACTTGACCAACCTCCCCGCCGGGCTCGAGCGCTCCTATGAACCGACGCAGGCATCCAACCGCTACGCGCGGTTTCTTGAAGCGGTTCGTTCCAAAGCGGCGGAGATCGATCCCAATGTGCGGGTCCACATGTACGCCTACGTGAATTATTTCTGGGCGCCGGACCCGGACATCAAGCTGCATCCCAACATCGTCATTGGCTTTGTCCCCTGGTTTCGATGGGCAGGCTGGTTCCCGCGTACCGATGCGGAGCAGGAGTGGATCAAGGAACAGTGGATGGGCTGGCAGCGGTCCGGCGCGAGCGTCTATTACCGGCCCAACTGGTTCCTCGACGGGTACACCATGCCGCTGGTCTACATGCACCAATTCGCCGACGCGTTTCAGTTCTACGCGCGCCACGGCATGACCGGGACAGACTTCGACTCCCTGCAAGGTCAATGGGCTGCGCAAGGCCCGAATCTTTATGTTCTGGCGCGTATCCACGTGCGCCCGGAGATGGACATCGAAGAACTGCTCGACGAGTACTACGGCGCGTTTGGCCCCGCCGCGTCCGCTGTCGAAGAGTACTTCACGTATTGGGAAGACTACGCGATCGAGAACAGCCCTCGGTCCGCCGATACCATCCGGTCCCAGGAAGACCGCTTCCGCCGCTACGCAAACTATGCGCTGGTTGCCGACGAACTGTATCCGCCGGAGGTTTTCGCGCCTGCATGGGAGATTCTCGAGCGTGCACAGGAAGACGCTAAGAACGCGGACGAACCGGTCTACGCGGAGCGGGTGGAGTTTCTACGGCAAGGTCTCCGCCACGCGGAACAATGTGTCAATACGGCCACAGTCGTGAACGATCCGGATGCGACGATGGACCAGCGCAAGGCAGCAATCGCGGAACTCGCGACACTGCGCCGCGAATTGGAAAACTCCGGTATCGCCAACATGGACCGCGCCGGCATCATCGAGACCGATAGCTGGGAGGATATTCAGGGGCTATTCGAACAGTGAGTGTTTTTCAGATCTCCCCGTGACCTTCGTACACCATCTTGAACGCCAGTTCTACCTCAGCGCCCTCGGCCTTCGCCGGTAGCTTGAGGTAGACCAACTGCCAGTCGTCCCCGCCTTCGCCTGTGCGGGGGAAATCGCCTTCCGCCTCGCCGTCTTCCAGCGGTTGCACGCTCAGCGAATTGGGGTGCTCGGCGTAGGTATCCTGGCCGCTCAGCTCCGCGAGCGTGTCGTGATCGGGAATCGCATCCAACCCCTCGTCGTACTGCGCGGGAACGAGTACGGCCATATACGGAAACGGCGATGTGCCAAGGTGGTTTCCGTCCGTAGGCAGAATTCCCAGCCGCATGGTGTACACGCCCGGCTCGATGTCGTCATTCCGGAAATCCTTGCGACGTTCGTGAACCCTGACGGCCCCGAGGTAGGTGACCTCGTCGATCAGCGACAATGCCGACGCGCCCTCGCTGGGCGTTGATTTCAGCGGGATATCATTACGAAACCAGAATTCAAAGATCGGCTTATCGCCGTCCAACAATTGTACCGCCTTCGGATCGAGTACGTCGCGCATTTCACTTACGACTTCATCAGGCGGGGCAACCTCCGCCTGCTTCAGCGTCAGCGATTCCCCATGGGCGACCAGCGGAAGTGAAAAAGCTGCGCACATGGCGACCAACAACAATCGTGAAAAAGTCGTCCGCATCACTGCGTGATCTCCTCTCGTTTCGCTATCAGACAAGTGTCGTCATCAAGACGCCTGCGATCTCCACAAATTCAACTGGCGCCCAGAGAAAATGGGAGTCCGGGGACCGTTGAGGCATCCGAACTCCCATGATACATCGTGATTCCGCTAATTACGAACGGGAAAAGGTGGCAAGGAAGGCGCTACGGCGGTCGACATTCGAGAACTTGATGCCCAAGCCGTCGCCCTGGTAGCTCGCAACGTTCGTATATGCCGGCATGGCGTCGTCTACGATCGTCAGCGGGGGATAGAAGGTGCTTTCGTTGCCGCAGATGTGGTCGTCGCCGCCCAGACACCGGGTCGCGACTTCCACCAATCCTTCGGCCTCGACCCGCGCGCAGCCGGATGCTTTACATTCGCCGATCTGTGCCGTGATGGGAGCAGTCTTCACTTCAACGACATCGGCGGTGAGGTCGCCACCGAGATTGCCCGCCAAGTCCGCTAGCGCTGCGCGTTGCGCATCCGTCGCGTCCGAGTCGACAATCAAAACACATTTCGCAGGCAGGGCGGTCTGATACGGATTGCCCAAGGTGTTATTCGCACGTACAACGGCGATCACGTTCATCCCATCAAGCGAAACGCCATTCCATACGCCCTCGTCAACTGACCAAGTCAGAATGGCTTCGGTTCCCGTGACACCCACTTCGCCGTTCGCGAAACAGGGTCCTGTGAACACGTCACAGGATCGGGTTTCTACATACTTGCCTTGGATATCATCGTCACCCGTACTTGGCGTGACGCCGGGAAAGAGCACCAGAGCCAAAGCCGTAAGCATGGCCGTGTATTTCATAACAGAAGCCTCCACCAGAGAAGTTTTCACCCCCACGCGCTGCGGCGCGCGGTCAGACTTGCACTTACTCTTGGAAACACGTGCGGTCCGGCGTACATTCCGTACGTTCCACGACCCCGCCGTCCGGCCCGAAGGACTCGTGATTCTTGGCGCACCAGTAAGCGCCGCCGGAGTACTGGTCCCCGTCGCGCTGGTCGGCTTGGTAGTACATCTCTTTGGAGCGCAAATGTTTACACGTAAACAGGTTATTGCTGGCTGGATTCGCCATGGTTCCTACCTCCGATTTGGGGCCGGTCAGGCCTGTGCCGTCGCCAACGCAGCGCGTTTTACTGCGACCTTCGCTAGCTGCACTTTGTACCCATTCTTGCTCAGTGGCGTCGCGCCGTCCACCGCAGCCGCTCCGGCTTCTGCCGCGGAAGATTCATCAACGGCCCTTCCTTCGAGGGCCGCGGCCGCGCCTGTCGCAATCCAGGGAGTCGGCGCCACATGACCCAGCACGACCCGCGCATCCTGGGCCTTTCCGCCGTTGTCGGTGTATACGACCGTGGCTGTGACCAACGGCCAGTCGAGACCTTCCCGTTCGCGGATCTCGTAGGTCGCATTCTTGGTGGCGTTCGCTGGGATTACTACGTGTGTAACAACTTCACCGGCAGCCACCGCTGTCAATGGATCCTCTGGTGATTGCGGAGTCTTGAAGAATTCGGTGGCTGGAACGTCGCGCGACTGATTGTCCGCGCCACGAAGCGTGACCGTTGCGCCCAACGCCACGAGGGCGGGTCCCAGGCTGGATGCGCTCACGAACTTGGCCGGGCCGTCATTGCCGAAGATGGCGTGGTACTTGTTCTCCCCATCGGGGATCAATGGTTTTCCGTTCTCCATGCCGAGAAGTCCGAACCCATTGCGGTAGTACCAGCACCGGGGATGCTGGCACAGGTCGCCGCCGACGGTTCCCATGTTCACGATCTGCGCGCTTCCGATCTTGTTCACCGCCGTTACGATGGACGGATATAGCTTGGCGACGGACTCGTTCGAAGCGAGTTCAGCCAACGACGTCATGGCACCGATCTTCACGGTATCGCCGGACGCGTCGACGCCCTTCAATTCCTCAACCGCTTTGAGGCTGACTAACCGTGCAGGCGACACGATTCCCTGCTTCATCGACGTGACGAGATCCGTGCCTCCCGCGAGGACGACCGCCCCTTCACCGGAGGAGAGGAGGGCGATCGCATCGTTCAGATTCTGAGGCGCCGCATATTCAAAGGACTTCATGCGAGTTTCCCTCCTTGTTCCAGGGCCGCGATGACCCGATCCGGAGTGAGCGGCAACGTCGATACACGGACGCCGCACGCGTTGGCGACGGCATTCGAGATGGCGGCACCCGGCGAAATCACCGGCGGTTCGCCCAACCCGATCACGCCGCGCTCGTCGTATCCGGGGCCCGTCATCATGTGGACCTTCAAGGTTCCCACATCCGCCAGACCCGCGAGCCGGTAGAATTCCATGTCGGCGTTCAGCATCCGGCCCGTGGCGGGATCGTAAATCGCCTCTTCGTACAACGCGTACGTGACGCCCATGATCATCGCGCCGTAGACCTGGCTCTCTGCTGTCTTCAGATCGATGATGAGGCCGCAGTCCTGGACCGCGACGAACTCGTTGATCGTGACGCGGCCCGTTTCCGTGTCCACCGAAACGTCTGCCATCTGGACACCGCCCACGCCGCTGTTGTCGAGTACGGTGCCGTCGGAAGTGGGTTTGCTGCCTGTCCCGGTGATCGAGATCTGGCCGAGCATGCTGCACGCCTTCTCCCACGTGACGGATTTGCTGGGATCGCCAACCACCTGGATCTTTCCGTCCCAGGCTTCGAGCTGGTCCACGGGGACGCCCAGCGACGGCGCCACTTTCTCCAACAGCATGTTGAGTGCGTTCGTCGCCGCGTCGCGGGAGGACGAAGAAACGCCGCCCACGGTTGTGCTGCCGCCGGACGCACCCGACGGGGGGTACTGGTCCTTGCCGATGTTGACTTGCACACGCTCCAGCGGCAGGCCCAGCGTTTCAGCCGTGACGATGCCCACCACTGTCCGCGTGCCCGTACCGAGGTCCTGCGTTCCCAATGACGTGGATACGGAGCCGTCCGGATTGATCGTGCAGTTGCACTCTGACTTGTGCCCGCCGCCGCCCCACATATGAATTGATATGCCGAGACCCCGCTTTACGGGTCCGTCGCCCGAGTCGCCGCGCAGGTGGGCCTTCTCTTTGTAACCAATCATGTCCGCCGCGATCTGCAGTTCTTCGCGATAGACGTCGGGCCGTTCCGTCAGGTCGAGGTTCTTGAGGAAGAACTCGAGTGCATCCATATTGGCTGCCGCCGCGAGATCTTCAAGCGCCGCCATGGTCACTAAACACGCCTGTGGATGACCGGGCGCGCGCCAGGCCCGTTGGGAGCCGCGGTTCGTGCGGACGTTCCGCGCGACACGGCGTATGTTCGGCACATTCCCGAACACGTAGGGTACGCCGAGACCGCGCGACGTACCCATGCCGCCCGAGCCCCAGCATATGGAGTCAAACACCGTAATCTTGCCGTCCTTCGTGGCGCCCGCTTTGACGTTGGCGAACGCCGATGGGCGCGCGCCCGCGACCATCAACTCCTGGTCGCGCTCCAGCATCAGCTTGACGGGTTTGCCCGTCTCTTTCGAGATACGCGAACAGATCGCGCCCCACTGATCCGACGAGAACTTCGACCCGAAACCGCCGCCCATGTATTGGCAGTCCACATGAATCTGGCTTGCCGGAAGTCCTGCGGCGTCGGTCAACCCGGCCGCGTAGGCCGATACATTCTGCGTCGACGGCCAGATGTATTGGTCGCCGTCTTTCATTTCCGCGACTTGACCGTGCGATTCCATGCAGCAGTGGGTGATAGGAGCAAGGCCGTAATGCCCGTCGATCTTTACCTCGGCATCCGCGTAGGCCTTGTCCACCGTTGCCGCGTCGGGTATCTCGTCGCGCTGTTCCTTCTCGTCCGCGTTCTCGAGGACCGTGTCGTTCATCTGAGGCTGCTTCACCTCGTACGCGACTTTGACCGCGCGCCAGGCCTCTTGCGCGATTTCCTCGGAGGTCGCGGCAACGGTCGCCACGATCTGTCCCGCATGAACGATCTCGTCGCCTTCGTTCATTTCGTTCCAAACGCCCGCGACGCCTTTAATCGCTTTCGCGGCGCTGGTGTCGATGGATTGAATCTTGGCCGCACCGTAGGGCGCCCAGACCAGCCTGACGTACAACAGGCCGGGCCGGTTCATATCGTAGGCGTACTTGGCGTGTCCAGTGGCTTTTACAGGACCGTCCAAACGGCTGATACGTTCGCCAATCAAGTCGCGCTTGTCTGCTGCGGGCCATGCGTTCTTTGCCATCACGCACCTCCCTTCGCGACCTGGAGCACGGCTTCCGTAATGCCGTGGTAGGTGCCGCAACGGCAGAGGTTGCCGCCGAGCCCCGCGCGCACTTCCTCGAGCGTCGCATTCGGATGGTCTTTGACGAAAGCCGTACACGCCACCACGAACCCCGGCGTGCAGAACCCGCACTGCTGCGCGTCATATTCCACGAAGGCGTTTTGCAACGCACTAAGTTCATCGGGCGAACCGAGCCCTTCAATGGTAGTAATCTTGTGGCCCTGCGCTTCGACCGCGAGCAGCGTGCACGAGTACACCGGCTTCCCGTCCAGTAGCACCGTGCAGGCGCCGCAGGTGCCGCGGTCGCAGACTTTCTTGCTGCCGGTGAGATCCAGGTAGTTGCGCAGCGCGTCCAGCAACGTGACGCGCGGCTCGACATTCAGCGAATGGGTCTTTCCGTTGATCGAGAGTTTGAGAGGAATCGCGGCGGGGCCGGCGACATCCGGGCCTTGCGCGGCGACGGTGGCGGCGCTTCCGCTTTCGCGGACCAGTCCTCCGGCAACCGTTCCCGCACCCACCGTCTTGAGGAATCCACGCCGGGACAGCCCCGAATGTTCCTCCGGCTTGTCATGAGTCGGCATACGAACAATCCTCCAGCGTTCTTTGGAACTAGGGGTTCGCATCGCGACAGGAAAGGACCGAGCAAGTCAGTCCTTGCACGCACCTGACGGCGCCTTGCGACGAACCCTGACAGCAACATCCACATTAACACCGGCCCGGAGATAGTGCAAGGAGGGCAACGTCGGCGTGTACTCCCGGGTTGATACCCAATCGCCTGCCCCGTAGACTGCCCCCATGAACTTCTACGCCAAACTCGTCAGCCTTATCGATAGCAATACGCCGTTTGCCTTCGCCGCAGTCGTTACGGCTACCGGCTCGACGCCGCAGAAGGCCGGCGCCAAGGCAATCTTCGAACCATCCGGTGCGATCCACGGCACCTTGGGCGGCGGGTGCCTAGAGGCGGAGTCCCGTCGCCGGGCCTTAGATGCGCTGGATGGCGGCACGCCGCTGCTCTTCGACCTCAACCTCAATGACGACTACGGCTGGGACGACGGCCTGATCTGCGGTGGCAATGTCCGGGTCTTCATCGATCCCGCGCCTGCGAAGAACCGCGATGCTTTTGTCCGCGCAGCCACGCTTATTCACGAAGGCCGTCGTGGTGTGTTGATTACGGTTGCCGACGGCGATCCTGCCAATTCCGGCAAGGCCATCTGTTGGGAGGAAGACGCCCCACTTCCCGAGGACATCAGACTTACGCTCGAACAGCTTCAGGCCTGCCTCGACAAGGCGCGACCTCAACTTTTTACGGCGAACGACACCTCCTACTACCTCGAACCCATCGAGCGGACACCCACGCTGCTCATTGCCGGAGGCGGTCACGTGGGGCAGGCTACGGCGAAGCTCGCAACGTGGCTGGGGTTCGAGGTGACCGTCGTTGACGACAGGCCGGCATTCACGCAGCCGAGTTTGTATCCCGAAGGCGTACGAACCATTTGCGGCGATATTCCAAAGTCAGTCGCGGAGTTTCCCATCAATGCGACCACCTACATTCTCATCGTCACGCGCGGTCACCGGCACGACGGCGTGGTCCTCAAGGAATGCATTCATTCTTCCGCGGCGTATATCGGGATGATCGGAAGCCGCCGCAAGGTCCATATCATCCGGCAGGGGTTCCTGGAGGAAGGCATCGCTACCGAGAACGACTTTCAGCGCGTCCACGCGCCCGTCGGACTCGATATCGGCGCACTCTCGGTTGAGGAGATCGCGACCAGCATCGCGGCGGAACTCGTGGCCGTCCGGCGCAAGAAGACCGGCGTCGTTAAACCCATGGCGGAGTTTGTTCCCCAATGATCGCTGCGATTGTATTGGCCGCGGGCGAATCCCGCCGCATGGGTCGTCAGAAGCTGGTGCTTCCGTACGGCGACAAGACCGTTATCGAGCACATCGTGTCCCAGGTCCTCGCCAGCGAAATTGCCCAGACCATCGTGGTGACCGGGCACGACGTACAGGCCGTCGAAGCGGCGCTGCTCGGCAAGCCCGTAACCTTTGTCGAGAATCCGAGGTACAAGGACGGCATGCTCACGTCGATACGGGCGGGACTACAAGCAGTCACACCCGCAGCCGAGGGCTTCATGGTCGTATTGGGCGATCAGCCCTCGATCGATGCTCCGACGATCGATCACCTCATCGCGGGATTCCGCGCCGTCGAGAAGGGGATCGTCGTCCCGCTCTACGACAACGACACCGGACATCCCATCATCATCTCCATGTCATATCGCGATGACGTGATGACCCAGTTCGACGACACCGGTCTGCGCGGGTTAATCTACGGGCATCCCGAATACGTGCACCGCTTGCCGGTACAGGCGCCGGGAGTGCTGCGCGATATGGATACGCCGGAAGACTACGAGCGGGAACTCAAGGAAATCGGATAGAGGAGGGGATATGGCAGAGGCGAATCGCTCGGGCATTACACGGCGCGACCTACTGAAGAACGCGGCCATCGGTGCCGCTGCGGCGGGTTTGGGATGCGCGGGACTCACGCAAGCCCCGACGCACGGCGGCAAGCGGCCCAACATCGTGTTCCTCCTCACCGACGACCAACGCTGGGACTCGCTCGGGTGCATGGGCAATCCCATCGTGCACACGCCGAATCTCGACGCCCTTGCCGCAGGCGGCATGCTCTTCACCAACCACTTCGCCACGACGCCCATCTGTGCGGCCAGCCGCGCGAGCATCTTCACGGGTCTTCACACGCGCTGCCATGGGATCGAAGACTTCGCGACGCCGCTGACGCCGGAGCTGTCGCGTATCACGTATCCCTCGGTTCTGCGCGAAGCGGGATACCGCACCGCTTTCATCGGCAAATATGGGCTTGGTGGCGAACTGCCCGTAAACGATTACGACTATTTCGACGGCTTTGAGGGACAAGGGTTCTACTTCCAGAAAGAAGCCACTGGCGAGTTCGCGCAGGGCGAGGAAGGCGGACCGCACCTCACCGCGAAGCTTGGCGGAAAGGCGGTTGATTTCATCAAGTCCGCGAACGCGGACCAGCCGTTTTGTTTGTCCCTCAGTTTCAAAGCGCCGCATGTGCAGGACCAAGACCCTCGCCAATACCTCTATGACCCTGCGCTGGACGCCCTGTACAAGGACGACGAAATCCCGCCGCCGCCCAAGGATGCGCCGTACTTCTACAACCGGTTCCCCGCCTTCATCCGCGATTCCGAAGGACGCCGCCGCTGGCACATGCGCTTCGCCACGCCGGAAGCGTACCAACGCTCCGTGAAAGGCTACTACCGCCTCATCTCCGGAGTGGACCGCGAAGTCGGCCGAATCATGGCGGCGTTGGAGGAGCAGGGAGTCGCGGACAATACGATCGTCATCTTCACGTCCGACCAGGGGATCTTTAATGGCGAACGAGGCCTCGCGGGCAAGTGGCTCCTGCACGAGGAATCCATCCGTGCCCCATTAATCATCCACGACCCGCGGGTGCCCGAGCGCCTCAAGGGCCGACGCTGCGAGGCCATGTCGTTGAACATCGATCTCTCGCCGACCATGATGGCATTGGCGGGCGAGCCCATTCCCAACGCCGTTCAGGGTCGCGATCTATCTCCGTGGGTGCGCGGCGCCTGGCCGGATTGGCGAGAAGAGTGCTTCTTCGAACACCACTTTGGGGCGGTGCGCGAACCGGTCATCCCCGCGAGCGACGGTATTCGCACCGAGCGTTGGAAGTACATTCGCTACGTGGATCCCCACCCGAAATACGCCGAACTCTACGACTTGGCGCAGGACCCACTCGAATACAAGAACCACGCCGGTGAACTTCGCTACACAGAAACGCAGGATGATCTTGCCGGCCGCTGGCAAGCCTGGACCCAAGCCTTGGCAAATTGGCGCCTCGACATGACCGAGCCATGGCACGATCCCGCGCCCTCTCATATTGCATCGCCCGCAAACTGAACCCTTCGCTCAATCCGCCCGACAGGACCGCGGCCGTCCGTGCAATTCCGTGTCCGTCCGTGTGGGTCCGTGCAAGTCCGTGTCCGCTTCTTCCTCCAGCCTCCCGCCTCCAGCCTGATAACGCTTGCCCCGCGATTCGAAAAGTCGCTATGCTGTCCTCTCGCCGGTTGGCGCACTCATCCAATCCAAGCAACGTTGAAGGGGAGTAATCGAATGAAACGCGTATTGATTCCAGTTGTCGCGCTGCTGATTGCCGTTTCGGCAATAGCGGACCCGACTATCGATCACCGCATTAAGACCAGCATTACCTGTGAACGCGTGTTCGGAGCCGAACATCCGGGCGGATACAAACATCCCGCCTCCATCACCGAACTCGATAACGGCGACCTCTACATCACGTATTACGGCGGCTCGGGCGAATACGAAGACGACACCGCTGTCTACGGGTCCCGTCTCGTCAAAGGCGATACCCAATGGACCTTCCCCGAAGTCATCGCGGACACTCCCGATCGCGGCGAAGGTAATCCCATCGTCTGGCAAGCGCCCGATGGCATCGTCTGGCTGTTTTATGTGAACCGCTACGGTGATACCTGGTCCAACGCCCGCGTCAAGGCGAAGATCTCCAAGGATGGCGCGAAGACCTGGTCCGATTCCTTCATGTTCCACATGGAAGAAGGCGCCATGGCAAAGGGCGCGCCCATCGTGTTGAACAACGGGGACTATCTGCTCCCCATGTACATCGAGCGCGGCGAAGATACGGAACGGACGGCCGAGGACACGGCGTCGTTCTTCATGCGCTACAACCCAACGGAGAAGACGTGGAGCCAAACCAATCTCATCCACTCACCGACGGGTAATCTCCAAGCCGAACCCGCGCAGATCTCCGATGAATACCTCGTCGCTTACATCCGCCGCGGCGGCAACTTTGAACCCACTGAGACGGGTTACACGCTGCGCGCCGAGTCCCGCGACGGCGGCTACACCTGGAGCGACGCCGTCGACACGGAGTTCAAGAACCCGAACTCGGCGGTGGCCTTCCTCCGCTTGCAGAACGGCCATCTCATGTTGGTCTACAACGACAACATGAATGAGCGCACCCCGCTGACCGTCGCCATCTCGACCGATGACGACAAGACCTATCCCCATCGGCGCGACGTCATGGGCGGGGAGAATTCGTATGCGTACCCCTACGCCATCCAAACGAAGGACGGCAAGATTCATATCGTGTGCACCACAAACTTGCGCACGACGATCCTGCACATCAGTTTTGATGAGGCAGCGATTCTGGAATCGCCCTGGCCGAAGAATCAGCAGAATTAGGCTGGAGGCTGGAGACTGGAGGCTGGAGTAGTTCGGGCGTGGGCGTTGCCCACGCCCGTTTTTGTTGGAAGTCCTAACTCGGTCTTGCGCGTCCTGCGCGCCGTGATCTCCGTGATGTCGGTGTAGGTCGGTGTAGGTCGGTGTAGGTCGGTGTAGGTCGGTGTAGGTCGGTGTAGATCGGTGTAGATCGGTGTAGGTCCGTGTCTATTCGCCCACTCGCGCCAGCACCTCGGCAGCGGCGCGTTCCCCGGAGCGGACTGCGCCTTCCATATAGCCGTTCCACTCCGTCGCGGTCTCCGCGCCGGCCCAGTGGATGCGCCCGATGGGCTCGCGCAACGCTGGCCCCAGCGTCGTCATGACACCCGGCGGCATGAGACCCACGTAGCATCCGCCGGACCACCGTTCGGCCGCCCAGACCTTGTCGAGATACTCGACTGGCTGGGCCGCAGGAGGACCAAAGAACTCCGTAAACTGACTCAGCACTGCGGCGCGCCGCTCCGCATCGCTTCGTTTCGCCCAGGTCCGCGCGTCCGCGCCCGAAATGAATCCGACAATCGCTCCGCGCTCGCAGCCCTCTGGTGTGTCGTCAAACGTGAATTTCACCGGACCCACGTCGGTCACGACTTCGCCGGATAACCCCGAGTCCCGCCAGAACGGCGACTCATAGATGGCGATGCACTTGATGACCGATCCCATCGGCATGCGCTGCGTCAGTTGAACCCGTCCAGATGGAAGCTCCGGGCTGTAATCGATCTGCCCCGCCAACTCAGGCGGGACGGCGACGATAACGCGCTCCCCGTCAAAGGTGCCCCGGTCCGTGACGACCGTCACGCCGAAGTCCGATTGCCGAATCGCTCGAACGGGCGCGCTGAGCAAGACGCGCTCGCCGAATTCCTGCGCCATCCGCTCGCATATTGCCTGCATACCGCCATGCACCCGCGTCTCCTGCGCGCCATTGACCACCTCCGCCAATCGCAGAAATCCACCACCGGATCGCAGGTAAAACAGAAAGTGCAGGAAGGACAACTCAGCCGGATCGGCGGCGAAGATCGCGGCGACAGCCGTGTCGAAGGTCGCGCGCACCGTCGCCGTCTTCACGTGCTGCCGCTTCCACGTTTCCACCGTCATGCCGTCCCATTCGCTCGCGCGTGGCGAACGATGCGGCGCCTCCAGATCAATTGTGGAGGTCAGGCGGTCCAGTCGGTTCAGAAGCAGTTGAAAATCGAGGAGACTCAACAGCGGCATGGAGGGAATCGAACCCGTGTACTGCCGGTTCCGGCCACAGACCCGCAATACCTTCGTTCCCGAGTTATACTGCCGGTAGGACTTCAGCCCGAACTCGTCCACCAACGCCGCCATGCGATCCTGTGTCGGCCCGATCCATTGCCCGCCCAGGTCCAATGAATCCCCGATCGCTGTCGCCTGCGCCAGCGTCCGGCCACCGACGCGGTCCCGCGCTTCGACAACCTGCACCTCCATGCCACGCCGCGTCAGTACTCTCGCTGCAGTAAGTCCCGCCAATCCGGCGCCGACGATGATGATATTGCGCGTCATTACGCGGTCGTACCCCTTCAGATAACAGGTCGGATGATGTGTGTACTAGACCGACGCATCGCAGAAAGCCAGAAACACGAGGTTGTACGCCATGTGCATAAGAATGGGAATCCGCACGGTATCACTGCGGTGACGCGCAACTCCGAGTAGCATTCCCAATATGAATATCCACGCGACACCCAAGACGCCGTAATGATAGTGCGAAACGGCAAAAAGCAGTGCCACTACGACTATGGCCCCCTTGGGGCCAAGGAACGATTGACACATACCCGCGTAGAGGAATCCACGGTAAAACAATTCCTCGTACAGTGGACCAAGAATGCCTAATCCAATCCACAACCATACGAGTGGATGCGCGCTGCGATACAGATTAGACCAATAGTCTGGCGTTCCTTGCATCGGCCGGATCAGAAGCCAGAACGCAATGAACAAGAGTACGGACACGGAAACGTACAGACCCGTCTGTCGAATCTTCACGGTGCCGGAGCCAAAATACGTGCGCGCAGGCGTGTTGCTCTGAAATACGGCAAGTGCGACGAATAAACTTCCGACAACGCCCATGATACAACCGCCGATTCCGAAGAAAAGTCCTTGCCGAAGAATCAGGTCAATATCCGGAGTCTCAAAAGCGAAATCCTTGTCGGACATCAGTAAAGGAAACAGGATGGACTGCATAAGCGGATTGGAAAGCCATACGACATAATGCGTCAGCGTGAAGATGCATATCCCAATTCCGAGGGTCTTCCAGAATCCATACGGCTTGCCCCAGTCGGGTGCATAACCGCCACACGAGGGAGGGCTGCCATCGATCGTTGTAGGCCCCGCGTTCACGTCGCTAGTGTACCAAAACGTCCTTCACGTGCTGTATCATATACTTGTCCGGTAAAATCCCCACTGGTGAGGGGACAAGGTGGAGTGTTGAGACATGGCCGAACAACCGCCCCTGCATGGTCTCGACGAACATGAAGTGCTGAAGTCGATCCTGGAAGGGACTGCCACGGCGACCGGGGATCGCTTCTTCGCCGCGCTTGTCGAGAACCTCGCGAAAGCATTACATACGCATGGTGCCTGGGTGACCGAGTACCTCGAGGAATCCCGCAAACTGCGCGCGCTCGCCTTCTGGATGAACGGCGAATGGCTCGATGGCTACGAGCACGAGATCGACGGCACACCTTGCGAAGTCGTCGTCGAGGAATCCCGGCTGGTCCACTACGCCGAGAACGTTCTTGAACTCTATCCCGACGATCCCGACGTGAAGCAGATCGGTGCTGTGAGCTACATGGGCGCACCATTGCTCGACATAGACGGCAAGGTCCTCGGCCATCTCGCGGTGATGGATGTCCGCCCCATGCCGGAAGAACCCAAGACGCAGGCCTTGTTCCGCATTTTCGCGGCACGCGCCGCGGCGGAATTGCGCCGGCTCCGGGCCGAGGCGGAGTTGCGCGAACGGGAGGAAAAACTCGGACGGCTCGTAGACAGCGCTCTCGACGCCATCATCGATCTCGACTCGGAATGCGTCATTACCATGATGAACCCTGCCGCGGAGAAGATCCTGGGCACCCGCGAGTCCGATGTCGCCGGCAAGGATTTCGGACGCTACCTGTCGCAAGAGAGCAAGGACAAGCTTTGCGGACTCCTCGAGGAGCTGGACGCGTTGCCCGATGGCCAGCGTTTCCTGTGGATTGCCGGCGGCCTGGAAGCGCGCACCGCCAGCGGCGAAGCCTTCGCGGCCGAGGCGACGCTGTCCCGGTATGAAATGCGGGGCGCGGCTTTCCACACGCTCATCCTGCGCAACGTCAATGACCGACTCGATGCCGAGCGTCGCATCCAGGCCCTCACGGACCAGACCGCTTACCTACGCGAAGAAATCCAAGCACTCCACAATTTCGACGAAATCATTGGGAACAGTCCGCCCATCCTTCGCGTCGCGCAAGATATCGAGCAGGTCGCCGGTACCGATGCCACGGTCTTGATTCTCGGCGAAACCGGCACCGGCAAGGAACTCATCGCCCGCGCCATTCACGGTCGCAGCAAGCGGAAGAACAAGCCCTTAATACGGGTCAATTGCGCCGCGATTCCCGCGACGCTTATCGAAAGCGAGTTCTTCGGACACGAGAAGGGCGCCTTTACCGGCGCCACCCAAAAGCGCGACGGCCGCTTTGCCCTCGCCGATGGCGGCACGATCTTTCTCGACGAAGTGGGGGAGTTACCCATCGACCTCCAGTCGAAGCTGCTTCGGGTCTTGCAGGAGGGCGAGTTCGAACCTGTCGGCAGCGCCCAAACGCGCGAGGTCGATGTGCGTGTGATCGCCGCGACCAACCGCGATCTCCGGCAATGCATCGAGGAGGGGACGTTCCGCGAAGACCTCTACTACCGGCTGAACGTCTTTCCACTCGAAAACCCCCCGCTCCGCGACCGGGGTGAAGACATTACGTTGTTGGCCCAAGCTTTCGCCGAGAAGTACGGCAAGGAGATAGGCCGCCCTGTTCAACCGCTCACGCAAGACGACGCCCGGCGGTTGTGTGCCTACAATTGGCCCGGCAACGTCCGCGAACTTCAGAACGTCATCGAACGCGCCGTGATCACTGCGAAAGATGGGCGGCTGAACCTCACGCGCGCACTCCCTGAGAGCGGCTCGGGTACTTCAGCATCGGTTGCGTTCGACTCTGCCGACAATGGTTCCATCAAGACCGTCGCAGAGATCCAGGAGCTTGAACGGGCCAACATTGTGCGCGCCCTCGATGCGTCCGATTGGAAAGTCTCCGGGGATACCGGCGCGGCACGCCTCCTAGGCATGAACCCTTCTACGCTCAATTCGCGCATGAAAGCCCTCGGAATCCAACGCCCCCGCCAGACGTAACCGCCCACGGGCCGGGGAGTGAGCAAAGTAGCGCAGGCGTCCTCGCCTGCTTCTGGACGGGCGCGGGGCGCGCGCAAACAGTCACAAAGAATGCAGGCGAGGACGCCTGCGCTACATTCGCGAGATCTCACGATTCGCGAAACTTCGCAACCCGTCCCTGATATCTCTGCTGTCCCTGATGTTTCTCTAACTTCCCAAACAACAATACCTTCCGCGTTTGGACCTTCCTTGGCACGCCACTTGTTCTCCCCAACCGTGCCCGCCGGTTGCGGGCGCACGAAACCCGAAGCAGTACCCAAGGGGACGTGAAATTGAAGCGCATCGAACCAAACGAGGTGAGTGCGAAGGCCCATGCGGAGCCGTCGACCAATCCCGACGCTGGAGGGGATGTGCCGGCCACGGGAACGGTCGCGGACCAGGACGGTGTCGAGATGACGCCGGAAACCTGGGCTCGGACCCAGCAATTGCTGGATCGGTTGCTCTGGCAGGCTTTCACCAAGAGAGGGAGGCACGAGAACAATGTCAGGTAGGATTACGATTTTTGTGTACGGCGCCATATCGTACGTGCTGTTTCTGGCCGTCTTTGTGTATGCGGTCGGATTCGTTGGAAACACAATCGTGTCCAATTCGCTGGACGCGGAACCACGAGTACCCTTCTGGACGGCCCTCGCCGTGAATGTTGGCTTGCTGACGGTCTTTGCCCTGCAGCACAGCATCATGGCCCGGAAATCGTTCAAGAAGATGTGGACCCGGATCGTCCCGAAGGCGGCGGAACGCAGCACCTACGTCCTGTTCACGAACGCCGCCCTGGCGCTGATGTTCTGGCAGTGGCAGCCCATGGGCGGCACCGTGTGGGAGATCGA
>CAZWDH010000116.1:0-12415 GCA_964632865.1 uncultured Nitrospiraceae bacterium
AGCCGGCGGCAAGGTGATCCGGCTGCGCAGCCATAACAAGGAGAGCGGTATGGAGATCAAGCCACACATCTTTCGCGAATACGATATCCGCGGAATCGCCGGCAAGGACTTGGATGAATCGACGTATGAAGTCGTGGGAAAAGCCATGTGCGCCTATCTCCGCGGCAAGAAGAAGCACAATTGCGTCGTGGTTGGCCGTGACGGGCGTCTTACGTCGAAGGCTTACGCCAACGCCATTATCGACGGTATCACCTCATGCGGCGTCAACGTGATCGACATCGGCGAGGTCCCCACGCCGTTGGTCTATTTCGGACTCTTCACGCTTCCCGTCGACGGCGGCGTCATGATCACCGCCAGTCACAATCCCAAAGAGTACAACGGGATGAAAGTAGCCATCGGCAAGGCAACCTTGCACGGCAAAGAGATCCAGAAGCTGATGCAGATCGCCAAGGCCGGCAAGTTCCCCAAGGCGAAGGGGTCCGTCACCATCACCCGCATGGATCTGGTGCCGAAATACATCAAGCGCATCACGAGCGGCATCAAATTGAAGCGCAAACTGAAGGTCGTGCTCGACGGCGGCAACGGCGTCGGTGGTCCCGTCGGATTGGAACTCTACCGGCAGCTCGGCTGCGAAGTGATTCCCCTGTATTGCGACGTGGATGGCACATTCCCCAACCACCATCCCGATCCAACGGTCCCCGCGAATTTGAAGGAACTCATCAAGACCGTCAAGAAGTCCAAGGCCGATCTCGGTATCGCGTACGACGGCGACGTGGATCGCGTTGGCGCGGTCGACAATAAGGGCAATGTCATCTTCGGCGACAAGCTCCTGATTCTCTTCGCGCGCGACGTGCTGAAGGAGAAGCCCGGCGCGACCGTCATCGGTGAAGTGAAGAGTTCGCGCACGCTCTACGACGACATCGCGAAGCACGGCGGCAAACCGATCATGTGGAAGACAGGTCATTCCCTTATCAAGGCCGCCATGAAACTGCACAAAGCGCAGCTCGCTGGCGAGATGAGCGGCCATATGTTTTTCAAACACCGCTGGTATGGGTTTGATGATGCCATCTACTCCGGGGCGCGCCTGCTCGAGTTCTTGTCGAAAGGCCGCAAGACTCTCTACGATCACCTCGCCAACGTGCCGGAGACCTTCGTCACGGAAGAGATTCGCATCGAGACCGACGAGTCCCGCAAGTTCGACATCGTCGCGGAAGCCACGCAGTACTTCAAGAAAGAACTCGGTCTCAACGTCAACACCATCGACGGCGCTCGCATTGAGTTCGAAGACGGCTGGGGCTTGCTCCGTGCATCAAATACATCGCCCGTATTGGTGATGCGCTGCGAAGCCGAGTCGAAGAAGCGGCTCAACGAGATTCAGAAGCTCATCGAGACCAAGGTCAAAGCCTTGAACAAATAATCGCCCGCCCGGGGGGCCGCCATCGCTGCGGCTCCCGGGCGGTCTTCAGCTCTTCGACTCGCGGCGCGAAACGGGGGAGGGGATCCGATGTTGGTGTTGGCCGTAGTAGCCGGACTTACGTTCGGAGCAGCCGAAGGCAACGTCCTCTTGAATCCGTCCTTCGAGGACCCCACAAACAAGCCCGTCGGCTGGGATACGCACCTCTGGGGTGGCAACGCGACATTTGATTACGTGGCTGAAGGGCGTGAGAACAGCCGATGCGTGCGCATCTCGTCCGATTCCGGCGGTGATGCCGCGTGGTTCCGGACGGCTGACGTTGAGCCCTATTCGATCTACCGCCTTTCAGGTTGGATCAAAACTGCGAACCTGGAGCCTACCTCGGGCGAAGGCGCGTTGCTCAACCTTCATGGCGGACCCACGGTAAAGACTCCCGCGATCGCCGGCACATCGGATTGGACCCAGGTCGTCGTGGAATTCGAGACCGGGCCAACCGACACCATCACCATCAACTGCCTGCTCGGCGGTTGGGGGCAGGCGAAGGGCACGGCCTGGTACGACGATCTCGCACTCGAACGGATCGGCGATCAGAGTCTTACGCCCTCCGCGACCATTGACGTTTCCAAGACCGGACCGCCCATCTCGAAATACATCTACGGTCAATTCATCGAACACCTTGGGCGTTGCATCTACGGCGGGATATGGGCGGAGATGTTGGAAGATCGCAAGTTCTACTATGCAGTGAACCACGAGGAGTCGCCGTGGCGCTCGACCGGATTCGTGGAAATGATCGCGGGATCCTCTTACGTCGGAGAGCACACCCCTTTCGTGAAAGGCAGCATCGAACAGCACGAACTTGGCATTCTCAATGGAAAGAATTACACCGGCCGCATCGTGTTGGCCGGTGAGGGACCTGTCGAAGTCGCCCTCATCTGGGGCGACGGAGAGGGGGATAAGGCCGTCTGCCGGATCGAAACGCTCGCCAGCGATTATCAGAAGTATCCCTTGTCGTTTACCGCGCAGGCCTCGACCGACGACGCGCGCTTGACCATTTCCGCGCCAAACGGTGCCTGGGTCGGCACGGTGTCCCTCATGCCCGCGGACAACGTGAACGGCATGCGAGCCGACACGCTCGCGCTGTTAAAGGAACTCGACTCTCCGGTGTACCGCTGGCCGGGTGGCAACTTTGTGAGCGGCTACGACTGGCGAGACGGCATCGGCGATCCAGACCGGCGTCCACCCCGCAAGAACCCGGCCTGGCAAGGCATCGAACACAACGACTTTGGCATTCACGAGTTCATGGCGTTCTGCGAGGAACTCGGTACGGAGCCCTACATCGCGGTGAACAGCGGGCTTGGTACGGTCGAAGAAGCGCAGGCCCAAGTCGAGTACGTGAATGGAAGTCCCGGTTCGCCCATGGGGCAACTGCGTTGGACAAACGGCCGGCAAGATCCCTGGAACGTCCGGTGGTGGGGCATCGGCAACGAGATGTACGGCGATTGGCAGCTTGGCCACATGCCGCTGAGCGAGTACGTGCAGAAGCACAATGTCTTCGCCGAGGGAATGCGCTCCATCGACCCCGCCGTCACGTTAATCGGCGTCGGCGCGACGGGTCCCTGGAGCGAGACCATGCTGGCCGAGTGCGCGGATCACATGGACCTGCTCAGCGAACACTTCTACTGCGGCGAAAAGCCAGGGTTGATCGCCCACGTACGGCAAATCGCCGACGCCGTTCGCGCCAAGGCCGAAGTGCACCGCCGCTATTGGGACACGATCCCCGCGCTCAAGGACAACCGGATTCCCATCGCGCTCGACGAATACAACTACTGGTACGGACCCCACCGATTCGGTGAACTTGGGACGCGGTACTTCCTTCAGGACGCGCTCGGGATCGCGGGCGGCATCCACGAGATGACGCGCCACAGCGATGTCTTCCAGATGGCCAACTACGCTCAGACCGTTAACGTCATCGGCTGCATCAAGACGAGCAAGACGGCGGCTGCATTTGAGACCACCGGCCTCGTGCTCAAGCTGTACCGTGCGCGCTACGGAGTTACGCCAATTAATGTATCCGGAACTTTAGCGCCCCTCAACGTTGCGGCGGCGTGGAACGAGGACAAGTCCGCGATCACCATCGGCGTAGTTAATCCAACCCGCAGTACAATCGATTTGAGCGTAGATATCCCGCACATCCAACTCGCGGATAACGCAACTGTATGGCGGATTACCGGCTCGGACCGAATGGCCTACAACGATCCCGGCAGCGATCCCGTCGTGGTGATCGAAGAAGAGTCCCTATCGGGGCTTACAGATAGCTTGCCTGTCAGCCCACTGAGCGTCTCGATCTTCCGAATCGAAATAGATTGATGAGGCGCGCGTAGAACCGGTTTCCGGCTTACTCGGCAATCGGGTTTAGCTCATACTTCCCGAGCATCGTGTAGATATTGATCAACGCCTTGTTCATCATCTGCTCGCCCGCACCGAGGGGCACCCAGCTTACTGTTGCGTCCGCGCCGTAACCGCCTTCCGAAGCCGCCTCGATGGTCGGGAAATACATGTGATGGCCGTTGCAGTATCCGACGAAGACGACCTTTACCCCGCGCGCCCGTTCCTTCAACCGGTTGGAGTGATTGCAGAAGAATTCGCCCGAGCCGCCCACGAGCGCAAGTTCCTTGTTGATCAGGATCGTTGTGAGATGCGGCGTAATCCGGTCGCCCTTCATTTCGTCAAACGCCGCTTTCCCAAACTCGGGGAAGAAGGCCTCCGCAAGCAGACCGGCTACAAACGGGTTGTCCACCGGAATTCGCGTTTGGAATTCAAACTCCTCATCCGCGCCCTGGATGGAGGGTTCTTCGGGTACCTTGGTCTCGATACCCCTTGCAACTTCGATCGCTTCCTCGCCGATGGCTTTGCCAAAGCGCTCGATGCCCTGCGTTTCTTCCGAGGGCTTGCACGACAAGTCTCCCGCCGCTCCTTGCAGGAATCCCGCGTTCGTGTCCATGGCTTCTTCGATGGTGTACATCATCTGCCCTGGCCACTCGGCCGAGTACCGAAGATCCTCTCCCGGCAGCATCGTCGGATGAGCCGCGTAGTTCACCATCAACGCGATGGGGTTGCCTTCGAGATCGTCGAATCGCAGCACCGTCAGTTCGGGGTCTGTCGGTTTGGGTTCACTTTTTGCCTGGCGGTTCCGGTTCATGTGAACTTCAGCCGAACCCCAGCCGATTCGAGCTTCTTGCACCTTTGAGGCTGCTTCGTTGATCACCGCAATCAACTTACGCTCCAACTCCGGCACGTAGGCGACCGCATCGTCGAACTTGCCCTTGCCCTTACCTTCTTCGTCTTGCAACTCGATGACCGGACCATGGTGCGTATGGGAACCCGAAAGCATCACGTAGTTGACACCGGACTGCTCGGCCACCGCGGCACGAATGCGGACCATCATGTCCGTCCGGGGCGAACGCCCGAGGTCGAGCCCTACCAGGGCCAGTTTGTCTTCGCCCACATCGATGACCACGGCCTTCGCGAAGAGGGGATCGCGCACGCCAGTCGACAACGCGTCATGGCGGGCTCCGTACCCCCACATCGGCATCGCGGCGGTCGGCGTGATGTCGATTTTCGCAAATCCAACCTGAAATGGACCCGCCGAAGCGCCCTGCACGAGCAACGCCAGTCCAATTGTTACTGCGACGACGAAATTTCGAAGGAACTGCATAGTATTCTCTCTCCCGAGTGCGGACCCAGACGCGGTTTTTCAAAGGATGACAGTATAACCTCGCCCCACCTAAGCGTCCATACGGTCGTTGTTACGAAGATTTATCACTTGCAGCCGCGCCATTCGATTCGGTACCGTGAATCCGATGCGTGGTGGGGAGACGGACCCGATGACTACGTGCATTGACCTTCTAATGGGCAGCGCGGAAGACATTGCCACGGCGGCCGCCGAACATACGGACTGCGAGTCCTATAGCGAGCCGCTGACGCAGGTCATCCAGCAGCTTGGCCCGTGCCTGGAAGATGAATTGCCTCTCGACGTGACCCCCCTGCGCGAGGCCGGGGCAGACGACGCCGTCATCGGCCGTCTGCTGCGCGCCGCGGAAACGGAAGTGATCGAACTTTTTCGATCCTACTCCAACGGTAAGATTTTCGCCGGAAACGTTCTTCATTTGCGCGCCTGCATCCGCAAGTCACTGCCGCCCTCGGTCCTTAATCTCGAAACGGTTGGCCTTTACTACAACCTTGTCGAAAGCTTGGCGCAGGCTTCCCATCCGGACAATCAGCGGCTTTACGATTTCCTTGCGGGAATTCTCACCAACATTCGCGACCTGGTCTTTGTCCATGACGTAGCCGGAAACATTCTCTACGTAAACGACGCGGGCCTCGATATCGTGAAGTACACGCGGGAAGACCTTATGCAGGGCCTCTCCATTTACGATGTCGTCGTCTCCAGGTATATCGACCTCATCGAAGAGCGGATGACCGCGCCTGGCGGCGGAAAGTTGTCTCCGTTCACCATCGAGGTGTATTCCAAGGATGGCGAACGTATCCCAATGGAGATCGACACGCGCATCTTGACCAACCACGCCGGATCCACCGACGTCGTCGTGGGGATCGCCCGCGATTTGCGGTTGGAACGCCGGTTCCAGACCGATATCCGCCGCACCCATTGCTATGTGGAAACCTTACTCAGTGTCTCTCCCCACGGCGTCATTATCGCCGATGCGGACGGCAGCATTCGCGAAGCAAACGCGCTCGCCGCAGGGCTCTGCGGCGCCCCCTCTGTAAACGCGCTCATCGGCCTCAATCTTGGCGATTTGGGAGAGCGGGCCGACGCCTCCGGTCGCGATCTACTTGAACGGGTCGTGGATGCCCGCAGGGACTTTCGGGCCTGCGTGACCTTCCGCACCCGGTTCGGGAAGAAGCTGCACTGCGACGTGATTGCGGCGCCCCTCGAACTCGACGACGGGAGTCTCGATGGTGTTGTTATGCTTCTCGTCGATATCGCCGAGCAGAAGTCCATGCAGCGCGAATTGCTGCAACAAGAAAAGATGTCGGCGCTAGGCGAGATCGTCATGCGGGCTGCCCACGAACTGAACAACCCGCTTGCGGGAATTCTAGGGTACGCCGAATTACTGCATCAGGCTGTCGAGAAACCGGCCCACAAAAACAAGCTCGAGAGAATCATCGACGAAGCCAATCGCTGCCGGCGAATCGGCGAGAACCTGCTCGCCTTCGCAAGGCAGGGAGACCGAGAGAGGTTACCCTGCGACATCAACGAACTGATACAACAGGCCTACGGGCTTTTTGAATACGCGCTGAATGTCGACCACATCGCAGTGACACTCGACCTCGCTTCGGACGTGCCCCAGGTTCACTGCGACAGCCAGGAAATCCAGCGGGTGTTCTTGAACGTCATCAACAACGCCCATCAAGCCTTGCTGGAGGTCGAACCAGACCGCCGCCGGCTGACGATTACAAGCCGTGTCGACGGCGGCACCGTTCGGATCGCGTTCGCCGATACGGGACCTGGCCTGGATGAGGAAACCTGCGCCAAGGTATTTCAACCCTTCTTCACGACACGCGAAGTGGGAGAGGGGATTGGTCTGGGTCTCAGCGTCGCCTACGCCATGATTACCAACCACGGCGGCACCATCGACGTGGACAGCGAACCGGGCCGCGGCGCCACGTTTACGATTTCATTGCCGATTCGCGCCTAGTTCGTACTCCCCCCCTGAGAATTCGTCGTTCACGAACTGCGCATCATTGGGATTGGGCACGTGAAAGTAGGTGGCTTGTCCGCCCGGATCGGGAAACTCGGTTAACGTCAATTCCCAATCCGGCTTCGCCATGGGGTACCAGTTTGTCGTCCGCCACGCGTTTACCGTACACGCCAGTCCACCCGGCCGCACGCTCGAATCGGGAACCGGTCCTTTCAGCGTCGCGGGATCGATTGTGATCAAGCGCAAGTCTTCTTGGGCTAACGCGGGATTCAGCGTCGGGTTCAAACAGAACACGCGCGGTCCGTACATCACAGCAACCCGCCCCGCCTGCGCCTTGCGCCCGCGGACCATCCGCAGCGACATCGGCAACTCGAGCGTGATTTCGTCGCCCCGCTGCCATTCGCGATGCAGCGTTAGAAAGGTCCCCGGCGCACCGTCACCTCTTATCGTCGCGCCCTCCGCCTTCACCTGTGCGCCGTCGCACCAACCTGGAACTCGCAATTGGATTGAAAATTCTACGGGAGCCTCCGGTTCCACACGCAAGCGAACCGTACCGTTTGTCGGATACTCCGTTTCCTGAATCAGTTTCACCTGGACCTCGTTCACGGAGAAGGTTACCTCAGAAGACGCGTACAGATTCACCGCGATCCCGTCGTCCGATCGGTAGTAGATCATACCGGGCAATTCCGCGACGATTCGCCGGTAGTTGCAGGGGCAGCAGTACGTGTCGCCTTCAAAGTACTGACGAGCACCTTCCTGAGGCGAGTAGTAGCGAATCTCGCGTCCATCGGGCGATTGCGCGGCGAACAACGCGTTATACAGCGCCCGCTCCATGAGATCGCCGTACAGCGGCTTGCCTTCCATTCGCATCAGTTCGTCGAAGAACCGAAGTTCGTAGGCCGTCGCGCAGGTTTCCCCCAGATTCGCCGCGCCTTCCTGCGTGCTGTGCCAGCATTCATGCTGTCCACAGGTCCCCGTCACGACGAGTCCGTCCTGTTCCAGCAGATACTCCATGACGCGCATGGACGGTACGAGCAATTGCGGCTGCGGCTGGAGGCGATACAAACGCAACTGAGCGATGCACCGGGCAATGTACGCGTACGCGTGCCCCTGGATAGGACCCCAGCGGCCCTCCACAATCGGACCGTCCCATTCCGCAAGCTTGCGCTGATTCAAACAGAAGTCCAGGTACTTCGCATCGCCGGTTGCGTCATGCAGCGCGAGCAGCGCCGGTTCCAAACCAGTTACCGCCATGTAGACGGTGATCGAACCGCCTCCCGGTTCGCGTTCGGGATCGGCATTCCATCCGGTGATGATGTAATCCGCTGCGCCTCGCGCCGCTTCCAGCGAACGCGCGTTGTTAAAGAACCGGTAGTCCATGGTAAGTCCATAGACGAGGTACGCCATCTCGTGGATATCCCACAACGACCACAGGCGCGCCTCTGGCGAAAACATGCCGATATACCCGTCTGGCTCCTGCGTCGCGATGATCGCGTCCACGAGGTGCTTCTTCCGTTCGAGCACCTTGGGATCTTCCGTGTACGCGGCAAACCGTACCGCGGCATCGATAAGCTTCCCGAGCCCCACATAGCCTCCCGTCGCGGTGCGGTCTTGAAAGGGCTTCAGGAAATCCTGGTCGGCTTCGAGCGCCATAAGGTTGTTGTCGATAGTCGCGGAAATTCGGTCGCCCACTTCCCCGCGCACCGCGACGTTCCGAATGTCAACAGTCGCAAAGACGTCGCCTTGCGCAGTCAGCGCACAGAGGACCATGCCACACGTGACGTGAACCCATTTGCTTATCATCTACTGAATACCCCTTTCCCGATGCGAAGGCGAAATTCCTTCCCATATCCTAGATCAGCGCGAACTTTCAGGCAATTGGCTATTAACCGTTGGATTCGCCAGGCTTGCATTTCGCCCTCGTTACCCCGCACATTGAAGTCCGTAACAAATGCAGGACGCAATGGCGTCTTTGGCTTTCCCGGTTACAAGGAGCATGCTATGCGAAGGATCGTAACGTTTGCATCCATCGGAACTGTCTTCGTTCTGGCCGCCCTGTTCGCGCTGTCGCGATCGATACCGGCGGCATCCGCCCAGTCCGACCCGGCCTCGAATGCCGATCAGATACGTCGTGGCGAGTATCTTGCCCACTCGGTCGCCATGTGTGTCGTATGCCACTCTCCCAAAGATGAACACGGCCAGCCAATTCTCAGCCAACAGTTTGAAGGCGGCGTGATTCCGGCGAAAGCCACCTACCCCAAGATGGCGACCTGGGCGAGCCACGCCCCCGCCCTTGGCCCCCTTGTGGGCGGCACGGGTGAGGATGTGGTCACCCTGCTGAAGACCGGCATCACGCCGCGCACCGGTCAAGCGCCCCGGAATCCCATGCCGCCGTTCCGTCTCAGCGACGAAGACGCCCGCGCCGTCGTCGCCTACCTGCAAAGTCTGGGAAGCTAAGCCGGGAGGGAATTGTCACGGACTGTCCAGGTAGGAAATTACCGGACAGTTGCGGCAGGAAGGATTGGACTCGCACCAGTCCTGAAACACTTGAAGCAATCCCTGTTGCGAGCGGAAGTCGATCCGTGGCGGTTTGAGGTCGCCGAAGACGCGCGGGATCATGATCCGGACGACGTGATTCCCCGTCTCCTTGGGCAAGGCGGCGAAAAGTTCCAGTACCCGCTCCTCCATTTCGCGATCGGAGCGGGACCGCGCCGACGCAAGCCCCGCGGGAAGAAATACGTTTCCGATGATGGAGCGAATCCGGCTCGCGCCCAATGGTGCGTTGGGTGTGGGAAGCCGCTTACCTGTCCACGTGCAGTGCTCGGCCCAGAATCCCATGGCGCTCGGAAACAACGCTTCGAAGGCGCGCCGCCGCTCCAACGGGCTGTACGCATCACGCCAGATCGCATCCAGCGTGGCCGACAAACCGGTGCGCGCCGTCCGCGCAAGAAACCTCGCCGCCCCTGCCAGCCGGCGTTCCGGATAGTTGTTCGGGCGCACGCCCGTACGTGACCACGCGAGCGGCAAACTCCGCAAACCGTCCAGATGCCGCGCGCGCAACTCCGCGAGCCGGCGAAAATGAGGGACGGTATTATTGTCCGGCAGCGCCTGAGGCAACAGGCCGGCGACCTGAAGAAAGGCCGTTTCCACGAGCATCGGATCCTCGCGCGCCAATTGCCGCACCCGCTCGTGGGGAAGTCCGCGCGCGATCGACGCGAAATGATGCTTATACCGGCTGTAGCCACACGCGGTGAGGAACCCTTCATAGACGGCCTGGTCCATGCCTGCGCGGGCCGCACGCTCCGCCAGCGCGCGCGACTTCTGCAAGAGCCGCCATTCGCCCGCGAGCAGCAGGAATCGCCGGACATGGTCCACGCCGTGCTTGCGCGACAACGCCGCGCAGTAGCCTTCCGTCATGCTCACGGCGTGGGGATAGTCGTCCGCGGACACGGATTGAATCACCTGCCCGAGATCTGTGTCGAGCCGATCCGCAAGCAATAGGCACGCGACCTTGCGGCCCGATACCGTGGTGGATGGTGACGCGGGCGCCTTCGTTGCGAGCACGACCTCCAGGATTACGTTTTCATATCGCGGGTCGCGGTGATGGCCGTGTTGCCGCCACCCTTGGTGGTCCAGGTGAACTTCCACATCGCCCGTGCGCACGGTACCGCCGAATTGAATCTGGGCGCCCAGGAAGTCCGGACCTTCCGCATCGTTCCACCAACCCGGCGAGATCACGCGCACCGGCATGCCGTCGGAGGTCTGCAACGAATCCGAGGGGAACAACTGGTCGTACCACACGCGCTGCACAACTTCCTCCGGCACGGGGTCCGGCCGTTCTCGCGCACAGGTCACGAGCCGGTCGTACTCGCCCGTTTCAGGACGTATCGCGGCGGATGATTCCATGATCGTTTCTGTATCCGAAGTCCCTCGCTGTACCAGTCCAGCAATCATAGCACTGGAAGGACGCGCGAACCAGACGCGCGCGCGAAGGTATTCGTAATTTTGTCAATATTTTATTTACGCACCCGATTTCTCATGGTATAATCCATCCAGTGCCAGGGGACCGGCACGACCAGACGGAGTCACGCCATGCGCGGAAGCAGAACTATCCATCAAACGTTGTATCTTACTGCCTTACTTGGAGTTGTCGTTGCTCTTACGCCTCACTCCGCGTGGGGCGACGGCGCTGCGGTGGACCTCATCGGACGCGGCAATACGTTTACCGTCGTGGAACGAAATGGCGGCGTTCAGGAGATCGACGAGTCGGCGTTGTCCGTGCAGGACGGGAAGTCCCGCAGCTACGGCAAACTGGAGAGCGCGACATCTGCGGAAACCACCGATGAACCCGCTACGGAGGAATCAGCCGCCGAGGACGCGGAAACCGTAGACTCCCCCGAGCAGGCACCCGCCGCAGGCGAGGATACTGGCACACCCGAGAATGAAACCGCCCCCGAAACGGCCGCGCCTGCGAGTGAACCCACCGAGGAGACCCCGGAGGAAAAGGCCGCGCGCGAGGAGGACGTTCGCGCCGTGCGCGCCATGCTCGATCAAGGCGGCGCCTACTTCTACGACGAGAACAACAATCCCCTTTCCTACCAGCAAGTCAGCGCCATGATCCGCGAGGGCGACGTGGAGAACATCCGCGCCCAGGGACTTCACCTCAGTTCCTGGAAACCCACGGTGAACGAGCTGAAAGATACGCCCCAGACCGGCGCGAGTGCTTCCGCGTACGGCGGCGGGACGGCGCCCGGCACGAAGAAGTCGGTTCATGAGATCGTCGCCGAGGGCAAACCTTTCCAAGAGACGGTGAAGGGTGATCCCAAGTTCGATCCCAAGAAGTACAGCGCAGGGACCCCGGAGAACGGTGAAGTCTCGCCCCTCGCCGTACCCGAAGAGCGCCGCCCCTTCCGCGAGGTGCTCAAGGAAGACCAGCGGCAACCCTTCGACCCCAAGCAGGACTACACCGAGAACTACTAAATCGCCGGTTCCATCTCAAAGACAGTTCGCGAAACGCGAATGTACTCCGCGAGTCTGTTCCCCAATTTGTTCAATGCAGGACATTCTTGATCGAGGAACTGCTTCGGTAATTTAAGTCCCGCTAGTCACCTCGACATCGGTTATCAGCCCCGAATACTCAAGTCCCGTTTTTCGCGGCGACATCGGGTATCAGCTCCGAATACTCAAGTCCCGTTTTTCGCGGCGACATCGGGTATCAGCCCCGACTACTCAAGTCCCGTTTTTCGCGGCGACATCGGGTATCAGCCCCGACTACTCAAGT
>CAZWDH010000116.1:12515-19557 GCA_964632865.1 uncultured Nitrospiraceae bacterium
CCCGTTCTTTCGCGGCGACATCGGAAATGCGACGCGGTGGCGCCAAGCCGTCGAAATGGCCCAACGGGCCTACAAACCTTTAGCCCCGGGTTGGCCGCCGCGCAGCAAGGCCTACCCGGGGTCAGCACGCCCCCATACCTCGCGAATTCCCTGAAAGGGATATACAAGAACTCCACCGGTCTTGATACCTTTCTCAACCACCACGGCACGGCGCGAAACATCGGTACCACGTCTTCGTTGAAGCGCTCGCGCCACCGCCCCTATACTGCGCTCGTGTCCCCCAAGTTTGTCTTCCCTTCAATCGAGGTATCTCATGCGAAAACGATTGTTGATCACCGGCGGCAGCGGTTTTGTCGCCGGAAGTGTCATTCTGTCCGCCCTGGAAGAGTGGGAGGTCCACGTCCTTTCCCGAACTGACGCGGCCATTGAACGGGAACACCTCGTCTGGCACCGGTGCATGGAAATCGACGAAGACGGCCTCCATCACGCCTTTCACGAAATCGATCCCGTGGCCGTGATTCATACGGCCGCCATCGCAGATATCGACTACTCCGAAGCCAACCAGGAGACTGCGAAGTATGTCAATGCCCACCTGCCCGGTGTTGTGGCCGAATTGTGCGAGGACCACGGCATCCGCCTCGTCCACCTGTCTACTGACAACGTCTTCGATGGCGAGCGGGGACTCTATAAGGAGGATGATCCGGTCAACCCGATCAACTTCTACGGGCGCACGAAAGTCATGGCCGAAGAAGCCGTGAAAGAAGCAGGGGGGAAGTACGTCATCGCCCGCGTCGCGCTGGTCATGGGACTCCCGGTTATCGGCTCTGGCAACTCCTTCCTCTCCCGCATGATGAAGTCGCTGGACGAAGGCACGAACGTCACCGTGCCGGGCAACGAGATTCGATCGCCCATCGACGTGATTACGCTGGGACGAGCCCTCGTCGAACTGGCAGGCAACGATCTGCGCGGGTTCATCCATCTGAGTGGAAGCGAAGTGATGAACCGCTACCAGATGATGCAACGCATTGCGAAACGGCTCGGCCATCCTGTCGAACGCATCGTGCAAACCGATCCCAGCGGCATCCCGGGACGCGCGCCGCGTCCGCTGGATGTGTCCCTCGACAACGCGCTGGCGCAGCAGAAACTCCAGACGCCCCTGCCCGGTCTGGACGATGCATTGACGCTCATCTTGGAAACAGCGAAAAGGAAGTAGTCATGAGTCCCGATATCCGGTTTGAGTTGGAGAATAAGTTCGGCTCCATCTACGGCGAAGAAGAGGAGCGCGCGATCGTCGAAGTACTACGTCAGAACGCGCCCACCAGCGGCAACGCCTGCGTCGCGTTTGAAGAGGCCTTCGCGGCCTACTGCGGCACGTCCCACGCCCGCGCCTGCTCCAACGGCACCGCGGCACTCTTCCTCTCGCTGGTCGGACTGGGCGTCGGACCCGGCGACCGCGTTTTGACGACACCCATGACCTGGATCGCCACCGGCGCCGTCGGCGTCACGCTCGGCGCGGAAGTCGACTTCGTGGATATCGATCCCGTGACCTACAACCTCGATCCCGAGCAACTGCGCGAGAAGCTCACGCCCAACACCAAGGCCGTGATTCCGGTTCACCTCTACGGCCAATGCTGCGACATGGACGCGATCAACGCGTTGTCGAAGGAACACGGTTTTGCCGTCGTAGAAGACGCGGCCCACGCGCTCGGCGCGGAGTATCACGGTAAGAAGGCTGGCAGCCTCGGCGCGACGGGCTGCTTCAGCTTCCACGAACAGAAGAACATGTCCACCCTCGGCGAAGGCGGGATGATCACCACCAACGACCCGGACTTGTTCGAACGCATCGCGCTCTACCGGTCCCATTGCACCCGGGTCTACGGCAAAAGCACCAAGTACTGCCAACTCGACGAAGAGAAATTTCCCCAAGGGAAGCGATTCTGGTGGCAGGACTTCGACGACTGCGGCTACAACTTCCGCATGACCGACATCCAGGCGGCCGTCGGCCTCATCCAGTTGCGCAAGTTGGACGAGCTAAACGCGCGTCGCATCGCCATCGCGGAACGGTTGAACGAAGGCCTTCGCGACGTCCCCGGCCTCACGCTGCCCACCGTCGCCGGGGACCGGAAACACGTCTACCACCTCTACCCGTTGCAGATCGATCCCAACGTATACGGTGTGACCAAAGACGACTTCGTCCATCGCATGCTCCACGAGCACGGCATCAAAGTCGGCACCCACTACATCCCCCTCCACTGGAGCACCGCCTTCCAGAAGCGCGGCTTCAAACGCGGCCAATTCCCCGTCGCCGAACAGGTCTTCGAACGCCTCGTCACGCTACCGAGTCATCCGCGTCTGACCGATGAGGCGGTGGACTATATGATCGAAAGTATTAAGGCGTTCAACCCTGCGTAGTCTATCGAGCGTTTCGGCCTACCGGGAGAAGTGCGTCGGATAGAAAGATGCTTCTGGAGGCGAGTGTTGACGACGAAATGATTCAATACGTTCCAACGGCCAATGGTGGCTCAATTCCAGGGGGCCACATGTAAGTCGGAGATCTTACGCACCACTACTTTGGTCTCTGGATCTATCACAACAATTCGCAACTGGTGGTTCCTGCCGAACTCGTATTCCGTGTACTTCCACTCATCCCAGTCGTAGGCAGGCGAGACTTCGTCAACGTCCCCGAAATGCTCTCTCATAACGGTGTAACTCGGTTTTGAGATGTTTGCTTTCCGAATTAGTCCATCGGGATCGTCGACTTCAATGACTTCACCAATCTCACCGTATACAATGCCTAGACGTTCTGATTCCCAAATGTAACGTTTCGGTTCGTATGCTTTCGTAACGCGTAGCGGGGGGCCAAGCTTTGAGAGCACAGACTCTTCACTGTCGCCATTCTCAATTCTGTCGAACTGGCGCTGACTAAAACCGTCCGCGTATTTCGTGAAGAAGCCTGTCCGATCAAGATAGAGCCATCCGGCACCAAACAAAAGGCATGCGACAAAGGTTGATGCAACTCCAGCGAACGAGTAGGCGAGGATGCGCGTAACCGAACGAGGGGGCCTTCCTGCCGACGAGTCACAGTTTGGTAGCGTTTCACGTGATTTGAAGCTCTCTCGATCCACGTTTTCCACACCTCGGCAAAAGATATCTGAATGTTCCGTACGCGAAGCAGACGTGCCTAGATGTCGCAACTGTTCCCATTCGAATGGCGTTCTGCCAAGTGCCTAATACCAATCCAATCCTCGGACGTCATTTCGACATCCCCGCCTTCAAGTCCGTGGAGCAACTCTTTCTCCAACATGGCTTGAGCGACGCCTCGATCTCGATCCAGGGCACGAAGCGCGAACCGTAAGAGTTCATCGGCACTGCCAAACGGTCCATCTGCTACGCGCGCCTCGATTTCCTTCAGCATTTCTGGAGAAATAGCATCCATGATCTAATTATACACCACACCATCGTGTCGCGCGTGTTAACCGTTCCCCCGCACCCAATCCTCGTTGAACCACACGTGCTTGATCGTCGATCCCGGCACGGCTTCCTCTTTGTAGGAATACGTACAGTGCAAGGTGCCGTCATCCGCCTGGATCAGGGACGGATAGGATCCCGATCCCTTGTCCGGCTCGAAGGTTTCAATGCCGCGCTTGATGGGCCACGTCGCGCCTTCGTCTTCAGACAGGTACACGGTCAGCAGGTGACGTCCGTCCAGGGTGTCGTTGCACACCAGTGCCCACGCGCCGCTTTCCAGCGCGACGGCATCCACGCTCGATCCGGGGTTAGGAATTTCCAGATGCGTGACCGGCCCCCAAGTGACGCCATCGTCGGTCGAAGTCGCCGTGCGGATCTTCTTGGGGAATCCATTGTCCCGCATGTAGGAAACGATGTTGCCGTCACGCTGCATGACGAAGGCGGGCTGAATGTTCCCGAGTTCATACGTGATGATCGGTTCGCTGAACGACCAAGTCTTCCCCCAGTCCTCCGTGAATGCGGCGAGCGACGTGTTCCACACGTCCGAGTAGAGTCCGAGCATCATGCGGTTGTCCGACGTCATGATGGGGTGGATGCGTGTCATCCAACCCAGCCGCCGCGCCAGCTTGTTGTCCACCCGAGATTTCCACTCCGCCAGTTCCGACTTCAACTCCTCGTTCGTCGCAACGAAGTTCGCGTACTTTTCCTCCGCCTCGTTCACGGCTTCGACGAAGAGCGATTCAAGATTTAGGGGCCGGCAGTGAATCACGTCCTGCCAATCCCACTGCGGAGGACCATCCGCCGAGTATTCGGTCGCGGTCCGGTACTTGAGCAACGAGCCGCCCCACTGGTTGTCCTGCACCGTAATCCAAATCAACCACAGCGTCCCCCGCGGGTCGACGAACAGCACGGGGTTGCAGTCCGGCAGGCCCGGCGTGTCCGCCATGACAAAGGGCTCGCTCCATTCCGCCTCGCCTTTCCGCTTGCGCGCGCCCTGGACGAGTACATCATCCGATTGTCGCTCGCCGGATCCGTGGAACCAGCAGGCCAGCAGGTCGCCATTCGGCGCCTCCACGATGCTGGACCCATGGTTGTGCTGCGGATTGGGCGGGAAGATCAATTCCTGCTCAAACAACGGTTGACCCAAGGTTACGAGAAGGACTGCGAGAGACGGTAGAAACATGATTGGCCCCTTCTAATTCGACTTCCGGCGCATTCGCGCACCGAACGAAACCCTATTCTGCGTGTTTATAAGGCCCCACCGCAATGAAACCGCCTTCCGGGACCCGCGAAAAGAATTGACGCGAATAATTCGACATTTCTTTGCTCCGTCCAGTATTATCCTTTCCCCGATTTTGGCGGAAAGCCAGAATGGAACGATGCCGGTGGCGCAGGCCACCCAGGAGGTACGGATATGCCGTCACTACGACGCGCGCTCATCAGTTGCCATGACAAGACCGGTGTGGTGGAATTGGCTCAGTTGCTCCGCGAGTTCGACGTGGAAATCGTCAGCACGGCCGGCACCCTGAAGGTGCTGCAAGACGCCGGGATCGATGCCGTCAGCATTGGCGATTACACCGGCGTCGCCGAGATGATGGACGGCCGGGTCAAGTCGCTTCACTCCAAAGTCCACGCCGGACTGCTCGGCATTCGCGAAAAGAAACTGCACGTCGAGCAATTGACCGCCGCGGGGTACCACTGGATCGATTTCTGCATCGTCAACCTGCACCCCGTCGAGTCCGTCATCCGGCAACCCAGCGTGACGCTCGAGGAAGTGATCGACCAGATCGACATCGGCGGCACGGCCATGATTCGGTCCGCCGCCAAGAATTTCCGCTACGTGACCGTGGTGGTCAATCCGGATCGCTACACGTCGGTTATGCATGAGTTGCGCGCCCACGACGGCGAAGTTACCTACAAGACCCGCTACCGCCTAGCGCAAGAAGCCTTCGCGCAGACCGCGGAGTACGACCGGGTAATTGCCAATTATTTGTTGCAGTGCGAGCCACGAGAGGAGTAACCGGTGAAGGTATTTGTTATCGGCGGTGGAGGACGTGAGCACGCGCTGGTCTGGAAGATCGCGCAGAGTGAATTCGTAACGAAGATCTACTGCGCGCCCGGCAATCCGGGTATTGCCGCGCTTGCCGAATGCGTCGACATCGGCGCGGGCGACGTGGACGCCTTGGTCGCCTTCGCGAAAGAGAAGGCCGTCGATTTTGCCGTCGTCGGGCCTGAAGATCCCCTCTCCAAAGGAATCGTCGACAAGCTGAACGATGCGGGCATCACCGCCTTCGGACCTACCGGCGCCGCCGCCGAACTCGAAGCGAGCAAGAGTTTCGCCAAGTCCCTCATGGCGAAGTACAACATCCCGACCGCCGCGTATGCAGAGTTCACCGACGCGGCCTCGGCCATCGACTACGTGAAACGGAATGGCGCCCCTATTGTCATTAAGGCCGACGGATTGGCAGCGGGGAAGGGTGTGACTGTCGCGCAAACCGTGGAAGAAGCCGTCGCCGCCATCGAAAGCATGATGACCGAGAAAGTCTTCGGAGATGCGGGCAGTCGTGTCGTGGTCGAAGAATGTCTCTTTGGACAGGAAGCGTCGATTCTGGCCTTCAGCGACGGAACGCACGTTCTCTCCATGGCGCCGAGTCAGGATCACAAGCCTGCGTTTGATGGCGACACGGGACCCAACACGGGTGGTATGGGCGCTTATTCACCGGCGCCGATTGTGAATGATGCGATGCTTGACGAGATCCACCGCACCGTCCTTGTCCCTTGTGTGGAGGGCATGGCGAAGGAAGGACGCCCCTACAAGGGGATTCTCTATGCCGGGCTGATGATCACCGAGTCAGGGCCGAAAGTGATTGAGTTCAACTGCCGCTTTGGCGATCCCGAAACCCAGGTCGTACTGCCACGAATGAAGTCCGACCTGGTTCCGCTGATGCAGGCCTGCTGCAACGAGACGCTGGATAGCATGCAAATCGACTGGGAGCCGGGCGCGTGTGTATCCGTGGTGATGGCCTCTGGCGGTTACCCGGGCTCCTACCCGAAAGGTATCGTCATCGATGGAATTGCCGAGGCAGAGCGCGATACAGGTGTGAACGTTTTCCACGCCGGCACCAAGTTGGACGGCGAGCGTCTTGTCACGAACGGCGGGCGCGTACTCAACGTTACCGCCGTGGATAGGGATGTGCCCTCGGCGATTGCGAAAGCGTACGAAGGGGTGAAACGAATTCACTTTGAAGGCGCCCATTACCGGACGGATATTGGACGAAAAGCACTGGCGACGAAATAGCGTCGGAAAGCAATTTAGAAGGAAAATGGTGACTGTCCCCATTTTTTCCCAATGGGGGATTGAGGGGGACGTTCCCGCGTTCAATTCTCCGACAGATTCATCGCGACCAGGCGCTCCTGGTTCGGCGGCGCGCTCTTGGCCTTGAGCAAGCCGCGCATGGCCTCGCCCAGCACGAAGTCCGCGCCGCGCGCGCTGCCATTCCGGCACGACACGATGCCGACGCTCAGTTTGACCTCCGTGGGAAAACTGGGATCGGAGAACGTCGTACCGTCGACT
>CAZWDH010000117.1:0-19166 GCA_964632865.1 uncultured Nitrospiraceae bacterium
ACACCTTCTCCGCGCCTGCGAGGAGCACTTTGTACATGTCGTCGAGGTTTTCGATACCGCCGCCGACGGCAAAGGGGATGTGGATGACCTTTGCCACTTCTTCGACCATGCCGATGTCGATGGGCCGCCGTTCGGCCGACGCGGTGATGTCGTAGAAGACCAGTTCGTCGGCGCCGCCGTCGCTGTAGCGGACGGCCATTTCGATGGGGTCGCCGAGGTCGATGTTGTTCTGAAACTTTACGCCCTTCGTGACGATGCGGTTCCGCACGTCGAGGCAGGGCACGATGCGTTTGGTCAGCATGATCCGTCCCACTCCGTGAAATTCTTGAGCAACTGCATTCCGATCCGGCCGGAGCGTTCCGGGTGGAACTGGGTCGCGAAGAGGTTGTCCTTGCACACCGCGGCGGCGAAGGTCACGTCCGCGTACTCCGTCTCGCCCGTGACGTGCGACGCGTCAGCAGGCGCGGGATAATAGCTGTGAATAAAATAGAACTCGCTGTCGTTTTCGACGTTTTGAAACAGCGGGTGCGGCCGTTTGAACCGCATCGTGTTCCACCCCATCTGCGGGATCTTGCAGAGCGGATCGCTCGGCTTGAACCGGTGCACGTTGCCAGGGATGAGGCCCATGCAGTCGACGCCGCCGTCCTCGTCGGAATGATCGAAGATGACTTGCGTACCGAGGCAGATGCCGAGAACCGGTTTGCCCTGTTCGACCGCGCTCTTGAGCGGCGCGACCAACCCGAGTTCGTTCAAGTGTTCCATGGCCGACGCGGCGGCGCCGTCACCGGGGAAAATGACGCGGTCCGCGTTTGCGATGGCGGCGGGGTCGCGCGTGATGGCGCATTCGACGCCGAGGTATTCCAAGGCCAACCGCACGCTCGTGAGGTTGCCCGCTTTGTAATCCACAATGGCAATCACTTCTTGTCCTTTCGCTGGAACACTAGATTCTGCTTACCCGGCACGAACGCTGACATGGGTGAAGCACTAACATCCCCCTTTTATCCCCCTTCGAAGGGGGAATTGTACGCAACGCTTCGCGTTGCGACATGGCCAAGAGAACGAGCAAGACATGTAGCGCTGCCGACCGACAGACCAACCGCGTCGAGGTCAAGTCATTCCCCCTTTGAAGGGGGATAAAGGGGATGTTCCCCTCGTCCGCAGTGTCGTTGTACGGTGCCCATTTTGCCTGGCTCGTGATGAGTCGCTCTAATTCTCCTCTTCAAAGCGTTGTAATGCGCATCCGGCGGCGCCGATGACGCCGGAGTCGGCGCCGAGGCCGGCGGGGACGATCTGCACACGCTGGCCCGGGACGTCGAAGGATTGTGCCTGGGCGGTCTCGCGGACGGGTTTGAAGAGGGCCTCGCCCGCGGCGATCATGCCGCCGCAAAGGACGATCATCTCCGGATTGAGCAGGTTGATGAGACTGCCAATCCCGGTACCGAGCCAGATGCCGGTTTCGGTCATGACCCAAGCCGCGAACTCGTCGCCCTGTTTGAGGGCGTCGGAGATCATTTTTCCGTCGATCTTTTCGAGATCGCCTCCGCACATTTCCGTCAGGATGGTCGGCCGCCCCGCTTCGATGCCTTCCAGCGCGGTTCGTTCCATACCACTCACGGAGGCATAACATTCCAGGCAACCCTTCGCGCCGCAGTTGCACTGCCGGCCGTCGCGCATGACATTCAAGTGGCCAATCTCCGCGGCGGTGCCGTCGATGCCGCGAACCAGGCGGCCGTCCACGACGATGCCGCCGCCCACGCCCGTACCGAGCGTGAGACAAACCATGGAATCCACTTCGGTGCCGGCGCCCGACCAGAACTCGCCCCAGCAGGCGACGTTCGCGTCGTTGTCGACGTAGGCAGGGACGTTAAGGCGTTCGGACATGATGTCGGCAAGCGGCACGTCTTTCCACCCCGGCAGGTTGGGGGGACTGAACACGATACCGGTCCGCCAATTCATGGGACCCGGCGCGCCAACGCCCACGGCGAGCATATCGCTGGGGTCCGCGCCGGCGTTTTCGAGCGCCTGCTCGACGCTGGCCACCATGGTATCGACGACAGCATCCAAACCATCGTCGGCACGGGACGGCCGCGAGTCCTTGCCCCGCATTTTTCCGTTGCGCGCCACGACCGCTGTTTTTACATTCGTTCCGCCCAGGTCAATCCCTACGACTACGGAATTCACTGTGGGTTCTCCTTCAACTGCTTCACGTAGTCCATCGCCTTCCGCATGCGCGCGATGGACGTCTCCCTCCCCAATAGCGCGGTCAACTCAAAGAGGCCCGGACCGACGCTCTTGCCGGTCAATGCAAGGCGCGTGGGATGCACGAGCTGCCCTAGTCCGGTGCCGCTCTTTTCCGCGAGCGATTCGTAGGCGGCTTTGAGCGTGTCATGATCCCACGTATCGACGGATTCCATGACCCCCACGATCGCTTCCATGCGCTCAACGGCGTCGTCCTTGTCCCACTGCTTGCGCACGGCTTTCTCGTCATACTCCGTCGGCTCTATGAAGAAGAAATCGCACTGCTGCACAACGTCGTTCAGCGTCGCCAGCTTCTCCTGACAGATGGCGACCATCTGCGTGAGAAATTCCGGCGACTTCGTGGTCGTGTCAAGACCCGCCGCCTCGAGTATGCAACGCACGCGATTCAGCAAGTCGTCAACGGACAAACTGCGTATGTGCTGCCCGTTCAGCCACTGCAGTTTCTTGAGATCGAACTTCGCGGCGGACTTGCCCCAACGGCGCTCATCGAAGGCCGCGACGAGTTCCTCGCGCGTGTAGAATTCCTTGTCCTCTTCCGAAGGACGCCAGCCCAGCAGCGCGACGTAGTTGATCATAGTTTCCGGCAGATATCCGTCATTGCGCCAGTCGAGTACATTGGCACCGTGCTCGCGCTTGCTGTACTTCTTGCCGCGCTCGTCCAGCACCATGGGCAAATGGGCGAACACAGGACGCGCATAGCCGAGAGCGTCAAAGAGCATGACGTGGCGCGCGGCATTGGTAAGGTGATCGTCGCCACGAATCACATGAGAGATCTTCATGGTGGCATCGTCCACGACGACCGCGAGATGAAACACCGGATCGCCGTTGGGTTTCACAATGACGAAGTCGTCGAACTCTTCGTTGGATATCTCCACGCGGCCCTGAACGATATCGTCGATGACCGTCTTGCCTTCCGGTACCTTGAAACGGATCACGTAGGGCGTGTCGCCTTTCGCGGCGATTTCCTCGGGCGTCAAACGATTGCAGCGGCCGTCGTAGACGCGCTTGCGCTTCTCGGCCTCCGCCTCCGCGCGCATCGCGTCCATTTCCTCTTTCGTGCAGTAACACTTGTACGCCTTACCTTCGGCAACCAAGCGGTCCGCAGCCTCGACGTGCAGTTGTTTCCGTTGCGATTGGCGGTACGGGCCAAGCTCGCCCTTCTGCGGCACATCGCCGAAGGGCGGGCCTTCGTCCCAGTCGATGCCGAGCCAGTGAAACCCTTCGCACATGGCCTGCACGAAGGCTTCGTCCGTGCGATCTGTGTCCGTGTCTTCGAGACGCAGAATGAAGGTGCCGCCGTGCTTCCGCGCGAAGAGCCAATTGAACAGGGCCATCTTCGCCGTGCCGATATGGAGAAACCCGGAAGGACTCGGGGCGATGCGTACGCGTATGTCGCTCACTACAATGCTTTCTATAAATGACCGGCTAGTCGTTTCGTTTCTGCACGTTGGCCCAGGTGTCGCGCAGGGTCACGGTGCGGTTGAATACGAGTTTGCCGTCCTCGGTGTCGGGGTCGACGCAGAAGTATCCTTTGCGCTCAAACTGGAATCGGTCCAGGGGCTTCACGTCAGCGAGATGCCGTTCGACCTTTCCGGGGATGACGACCAGCGATTCCGGATTCAGGTAGTCGCGCCAATCCTCGCCTTCTTCGAGGGCGTTCGGATCTTCCTTCGTAAAGAGGCGGTCGTAGAGGCGCACTTCCGCATCCAACGCGTGTTCCGCCGACACCCAGTGTAGGGTGGCCTTGACCTTGCGCCCGTCGGGCGGATTGTTGCCGCCGCGCGTTTCGGGGTCGTAGGTGCATCGCAGTTCGATGACGTTTCCATCGGCGTCCTTCACGACATCCGTGCACTTGATCCAGTAGGCATAGCGCAAGCGGACCTCCGCGCCGGGGGACAGGCGGAAGAACTTCTTTGGCGGGTCTTCCATGAAATCTTCCCGCTCGATGTATATGGTTTTCGAGAAAGGAACCATGCGCGAACCGGCGCTGGGATCTTCCGGATTGTTGACCGCCTCCATCTCTTCAACCTGGCCCTCGGGATAGTTCTCGATGACAACCTTGAGCGGATCGAGCACCGCCATCACGCGGGGAGCGCGTTTGTTCAAGTCTTCGCGGATGCAGTGTTCCAGTTGCTCGTACTGGTTCATGCTCGCGGCGCGGGCGACGCCGATGCGGCCGCAGAAATCGCGGATGGCCTCCGGCGTATAGCCGCGGCGCCGAATGCCCGAAATGGTGGGCATGCGGGGATCGTCCCAGCCGCTCACGTGCCCTTCCTCGACGAGGGCGATGAACTTGCGCTTGCTCATCACCGTGTAGGTGAGGTTGAGCCGAGCGAACTCCGTCTGCTCCGACGGGAAGATGCCGAGGGCCTGGATGTACCAGTTGTAGAGGGGCCGGTGGACTTCAAACTCGAGCGTACAGATCGAGTAGGTGATCCGTTCCAGGGAGTCGGACTGGCCGTGGGTGTAGTCATAGGTCGGGTAGATGCACCACTTGTCGCCGGTCCGATAATGGCTGGCCTTGATAATGCGATACATCACCGGGTCGCGGAGCAGCATGTTCGGTGATGCCATGTCGATCTTGGCGCGCAGCACGCGGGAGCCCTCGTCGAATTCGCCCGCGCGCATGCGCTCGAACAGGTCGAGGTTCTCTTCCACGGACCGGTTGCGGTGCGGGCTCTCCACGCCGGCCTGTTTAATGGTGCCGCGCTGTTCGCTGACCTCTTCCGCGCTCAAGTCATCGACGTAGGCTTTGCCGTCCTTAATGAGCTTGATCGCCCATTCGTAGAGTTGATCGAAGTAGTCCGAGGCGTAGTACTCGTGCTCGCCCCAGTCGAAACCCATCCAGCGGACATCCTGCTTGATGGAGTCCACGTACTCCTGCTTCTCGGTGAGCGGGTTGGTATCGTCAAATCGAATATGGCACACGCCATTGAACTCTTTGGCGATGCCGAAGTTCAGGCACAGGCTCTTGGCGTGGCCGATGTGGAGGTAGCCGTTCGGCTCCGGTGGGAATCGCGTGGCGACACGTCCCTCCCATTTGCCTGTGCGCAGATCTTCCGCGACCATGGACCGGATGAAGTCCAGCCCCGGCCCTTTTCGCTCCGTGGTTTCCGTCGACGTTTCGTTCGCCATCTCGTGTGACCTTTCAGCAGAATGCCCCGTGCCCGGACCGGCCCAGAGCCGGGGGCGACGCGGCGGTATATCGTTCTAAATACCCTGTGCAAAACGCGGAAAGACAGGGAGCGCCGATCATACACTTTTTGGAAGGCGGGTGCATCTTGGCGAGGCGGGAGACCGGAGGTGGAGACTGGAGGAAGAAAGGGACGGCAGGGACAACAGCGACAGCAGGGACAGCGGGAACTCTGACTACGCCAGAGGCATTACAATCGAGATTGGCTCGACGGATCCATTCGCCACAGTCCTTGTTGTCTTTGTTATCGCTGTTGTCTCTGGAATCGTTGTTCCATCAGCGAAACCGCAACACCCTCAATTGGATTCGTGGGTCGTGTCCACCGAGGTGATTCGGTTTTCGGCATCGACGTGGACGCTCTTGGCTACCCAACCTTTCGCTTCTTCGGCGTCGACGAGCGCGTAGGTGAGGACGATGATGATATCGCCGACTTCACCAAGACGGGCGGCAGGGCCATTCAGACAGACCGTGCCACTCCCCCGCTTGCCTTCGATGATGTAGGTCTCGAAGCGGGCGCCGGTGTTCAGATTCAGCACCTGGACCTGCTCGTGGGGCAGCATGTCCGCCGCCTCCATGAGGTCCAGGTCGAGCGTGAGGCTACCGACGTAATTCAGTTCCGCCTGGGTAACCGTGGCGCGATGGATCTTGCTCTTGAACATGGTCAACATCATGATGTGGGAACCTCGTATTGGATGTTGTCGATGAGACGGGCCTTGCCGACCCACGCCGCGGCCGCGAGCAGTACGCGGCCCTCGACACGTTCGAGCGGCTGTATGGTGTCCGCATCGACGAGTTCAACGTAATCTATGTTGAGTCCGGCCATTTCGTCCCGGACGATTTCGAGAATGGACTCGGCACTGCGCTCTCCTGCCTTCATCCGCGATTCCGCCTTAAAAAGTCCCCGCGAAATTGCGAGGGCCTGCGCGCGTTCGTCGGGTGTGAGGTAGCGGTTCCGCGAACTCATGGCGAGGCCGTCGGGTTCCCGCACTGTAGGCAATTCGACGATCTCGACTCCGAAATCCAGGTCGCGCGTCATGCGGCGGATGACCGCACACTGCTGGGCGTCCTTCATGCCGAAATAGGCGCGGTCGGGCAGGACGGTGTTGAAGAGTTTCGTGACGACCGTGGCCACGCCCCGGAAGAAGATGGGCCGGGAGCGGCCGCAGAGTCCTTCTGAAAGCCCTTCCACGTTCACATAGGTGGCGTAGCCTTCCGGATAGAGACTGTCCTTCTCGGGCGCATAGATCGCGGTTACGCCCATGTCTTCCGCGATGCGGCAATCGTCCTCGAAGGTACGCGGGTAGGCGTTGAAATCCTCGTGCGGCGCGAACTGGGTTGGGTTCACGAAGATGCTCGCAACGGTTACGTGGTTCTCTTTAGCCGAGGCGCGCATGAGGCTCGCGTGCCCTTCGTGGAGCGCGCCCATGGTGGGAACGAAACCGATGGAATCCCCGGCGCAACGGCGTTCAACCGACCAGGCCCGCATCTGAGTTTTGTCGCGGATGATCTTCATTCGAAGGAATGTCCCTTCGTGGGAAAGGCGCCGGACTTCACCTCTTCCACGTACGACGCAAACGCTTTCGACAACATGGCCGAGGCGTCGCAATACACTTTCGCGAACTTGGTGTACTTACCCATGCCGATCAGGTCGTGCATGACCAGCACTTGTCCGTCGCAATCCGGGCCCGCACCGATGCCGATGGTGGGGATGGAAAGCTGCGAGGTGATCTCGGCGGCCAGCGCGGACGGGATGCATTCGAGGACGATAGCGAAACAGCCTGCCTCTTCAAGACCGCGGGCTTCTTCGAGCAAACGTTTCTTACTGTCGGCGTCGCGGCCTTGGATCTTGTAACCGCCGATCTGGTGGATGGACTGTGGCGTGAGCCCGATGTGTCCCATCACGGGGATTCCGGCATTAAGTATGGCCGCGATGGCGGGTCCGAACTTCGACGCCGGACCTTCCAGCTTCACCGCCTGCGCGCCGCCTTCGGTAACAAGACGTCCGGCATTTCGCAAGGCATCTTCCGGGCTAACCTGGTAGGAAAGAAACGGAAGGTCGCCAATCACGAGCGCGTTCTTGGTCGCGCGGGAAACCATGGAGGTGTGATACACCATGTGGTCTATGGTCACCGGCAAGGTATTGGGATGCCCCATGACGACCATGCCGCAGGAATCGCCGACGAGCAGGGCGTCGACGCCCGCGTCGTCCATGAGTTTGGCGGTGGGATAGTCGTAGGCTGTGAGGACGGCGATCTTCTCGCCGGCCTTCTTACGGTCGCGCAGCGACACAGCGGTGACGCGTGCCATGTTACCCGGTCCTCCTGAACCGTGACGTTCCCGTCCCGGTCCCTTGTGGGCTCCAAGCGGAGCGGTTCAGTGGTCCAAAATGTTGCGCGTTGTCACTTCACGGGGAGTCGCTATCAAGGACGCGAATCCAACTTGCGTCCGAACAGCGCTCCGCCAAAATGCGAACCGTGTGCCCGGTGACCGGGTCAATGGCTTCGCCCGCGATCTCCGCGAGGGGGTGCAGGACAAAGGCCCGGTTACGAAATTCGGGATGCGGAATCGTCAACTCCGTTGACTCCACGACCCGATCTTCGAATAGCACGATGTCGATATCGATGAGTCGGGGTCCCCAACGCGCGCGGGACTCCCGGCCCAGTGCCGCCTCCATTGCTTTCAGTGCCCGAAGGAGTTCAAGCGGCGTCAGATCCGTCTCGATCTCTGCGGCCATATTGAGAAACGGAGGCTGGTCAATAACACCGACCGGCTCGGTTTCGTAGATCCGCGATTCACCGACCACTTCACAGTCTGATAGCACCGAGAGCGAGTCCAAGGCCTTGCGAAGATTGGCCCGGCGGTCCCCGAGATTACTTCCAAGACTCAGGTACGCGCGCATGGCCTCGATCTCAGTTGCGCGACCTGCGGTCGCCAGTTCGCGGATCCACTAATTTATTCAGTGTAGCAGCTAGAAACGGTGAAGTGCAAGCAAGCGGTTCGTAGGAATAGGTTTATTCGACCAAAGGCCCGTCGGACCCGGTCGGCATCCGGATGTATTGCCGATAGCGAGTATCCAGGCGCCAGGAGCGAACAAAGAAGACAAGAAGAGAGCGCTATTGATTCACCTACGAACACTTATCACTCAAATTAGATATAATAATTTTCTTATACAATCAATTATTGCCAACCTTTCGGAAGGCTCATGGACCGCCGCGGTTCGTAGATACCCAAGTAGATAAACCCATTCAAGTTATTCAACTGCAACACCTTAAGGTATGACTCTCGTTAAGATTTGCGGCCTCCTCGGATGTTTCGCAAGATATACTGCGTGCCGCAGCACGACTTGGCAGCATTCTTGCATATAGTCTTCATTGCCACGGTGGACAGCGCCGAGAATTTAATCGCAACAAAGTCGATTAATTGCCGAGTGCTACCACCGTATAACAATCCAAAGAGGAGAGCGAGGTTTAATGAATCGGCTTCAACGAAGTGCTGTCGGATTTGCTGCATGTGCCATCATGACATTTCCGGCGATGGCGGACATGGTCACGTACTCGGCATCGGGTACTGGCGCCGAGGGCAATGCCTTGGCGGCATCCGTAAAGTTTGAGACCAGCGGAAATACATTGATAATTACGCTATCCAATACGGCCAGCGGTCCCGCGCTGATCCCGGCGGATGTGTTGCAGGCAGTTTTTTTCGACTGGGCAGGCGCCCCATCGTTAACGCAGCAGACGGCCACACTCGCCGCGGGTAGCTCCGTTCTCTTTCCCCCCAGCGGCGATGGAACGGACGGCGGGAACGTCGGCGGTGAATTCCGCTACGATGGTTCCCTGTCTGGAGCCCCCGGCGGGGCTGGCCACGGAATCAGCGCGAGCGGTCTGAGTCCGCTATTTGGGGATGCCAACTTCACCGGCGCAAACCTTCAAGGGCCGGACGCGGTCAACGGGATGCAATATGGAATCGTACCGCCATCCGGCACGACGGGAGGCAACCCGCCGCTCACGAATGGCAGCACGGCCTTCATCTCGAGTGCGGTCGTTTTCACGTTCGACATCACTGGACTCAACCTCGATGTGAACGACATTTCCAATGTGAGTTTCCAATACGGCACGAGTCTGAGCGATCCGAATCTGCGTGTCATCGTTCCCGAACCGGCCACGATCAGCCTTTTGGGCCTGGGCCTGGCTGGTCTCGCCGCGCGGCGTTGGAAGCGAAATCGAAAGTCTTAATCAACTCGTCTTCCTTCGCACACCCTACACACGAGAAAGGGCCGTCGACAATCGACGGCCCTTTTTCGTGCCTAATGAACCGCCCGTCAACCGGCATCCGCACCGATTAAGGAGACCGTCACCAAATCGCCCGCGGCGATTTGAGCCAGTCTGCGCGGGTTTCCTTGAAGTTCCCCCACCCGATTTACCGCGGTAACCAGGCGGCATTCCTCTTCGACCGACACCGGCGTCGGACCATAGGGTATCGCCAGCGAAGACCCTTGTACCCAGTAGCAGATGGTGCCCGGCATCACCACGTCGCTGGCGTCGTCTTCAAGGGACATGCCCGTAGTCGGAAGCGAGAAGTACACCTCGTCACCCCAGACACTCGCTTCCGACGAGTACGGGAGACTCGCGACGATGGCCCGGGCGGCGACCGTGTCATACAGTCGGCCAGCCAGGACCACTGATTTCGTTTGAATCCTGATCCTCACGGCGCACCACCTCAAGTAGCCTTCTGGCAAGATGAAACCCTGCTCGAAATTTGCCTGCAGTTTTGGTGCAAAAACGGCTCCGCAGATCGCAAGGCGCGAATGGACGTACGATATCCCGGATAGTGGAATTCGTCAAGAACAACTCGGGAGGCAGTCTTTTCGGAGGGGAAAAAAGGAGCAGGAGCAAGACCAGCCAAGTTTTGCGGACGGACCGGCCTTGCCCCTGCTTAGAGGGCAGTTATTGTGCTGACTTCAGTTCGACTACTGCGAACGCTTCCGGCGGATGCGGCGCACCGCCAGGGAGGCAATCCCCAGTCCGAGCAACGACAGGGTCGCAGGTTCGGGGACAACCGTCTTCGGCGTGCCGGAACCGGGCACGATGGTGAAGAGGAAGTCATGCGAGGTGCCGTTCATAGGCCCGGACACCGGCATAAGCCAGCCGTTGCCCGTGAGCACATCGTCATTCGTACGATGGTTCCACTGCAGGTAGAACTCGTCGCCCGAACCGTTGGCTTTCCCAGTCCAGCTCGTCGGCCCCATGTAGCCTTCGGTCGCGCTGAATCCGCTGTCGAGAGCCAGGGATACGGAGCCAGTGTCGAATACAAGCGTGCCGATGGCGCTCGGATTGTTCAGCAACGTGTCTTCCAGGGTGGCCGGGTTCCATGTGCCCAGTAACTGCATGGACGCGTTCAGCGTCCAGATTTCACCACTGAAATCATTGCCGCCGGTGTTGCTGTTGCTGTGACGCATCGTACCGGCGATGGTCATGACGCCGGTGACGGTATCGATGGTCATCGACATGGTGCTGTTTCCGCTTCCGTCCTCGAAGCTGAAGGTGTTGATCGGCCCGTTGGTGGAGTCGCCGTCGTCGAGGCGCAATCCGTACAGCGGGGGCCGCTCGTTACCATCGGGATGGTCGGCGAGTTCGAACCCGATGAGGGTCGCGCCGGCCGCAGGGGCGATTGCGAGAATCAGGACGCCGAGCGCTGCCGCCAGGATTCCCTTTCCACTACCAAAGTTCCCGTTCATCAAATCCTCCTCCTTTGATCGACACAGATCTCCCCTGTGGAGGTTCCTCTGCGTTTTGCCAACCCAAGCATCAATTCGCAGCCAAGAGCGAATCGGGTTTATAAGGAGCAGTATTTATGCCAAGTCGAGGTAGGTCCAGAAGCGTTCAAAGTGGCATTTTGTCAGTACCAATAGCTTAGGTGACGAGTAGCCGAATAAACTGAACGATTCTGAACTCAGTTCAAGAACCGGAACGATACAGAAGCGCACAAAAAGCCACCGCGCCCGACATCATGTTTGTCAGCCCTGACAATAAATTAAACTCGAAGGGATTCCGCTTAAGCAGAAATTACCCTAATTACAGATCCGGACAGGTATCCAGCTGTCACGAAGCGAGGGTTTGCTTCAGGTGCTGGCCGGTGTAGGAGGACTTGACGCGCGCCACCGTTTCCGGGGTTCCGGTCGCGATGATCTGCCCGCCCGCGTCGCCGCCTTCGGGTCCGAGATCGATGATCCAATCGGCGGTTTTGATTACGTCGAGGTTGTGCTCGATGACGAGGACCGTGTTGCCGCTGTCAACGAGACGGTGCAAGACGTGGAGTAATTTGTCCACGTCGACGGCGTGAAGGCCGGTCGTGGGTTCGTCGAGAATGTAGAGCGTGCGGCCGGTCTGGCGCTTGGAGAGTTCGGTGGCCAGTTTTACGCGTTGCGCTTCGCCGCCGGACAGGGTGGTCGCGGCCTGGCCGAGTTTGATGTAGCCGAGACCCACGTCGTTCAGCGTGTGGAGTTTGGGTGCCACGGCGGGGATGTTGCGGAAGAAGTCGCAACCTTCTTCGACCGTCATGTCGAGGACGTCGAAGATGTTCTTTCCCTTGTAGCGAATCTCCAAAGTGTCGCGGTTGTAGCGATGCCCTTTGCAGTCCTCGCAGGGGACGTAGACATCGGGCAGGAAATGCATCTCGATGCGGATGACCCCGTCGCCTTCGCAGGTCTCGCAGCGTCCGCCCTTCACATTGAAACTGAAACGGCCGGGTTTGTAGGCACGTGCGCGGGCCTCGGGAATCTTGCTGAAGATCTCGCGGATGGGCGAGAACAATCCCGTATAGGTTGCGGGATTGGAGCGCGGCGTGCGGCCGATGGGCGACTGGTCGATGTCGATGACCTTGTCGATCTGTTCGAGGCCTTCGATGCGGTCGTGTTTGCCGGGCCGGGCGCGGACGGAGTCATAGACGGCCCGTTGCGCCGCGGGATAGAGCGTCTCGTTGATGAGGCTCGACTTTCCCGAACCGGAGACGCCGGTGATGCAGGTGAAAATGCCGAGGGGGATCTCGACATCGACTTTTTTGAGGTTGTTGTGTTGCGCGCCGACGATCTTGAGTGACTTGCCGTTGGACTCGCGGCGCTTTTCCGGCATGTGAATCTGGAAGGTGCCCTTCAGGAACTTGCCGGTCCAGGAGTCCTTCGACCGCATAATCTGGTTGGGTGTGCCCTGGGCGACCACCTTGCCGCCGTGTACGCCCGCGCCGGGACCTAAGTCGAGCACGTAGTCGGCCGTGCGAATGGTCTCTTCGTCGTGCTCCACGACGATCACCGTGTTGCCGAGATCGCGCAGGCGGGTCAGGGTGCCGATAAGTTTCTGGTTGTCGCGCTGGTGAAGGCCGATGCTCGGTTCGTCGAGGACGTAGAGAACGCCCATGAGTCCCGCGCCGATCTGTGTGGCAAGACGGATACGCTGCGATTCGCCGCCGGAGAGGGTCCCAGCGTTGCGTTCGAGAGAGAGGTAGTCGAGGCCCACGTTAACGAGGAAGCCCAGGCGTTCGCGGATTTCTTTCAGAATGCGTTCCGCAATCATGCGTTCGGTCTTGGAGAGTTTGAGGCCGTTGAAGTATTTCAACGCCTCGCCGATGGACATGGCGGTCACTTCGAGAATGGAATGGCCATCGATGGTAACCGCGACCGATTCCGGACGGAGCCGGGCGCCTTTGCAGGACGGGCAGGGCTTGGTGGACATGAACTGGCCGATCATCTCGCGGGCCTTGGCGCTTTCGGTTTCCTTGTAGCGCCGTTCGAGATTTGGGATGACGCCTTCGAAGGGACGCCACATCTCGACGGTCTTGCGGCTGTTGGAGTAGGAAAAGTCGACGGGCTCGCCGCGGGAGCCATAGAGGACGATGTCTTTGAAATCGTCGGGCAGTTTGCGCCACGGCGTGTAGATGTCCTGCTTGTAGTGTTTCGTCACGCACTTCAATGCGCGGCGGTACATGGCGTCAAGCACGCGGCGGATGGACCAGGGCCGCACCGCGCCGTCGTCGATGGAGAGGTCTTCATCGGGCACGACGAGTTCGGGATCGACCTCGATGGTCGTGCCGAGACCGGTGCATTGGGGGCATGCCCCGTGGGGGTTGTTGAACGAAAACATGCGCGGCGCGAGTTCTTCGAAACTGATCCCGCAGTCGACGCAGGCGAAGTGCTCGCTCTGGAGCGTCTCGCGGACCTTCTTGTCCGGCGACTCCTGCCAGATGCGGATGACGCCGCCGGCGAGTTTCAATGCCGTCTCGACGCTGTCCGTCAGGCGGCGTCCGATGCCTTCCTTGACCACGAGGCGATCGACCACCACGTCGATGTCGTGTTTGACGTAGCGTTCCAGTTCGATCTTCTCGTCGACGGTCCGGAACTCGCCGTTCACGCGCACGCGGGTGAAGCCCTGGCGCTTTACGTCTTCGAAGACCTTCTGGTAGGTGCCTTTCCGTTGGCGGATGATAGGCGCGAGGAGTTGCACCTTTGTGCCGGAAGGAAGCGCCTGGATGCCGTCGACGATCTGCTGGGGCGTCTGGGCTTCGATGGGTTTGCCGCAGTTGTAACAGTGTGGCTTGCCGACCCGCGCGAAGAGGAGCCGGAGATAGTCGTAGACCTCGGTGACCGTGCCCACGGTCGACCGCGGGTTGCGATGGGTTGTCTTCTGCTCGATGGAAATGGCCGGGCTCAGCCCTTCGATGTAGTCCACATCGGGCTTTTCCATCTGCTCGAGGAACTGCCGCGCGTAAGCGGAGAGGCTTTCGACGTAGCGGCGCTGACCCTCAGCGTAGATGGTGTCGAAGGCGAGGCTCGATTTCCCCGAACCGCTCAAGCCGGTGATGACCACCAGCTTGTTCCGGGGGATGCTCAGACTCAGGTTCTGCAGGTTATGTTCACGGGCGCCCTTGATAACAATGGCGTCCTGAATTGCACTCTTCTTGCGCGGCATGGGTATGAACGTACTCCAGGAGAGATGACCTTACGCGACGGCGCGGACGCAGCCGTCCAGCACCAGCCGCGTATTGTAGCGGAAGTGGCGGCGGCGCCGCCAATCGTTGGCAGAAGACTTGTCGGGTTTTGGGATACACATGCGTGCTGCGACACTGTGGAGTGCGGTCACACCCTGGCGTGACTGCTATTGCTAAGGAAAATCTGATGGACCTAAGAAATTGGAATGACGCGGCTATGCACCACAACTGTTCGCTTGCCTCCCATCGAGCCGCAGGCAAGCCCGCTTAGCCAAAGCAGTCACGCCAGGGCGTGACCGCACTCCAAACGGCGCGAATTGGGGTTAACGGCGAAAGACAAAACCCACCCCGCACGTCAGGTGCCTTCTGTTCGCGCGCCCGGGTTCAACTCTTCCCGGATGACTCGCCGCAAGGTTTCTTCCAGGGTTTCGCGTTCCTTGGCTTCTTGGAGCGTGGCGTTGATCAGCGTTTGATAGCCGCGCTCACCAGCTTTGGCTTTGAAGTATTCGATGATGCCGGTGTCGAGGAAACAGCTGGTGTCACAATCTACGACTCGGCAGGGTCTTCCGAAGCAGCGGCACAGCGGAAGTTTTGGACCATGCTGGGGCCCTCGTGGCCGAAGGGGGCGAACCAGCCTTGGAAGCTGCACAATTCCTCGGAACTGGGCGCGAGCTGGTGGCCGGCGCCGGCGGTCGTTGCGCTACCGTTCCATTGCGTGGGTCCGTTGTATCCCTCGCGCGCATTCAGGCCGGAGGCGATTTCGAATGTGCTGGACTCCATGCGGAAATTGAGTTTGCCCAACGCGGCGGGATCGTCAGCCAAATCACTCGCGAGACCTGGAGTCCAATCGCTCAAGAGCTGAAGCTTGGCTTCGTAGTTCCAAGTTTCGCCGCTGTACTGAAGGCCGTCCCAACTCATCTTTCCATGGCGCACTTGGCCCGAGAGGGTGGCTTTCCCGGTCTCCGTGTCAATGGAGAGGGTTACCGTGCTTGAACCGGACGCGTCCTGGAAGCTGAAGATGTCGCTTTCGCCCAGATTTCCGCTGTCGATCTGCATACTCCAGGTTCGGAAATCGCCTTGGCTTCCCGAGTTGTCCAGGATTGGGGACGCAACCGCGGACGCACCAGCCGCACTGATTGCAATACTTAGTCCCGCCAGGATCACAACCGCCGTCCGCGTAATGACTTTGCTATTCCTCATTTCGATTTCCCGTCCTTGAAGTAGCGCCCAAAACCCGTTCGACCGATGCCATACAGGCACGAAATGTGCCAAGCGATGGTTAACCGAAGATGGTCGCATTACAAGTCCTGTGATAGAGCCTGTTTATACGAGAGACACTTCATGGCAGGGAATTAGTTCGCGAAGCAAAAAATTAATCAGAATAGAATCTTAATTTATCACCTATGAATACTATTCAGTCGAGCGCGACATCATTCACTTCGCGATCTGGAGATTTTGAGGTCCCTACTGCAGCGAATCGAGCTGTGCCCACCGGGCATAGAGACCCTCTACCGTAGCACGAGCTTGTTCCAACTGGTCTGTCAATACCTGGGCAGCTTTGAAGTCGCGTTGGTAGAGTTCCGGGTCGTTGATAAGCGACTCGAGGCGTTCGACTTCGGCTTCGGCGGCGTGGATGGCGTCTTCCATCCCCTCGAATTCCTTCTTCTCTTTCCAGGTGAGCTTCCGGGGCTTGTCCGGGGCGGATTGGAGCGCGGAAGTAACAGGCGAGGCCGGCTCCTTGGGTTCAGGCTCCGGCGAAAGGGTTTCCTTGTAAACGAGATAGTCGTCGTAGTTGCCGGTGATGAAGATGACCTCACCGTTGCCTTCGAAGACGAAGAGGTGGGTGCAGACCCGGTTGAGGAAATAGCGGTCGTGGCTGACGATGAGGGCGCAGCCGTCGAAGTCGAGGATGGCTTCCTCCAGGACCCGCAGGGTCGAAAGGTCAAGGTCGTTGGTCGGCTCGTCGAAGACGAGAAAGTTGCCGCCGTTCAGCAGCTTCTTGGCGAGGTCGAGGCGATTCCGTTCGCCGCCGGAGAGGTGTTTCATAGGGGCCATGATCGCGGTGCGGTCGAAGAGAAATTTTTCCAGGTAGGCGGGGATATGCACACGGCGGCCGTTGACGTCCATTTCCTTGACGCCATTGGACACGTGCTTGAGAATGGTGTGTTCGGGGTTGATCTCCTCGTGGGACTGATCGACGTAGAGGAATTCCGTGTTTTCCCCGATGATGATGCGGCCGCGGTCGGGTGGCTCCTCACCCATGAGCACACGGAGCAGGGTGGTCTTCCCGCTGCCGTTGGGCCCGAGAATGCCCACGCGCATGTCCTTCTGCATGATGAGCGAGAGATCACGGAAGAGCGGCTTGTCGTCGATCTTCTTCCAGATCCTCTGGGCTTCGAGGATCTGCTTTCCGAGCCGCTCCGGCTGAGGGATCTCGAAGGAGAACATGCGGTGCTGTTCGGGCGGGCCTTGGTCCTCCAGCGCATAATACCGATCGATGCGCGCTTTTTGTTTCGTCGTGCGGGCCTTGGCGCCGCGCCGGAGCCAGGCGAGTTCGCGCCGCATGGTGGACTGGCGATTCGATTCCGTGCGCGCCTCGTGCTCTTCCCGCAGGGTTTTCAGTTCGAGGAAGCGCTCGTAGTTGCCCTGGTAACTGTAGAGTCCGCCGTGCTCGAGTTCGATAATGCGATTGACCACGCGATCGAGGAAGTAGCGGTCGTGGGTGACCAGCACGCAGCTTCCCTGGTACCTCGCGAGGAAGTCTTCAATCCAGCGCACGCTGGGCACGTCGATGTGGTTCGTGGGTTCGTCGAGAAACAACACGTCCGGGTGGCGAACCAAATTGGAAGCGAGATCGACGCGCCGCAGCTCCCCGCCGGACAAGGTCGAGAGCTTCCGCCCATGGTCGGGCAGATCGAGGGCGACGGTCACGCGCTTGATGTCTTCATCGAGATTCCAGGCGTCCGCAATCTCCATCTCGTGCTGGAGAAAGGCAACTTCGTCCGCGAGTTTGTCGTGGGCCGCGGTTCCGGCAGAGGTCGCGGCGAGTTCTTCCATACGCTGGTGAAATTTTTCGATGAGCCTGCGTACGTCGGTAGCGGCGCCGTCCAGCACTTGTCCGACCGTTTGATTTCGCTCTAATACGCACTGCTGATCCAGCAGATGCACGCGGAGCCCCTGCATTCGCGTGACGATTCCCGCGTCCGGCTCGTCGAGCCCCGCCATGATCTTGAGCAGGGTTGACTTGCCGGAACCGTTGCGTCCAATCAGGCCAATCCGGTCGCCCTCATGGATGGTCAACGAAATATCGCGGATAACAGGCTGCGCGCCGAAACTGCGGACGACGTTCTGAACACTGAGAATGGCTTGAGGTGAAGCGGAACTCATAGGAATAGTTGATCGCGGGTTACGTTTGGATTCCCAGGGAAAGCCGATACAGTATCGCGTTCAGGGCTCTCGGAACAAGCACGGGCCATACGCATGTCGCCGCGTGTTCCGTGCTTGCACGCGGAATGTCCGAATGTGGTATACCTTAACTAACGTTACACGGGGGTTTAGCGTTGCGGGGAAGGGGGAATTATGGCCGAAATCACCTGCGAGAACTGTGGAAAACAGTTACACCTCTCCGACGTTTTTGCCGGACAAACCAAGACCTGCGTATGCGGGCACCAATTCGTCGTGCCGGGCAAGGCGCCGAACATTCAGGCGAAGCTCGCAAACGTCGCTCCACGGCGAGCACAGAGCTCCCGCAAAGCACTGGTTTTGATCGGAGTTGCTGTGCTTGGCCTCGTAGTCCTTGGCAGCGCAACGGCGGGGATCATTTTGGTCAGCCGCGGAATTAAAACGGTGACGCAAGAGGAATGCGCCCGGATATCGCGCGGCATGTCAAAGGCGGCTGTGGAGGATATCGTGGGGTCCGAAGGAGAGATGATCTTTGAGGGCACGGGCGGCGAGGGGCTTGGACTTATGATGACACTCTCGGCGCCGAATCTGGTCGCGCTCGAATTCATCGCAGATGAAGAGAAGATGAAGTACTACCCCGATTCCGCCGATCCCGTCGAGCTGATGAACACCATGAAGACGGTCTCGTTTGGTTACTATCGCTGGAGGAACGGGGACGGTACGGGGTTGCACGCTACCTTCGTACAGGACCACATGGTGTGGTTCTTGTATGAAGATGCGGCCATGGTGGAACTGGGGAAGCGCATGGCGGATAGCAGCGACGGGTGACGAACCTCTGGACGGCGACTCAACTGCGAAATGACAAAGACCCCCTCCCTAGCCCTCCCCGTGGACGGGGAGGGAACAAGACGGCCACAACGTCATTGCGGGGAGGAACCCGGGAACATGAAACAGTTGGATTTGAAAGGAACATCATGACAACCGCATCTCGGTGCTTTGCCGTCTTGGCCATTGTGTGCCCATCTGTGTCGGCTTTGGAGAATTTGGAGCTGATGCCGGATGGCAAGACGCCGCTCAACGATCTCGTTTACTACCAGGTCGGGTACCAGTCGTACGACGGTGAAATCAAACACATGCCGCCCGGCTGGACGGGGCATTTCGACCCGGCCACGGGCGTAACCTATTCGCCCAGAGAGCGGATGCTGGGACGCGAGGCGTTGCTGATTCACTCGCCGTGGCGAATCCCGCCCGGGAAAACGTGGGGCGACTTTCCGATGCGTCTTCCGGAGGGCAAACCCGCGAAAATCCAGTTTGGCATCGCCATGCGGCCGGAGTC
>CAZWDH010000118.1:0-19102 GCA_964632865.1 uncultured Nitrospiraceae bacterium
GGTTCTCTATATCCCTGAAGAAGACGCGTATTACATTTACTACTCCGGCACCGTCCGTGACGTGCAGGATCACATCGGCCTGGCCATTTGTCCGGCTGGCGCCGACGGGTACTCGGATGTGACGTCTGAGAACATCGTGCGCTACGGCGACGCGCCCGTGCTGGCCCCGGAACCCGCCGCGCCGTACTACGAAGACATGGCGTCCCAGTCCGCCGTCCTGCGCGAATGGAACGAAGAAGCGAACCGGTGGGACTGGTACATGTACTACTCCTACCGAGGCAAAGACGGCGTCCTCCCCGGCATTCGCCTCACCACGTCGCAGGATGGCAAGAATTGGACGCGTCACTTCAACGAGAACGACCCGCGCGGGATGGGGCAGATCTTCGAATCGCTGCCCAACGCCTATTACGAATGGCACCAAATCTTCAAAGTCGACAACACCTACGTCCTGTGTATCGAAGTCGGCGTCGAACACGGAGTCCGCTGGCGCCCGGCGCTCGCCGTCAGCACTGATCCCATGACGGGGTGGACTCCGCTCGACGTAGACACCGTGTTGCAAACGAAGTGGGAGGGACTCTACCGCGACGACACCATGTACCACGTCGCCACGCCCGCCTTTTACGAAATCGAGGGGCAGTGGTACCTCTTCATCCAGGCCTGCGGCCGCCCCGCCAACGACAACTACATCGACGGGGGCTGGGAAATGTGGGGCGTCGAGTGCAACCGGAAGATCCCGACCATACCGGGCTGCGCGGAAGTGTATATCCCGGGAGTGCAAACGGGGAGCAGGTGACCGCACTCCACATCATGCCCTTCTTCTCCGTTCACGTTTTGCCATCTCGTTCCGCTCTTGGGGCAATGCGTCATCGTCGACCGAGCCAATACTTCATTCAAACTCCGCCTTGAGCCGCGCCAATGCTTCGGGACCTGAAACCGCCGAAACCGCGCCGCTTTCAATCTCCGCGTTGCGCCGCTCCACCTCGGTTGCCCAGGCCTCTTCTACTTCGGGATCGACCTCCAGACTCGATATGAGCCGCTCGATGAGGCGAGCCCGATCGTCCTGGGACAGGTTTAGGGCTTCCGCCTCAATGACCTCGCGTGAAAGTGGCATCTCAAATCACCTCCGGCCGGAGCACGAATAGCTCCGCCATGCTCTTCACTTCGTCACTCTTAGATATACCAGATTTGCCAACCATATTGCGCCATCTTGCCTCGTTCTGCTATCCCTATTCCCATGACCTCGAAGCAACGCGTCATCGCCGCCCTGAACCGGCAACCCGTGGACCGGGTTCCCGTGTTCATGTGGTTCCATCCTTCCACGACGCGGCGCCTTGCCGCCCTCCTCGAGATCCCGACGGACAACGTGGGGGAGGCCATGGGCAACGACATCGTCCAAGCCTGGGTGAACAACAACCACGCCATGGAAGGCATCGTCCACGAGCGCGACGGGGAGTCTCACGTCGACGACTGGGGTATCACGTGGACCAAAGAAGGCGAGTACAACCAGGTCACCCATTTCCCGCTGGCCGGTCTCGATCGCGACGCGGTGCTCGCCTACGAATTCCCGAACCACGCCCAGGAATCGCTGCTGGCCAACATGAACCGGGTCATGCCGTACGCGGACGACTTCTACGTCGGCGTCGACGTGTCGCCCTGCGCTTATGAGATGTACTGGCGACTGCGCGGCATGGATCACGCGCTGCTCGATCTTGTCGCTGACCCCGAACTCGCCGATACCATGCTCGGCCGTTGCGCGGACTTCGCGGTGGAATTGTCGGTGAAGGCGCTGGACCGCTTTGCCGTGGATTGGCTCTGGACCGGTGACGACGTGGCGGGACAGCAATCCATGATGATGAGTCCCGACTGCTGGCGCGACCTCATCCGCCCCCACCTGCAACGCGTCGTCGATATAGGCGTCGCGCGCGGTCTTCCCATCGCCTACCATAGTTGCGGCGCGATCCGGCCCATCATCCCCGACCTCATCGAGATGGGCATCGGCATTCTGAATCCCGTGCAGTGCACCTGCCCCGGCATGGACCCCCTCGAACTCAAACGCGAGTTCGGCGACCGCCTCGCCTTCATGGGCGGCGTCGACACCCAATACCTCCTGCCCAACGGCACCCCCGGCGAAGTCCGCCGCGCCACCGCCCGCCTCCTCGAAGGCATGACCTCCAACGACGGCGGCTACATCCTCGCCGCCTCCCACACCATCCCCCCCGAAACCCCGGACGACAACCTATTCGCCATGTACGAGGAAGCAGGGATTAGCCGGGAAGAAATCTTCGACCGCGCGGCCGGCATTCGGAGCAACGTAACTGTGTCGTGATGGGTGTTTCAGAAGCAGGATAGAAACCGATGTAGCGCAGTCGCGCCGCGGCGTGACTGCGCTACATCCGTTGCACGTCTCTTAGATCGGGTGAGTGCCTCACCGCACGCGCAGTATCCGCTTCCCTTCCCAGGTCTGCCCGAACATGTCCGTCGTCCTAACCGTCACCGTATGCGTGCCCACAGGCGGATCGGCCGGTAGCGTGCCCTTCCACATGTGATTCGTTTCGCTGGGGTAGTCCATCTTCCAGCCGAAGATTTCTTCGTTCAGGAACTCGTTCTGCTCGTGCATGCGGAGGCATTCGGGATCGATGGTGCGGGTCTGCTCCAGGGGCACCCACTCCGCGTCCTTGCCGAACTGCATCTCCACCGTCGACCGCTCGGACCCCGCAAACACGTTGACGAGGATCTCCGTCTCCGCGGCCTTCGCCTGTTCCACGTCATCGGGCAGGTAGATGTTCATTTGGTAATCGGCCGGACGCCGCGCGGCCTTGAACACAACGCGGTACTGGTTCCCATCGAAGTGCACGTATGAATACCCGTTCGGCGCGCCGTCATTCATCGTGGCGTGGGGGATGCCCACCTCGTCAAAGGTCCCGCACCACCAGGAGCCGCTTACGGTCGCGTGGACAAGGTGATGGTGGGGCTCCGGACCCGGCCAGCCCATGTCTTCGCGGAGCAGGAGATTGAACTGCTCATGCGCGTGCGCGGAGATCGTGAACGTGTGCGGGTGTTCCGCGAGGATGGCAAACATCTCGTCGCGACCATGGCACCGCACGATGGGGATGTGCATCGTCATGACGATGAGCTTGTCCTTGGGAACGGTGGCGAGATAGCTCTTCACGAAGGCCAGTTGGTCCTCCGTTAACCGTCCCTCGTACTTGCCGTCCGGCTTGAAGTACACGTCGTCCATGACGAGGTAACAAACCTTCCCGTATTCGAAGGCGTAGCTGCCGGGACCATAGAATCGCTCGAAGGTCTCGTCGGAATGGTCATCGCCGCCGGATCCGCGATTATTGTCGTGGTTCCCGAACGTGTTGTACCAGGGCACGCCAATCTGCGCGATGCTCCCGTTGATCTCCGCGAAGAGGTTCACATCATCCGCCACGATATCGCCAAGCGAGATCCCGAACTTCGCTTCGGTCCCAATGCATTCCTCCACCACGTCGTGCGTAACAAAGTTCACCTCGCGCAATCCCCGCGCCTGGGGATCGCCGAAGAGCAGAATCGAATACTGATCCGGCTCTTCCTGCTTGTACAAGGGAAAGTCGATGGAAGAGGGGAGCGGCCCCGTTGGCTCAACGCCCTTCGCTTCCAGCTCCGGCGACCCATCCGGTTTATGGATGTAGAAGAACTGGGGGATCTGGTCCTCGTTGACCGGCGTCATCCAGTCCTCCGGCTTCACGACGAACAGGATCGTGTCGTCGTCGACCGGCAAGCTCCAACGCCCCTCGGCGTCCGTCTGAACCACGTTCCGCCCATTCGATACGCATACCCCAGGAATGCCTGTTTCTCCCGCATCGCGCACGGCGTTCCGGTTCGCATCCTCGTACACCACGCCTGTCGCACTGTCCTGCGCGGTCGCCACAAGCGCGAAACCGGCGGCAAGCAATGTCCCCCATATCGCTAGAATCCGCATAGAAACCTCCCCGGTCGGTTGGTCGATTGTCAAGATTTTTGGTCCGTTTAACTCACAGCGCAGCAAACGCTTCCGCACGCTTCCCCAGACCTGGTAATTGTATCAAGCCCGGCAATTGTGCTCTACTTACTACGGTACCGTGCGTTTCAAGGCTGAAGATGGTGACGGATGGCTCTCTGGGACAAGGGGCCATTCCGCCAATGGCAGGGAGAGGGTCAATGGCCACACAGCGCAAGAAACGGGTCGGAGCCATGCTGGTTGACGAGGGTCTCATCCGCGAGGATCACCTGATACAGGCCCTCAACCGGCAGAAGAAGGAAGGTGGAAAGTTCATTCAGAACCTCATCGCCATCGAATGCATCTCCGCCGAGGACGTCACCGATTTTCTCGCCCGCCGGCACCACCACCCGCACATCGAGATTGGACAGTACGGCGTACCTCAGGAAGTGCTCTCGCTCGTCCCGCGAGATTTCGCCATCCGCCACGAGGTATTCCCTCTCGACCACGCGGGCTCCACGCTCACCCTCGGCATGGTGTGTCCGCTGGATACAGCGACCATAGAAGAGCTGGAAAAACACTCCGGCCTGCACGTCATGCCGGTTCTGTGTTCGGGAGCCGACCTCAAGGCGAGCATCGAACGCTGCTACGGCACGGACCCGGCAGATGGACAAGAATCGCCAACGCTGGAACCGGGCACTATTGGAAGCACCTTGCGGCTCGGCGGCATTCCGACCGTCATCAAGCAACTGAGCGCCTTGCCCGCCCTGCCCGTCACCGTCCGGAAAGTCCGCGAGGCCATCGACGACCCGGAGGTATCCACGCACGACGTCGGCACGATTATCGCCACCGACCCCACGCTGGCCGCCAAAGTCCTCAGCATCGCCAACTCGCCGGCCTTCGGTTTCCCCAATCAGGTAACCTCCATTCACCTCGCGGTATCGCTGCTCGGTCTGGAAGAGACCTATTCGGTGGTGCTGTCCGCCGCAGTAGTCGACCTCATGAAGGGTTCAAAATCGTTCGACTATCGAACCTTCTGGGTTCGATCCATGCTCTGCGGTACGCTCTGCAAGATCGTGGCGCAACGTGCGGGTTTCGGCACGAAGCCGGGAATCTTTACTGCGGGGCTTCTGCTGGATATCGGGCGGCTCGCGCTCACGGAAGTCGCCCCCCAACGCTACGCCACCATCGACCGCAGTCTGCGCGGATCGGATCTCGTAGAAGCCGAAGAGCACGTCCTCGGCATCGGCCATCCCGAAGCGGGGTACCTCCTCGCCTCCGCATGGGGCTTGCCAGACGAGCTGGGGGAGACCATCCGTCTCCACCATATGCCTGAATACGCAACGCTGAACCGCGAGGCCGCCGCCGTCGCCGCCATCGGAAACACCATGGCCTACCTCGCTCCGGAAGAATACGAGGACCCCAGCGCCCTCTCCGTTCCCTGCGCCCGATCCCTGGCCGATCTCCAGATCGCCGATGAGGCCATCATTGAGATGTTCGACGAGATGAAGCGCATCCTCAAGAGCGAGTTCCTCCTACAACGCCGCTGGGACGGCGACGCACGCCAAACCGCAGGCAAGGGCGCTTCCTAGACGAGACCGGACGACCGCCACCATCCGGAATTGCCTCACTCAAAATCGGGTATTGACAACGGTCTCAGTCTATGCTTTAATTTACCTGAATTTAATTTTAGTATTTTCGATGCGTTCTAACCCCAAAATCCAGAAAACGAGGTGCATGATGGCGATTGTCGACGGTATGATTCAGGAGTTCGAACGCGAAGCGGCCAGTACCCGCAAGGTGTTGGAACGGGTCCCTGAGGACAAATTTGGATGGAAACCCCACGATAAGTCTATGTCGCTTGGCGACTTAGCCTGCCACATCTCCGACACGGCCAGTTGGGTGCCCACCACGATGAAAGAGGACGAATTCGCGTTCAGCATGGACGGCTACGAGCCCTACAAGGCCGCGTCCACGAAGCAACTCGTCGAGGATTTCGACAAGCGGGTCAAGGAGGCCGTCGAGGCCATGAAAGACACTCCCGACGCGGACCTCATGAAGACCTGGAAGATGACCATGGACGGCCAGACCATCATCGACATGCCGCGGGGCGCCGTGATCCGGAACTTCATCCTGAACCACGCCGTCCACCACCGCGCCCAGCTCGGCGTCTACCTCCGCCTGCTGGATGTTCCCCTACCGCAAGTCTACGGCCCCACCGCCGACGAACAGTAAGAGAGAGAGCATTCCTCCTGCCCAACAGCCGTGGAGAGGTCGCCAAACGCCCCCCTCCACGGCTGCCTCAGTTTTCTTGTCGGTATCGAAATCGGGATCGGTATCGAGATCGAAAAACTTCCCGAACTCGATCCCGATAGCGATCCCGATCCCGATTTCGACAATGCCAAGTCGCCGCTACGGGTGCAACACGTTCATTTGCTCAAATCTTTGGGCGCAGCAGAATCGGGTGCAGGAGGCCTGTCTAATTCCCGTAGAAGAACTCAATCTGCACGCGACGATTCAGCTTTCGGTTCGCGGGACCTTCATTCGGCACGGCCGGTTGGGATTCTCCATGTGACTTCGTGGCAACTCGACTGCCATCGATTCCCTGCTCAACGAGATAGGCTTTGGCGGCCTCCGCTCGGCGTTCACCCAGCTTCATATTCTGTTCGTCACCACCAAGATCACAAGTGTGGCCATGTAAGACCACCGTGTCAGAAGGGTGTTCTTTCATTTTCCGTACTACTTTGTCCAGTTCAGCCTTCCCCTCCGGCTTGAGCACGGCCTTATCAGAGTCAAAGAGCAGGTTGTTTATCAAAATGCGATAGTCCCCGTGAAATGGCGGTGCCGGAATCTCTACCTCCTCTAAAAAGATCTCCCGGACCATCGCCTCCATGCCCTCAGACGAACTCACTTCCGCCGCCTGCCAGGCTTGGCCGCAACTCGTCGACTTCGCCATCTTCTTGAGCAGGCGCCGGCCGGACTTGCTGTACCCGACGTTTACGGTGTAAATGCACAACGGCCCGACGTGGGGGTAGGCCGCGGCTTCACAGGCCTCGATCACCCGTTCGTGAGGATGGGTCCGTCCGTCGGAGAACACGATCAACGCCGCATTGCCGTCGTGGACTTCAAACTCGCTCCGGGTCGCCAGAACCGCTTCGTTCAGAGGCGTCAGACCGCCCACGTAGGTCAGGTTCGCCGCGCGATCGCGCAGGATGTCCAAGTTGCCGTCATCCAGCGACACCTGCGTCCAGTCCGCTTGGGAGTATCCGGCGAACGAATAGAGCCCCATCTGGTAATCCATATCCGGCATGGCGGCGACAAAGGCTTCCAACAACGCCTTCTCCTGTTGGAAGACTTCATTCTCATCCGTCGATCCCGTCACATCGGCCAGGATCAGCACATGGTCGACTTTCAGCACTTCGTCCGGTTCGGGCGAGACGCGGGTCATTTCGAACGGTTGCACCTGCGTCGTCACCGTCTGGCATCCGGCGAGAAGACCGGACAACACGAGACAACCGGCAAATCCAAAAATACGGCGGGCAAGATACATGGCGCTACCTCCAGCGTTTGGCCTGGGGCAAGGTCCCGTCGCTCCCGAGACACAATGGAATACACCCTTACAATAGCACAAGGTAGATAGAGAGAACGCTGCCTGAGTTTGTCCCCACCCGGACTTTTCGCTATTCTCGAACCACGCAGGCCGTCGTCAACGAAGGATTCGCGCAATGGACATCGTCGCGCTGCTGGGCGCCGTCATGGGCTTGGGATTCATCTCAGGGATCAACCTCTACGCCACCATACTGGCGATCGGCCTCGCCCTGCGGTTCAACCTGTTCACGCCGCCGGAGTATTTGCAGGAGTTGACGGTCCTCGGCCACCCTTACGTCCTCATTCCGGCGGGCATCGCGTTCGTCGCGGAATTCTTTGCGGACAAGATCCCGTGGGTCGATAGCGTGTGGGACTCCTTCCACACCTTCATCCGGCCCATTGGCGCGGTGGTCATTCTCGCGGCCGGCGTAACGGATCTGCCGCCCGCCGTCGAAGTCGGGCTCGTCATCCTCTGCGGCAGCGTGGCCCTCCTCAGCCACTCCACCAAAGCCGGCACCCGCGTCGTCGCGAACCACAGCCCCGAACCCTTTACCAACACCCTGCTCAGCCTCACTGAAGACGCCATTACTATCGTCGGCGCATGGCTGTTGTTCTCACACCCCGTGATTCTATTCTGCATCGTGCTCGTCTTCGTGCTCGCGGCCCTCTGGATACTCCCGAAACTCTACCGTCTCGTCCGCCGCCAAATCGGCCGCGTCCGCGACGTATTCCGCAACGCCTCCCGCCGGATCCGCGGGCAAGACCCAATCAGCGAGCAGCCGTAGTTCGCCTCATCAGGGTGCATCTTCCTCTTCGGCCATAGGGTCAACAATCGCGATATCCCCGAAGTAGTCACGCCGAAAGCCGCGGTCGCGCGTGAGCAACCGATTGCACTGCACCTTCGCATGCGCCGCGATGAGGAAGTCCGCGATCACGCGTCTGCGGTCCCCGCCACGAGCACGATACTGGCCCCACAGTTCGCCCGCCAAAGTAGCCGCATCTTGATTCATGGGAAGAAATCCGATCCCCAAGGTCTCCATGTGCTCGTGTAGCGTCTGCCGGGATGAGAACAGGGCAGCCACTTCGGCCCACACTACGTCGCATACAACCAACCGGCCTTGGCGGATGCAATGCCGCACCGCGTTGGACGATGCGTCCGCGTATCGTGCGTCGTCCAAAAACACGTCAACGATGACGCTCGTATCTACCGCGGTGATCATGCGTCGCCGCGCAACTCGGCCAAGATTTCATCGGTGGATTTGTCGAGCTTGAGACATCCTCGTACTTTCGAAACCGGATCCTCCGCCGAAACCTTCTCGGCCATGATGACGCCGTTTTCTTCGTGTATCTCCAGCACCATTCCAGACGAAAGCCCTAACCGATCTCGGATTGCCTTGGGGATGGTAACTTGCCCACGCTCGCCTATAGTCGCTTTCATTTTCTACACCTCAGCGGTATGTATTCCTAGTATGTATCCATATTTTACCGTACATACCGGACTCCGCACAAGACGGGTTTCGTCAGCAAGACTCATGAGCTTCCGCCTCATGTTTGCGGACCGCGCCGGTTTCCGGTATTCTTCTGCCTCTCCAGAGTTGTCTGAACTACTGTAAAGCCCCGCACTTAGCGGGAGGCGATGCCCAGAACGGAGCAATGAATACCATGCGAATGAGCCATCTCGTTGGAATGCGGTATAAAGAACGGCCTGCGGAAGCCGTGCTGGAAAGTCACGCCTTTCTGCTGCGCGGCGGATACGCCCGCCAGGTCGCCAACGGCATCTATTCGCTGCTCCCGCCGGGGTTCCGGGTCATTCACAAGATCGAGCAGATCGTCCGCGAAGAGATGGACCGCATCGGCGGCCAGGAAGTCCTCATGCCCGTCGTGCAACCCCGGGAGCTGTGGGACGAATCCGGCCGCTACACGAGCGTGGGTTCGGAACTCTGCCGCTTCAAGGACCGCACGGGCCACGAAATGGTCTTAGCCATGACCCATGAAGAAGGCGTCGTCCATCTCTGCCGGAACGAGATCAACAGCCACACCCAGTTGCCCTTCATGGTCTATCAGATCCAGACCAAGTTCCGGGACGAGCCCCGCTCCCGAGGCGGCCTGATCCGCGTCCGTGAGTTCACCATGAAGGATGGGTACTCCTTCCACCGGTCCCAGGAAGACCTCGAGCGCTATTACGAAGACTGTTATCAGGCTTACCACCGCATCTTTGCGCGGGTGGGGCTGCCGGAAGTCGTCGCCGTCGCGTCGGACACCGGCATGATGGGCGGCAAAGTCGCCCACGAGTTCATCCTGCTTACGGAGGTGGGCGAGGATACCATCGCCACGTGCCCCGAGGCGGGGTACTACGCCAATCTGGAAGTCGCGGAAGGCGTGATCCAAGGATATCCCGCAGACCCGCTGCCCCTGGAGAAGGTCCATACCCCCGGCAAGAAGACCATCGAAGAGGTCGCGGGGTTCCTGGGCGTCCCCACGTACCAGACTGCCAAGGCCGTGTTCTACGACTCCGACGCCGAAGGCAAGCCGGTCATGGTCATCATTCGCGGCGACCGCGATGTGAACGAGATTAAGCTGGCGAAGGTGCTCCAGGTGATGCCAACGCCGGCATCGGACGAACGAATCGCGAAGGCCGGGTCTGTTCCCGGCTATGCCTCGCCGATGGGACTCGACCACACGAAATGGCGTCTCGTGGTCGATCACACGGTGGCCCAGTCCAGCAACCTGGTAACCGGTGCCAACGAGGTCGACTACCACTACAAGAACTTCAATCTCGACCGCGACCTGCCCGGCGTGAAGACGGTCGACATCTGCGCCCTGCAGGACGGCGACGGTCTTCCCGAAGGGAAAGGAACGATTACACTCCAGCGCGGCATCGAGGTGGGCAATATTTTCCAGCTCGGCACCAAGTACTCCGAGTCCATGGGAATGACCTACAACGACGAGAACGGCAAGTCCTGCGTACCGATCATGGGGTGTTACGGTATTGGTATCGGACGCCTTATGAGTTCTATCATGGAAGTCCACCGCGACAAGTTCGGCCCCAAATGGCCCATGTCGGTAGCCCCGTGGCAGGTACACCTTAACGCTCTGAAAATGGAGGCTCCCGGCGTCCGCGAAATGTCAGAAAAACTTTACGGCGACTTATTGGCCGCCGGAATCGAAGTGCTCTTCGATGACCGGGACGGACGCCCCGGCGCTCAATTCGCGGATGCGGATCTACTTGGCGTGCCTATCCGGTTCATCGTCAGCGAACGCAACCTCGCGGAAGGCAAGGTAGAATGGAAGCGTCGCGACACCGGCGAAACCGGGGACGTTGCCGTCGCGGAAGCCGTCGGCAACGCACGTCAATGGATTGACGACTCTCTCGCGAAAACGAACCGCGCGACCTCGCAATAAGGCTGAAATCGGACGTCGAAACCGACCGGCGACTTGTGTTAGTAGCTAGCGGCTACAGGAAATCGCTAAGCGTGGGATTCTTTTTCTCCGGTTGCTCAGCCTCGTTGTCCCCATCCTGATCTTCTGCGGCTGCGCGACTTACTGCTGGACGCCGGGCAGCGTCGTCCTCAAGAGACCGTGGCGGCCCGGAAGGGCGCAGCCGTACCCCACGAAACGGCTCCTTCTCGTCATCGGCCTCTAATTGTCTTACGGTCGGGATTAGGTCTGCCATTAAGCCCATCACGAGAACGTAGGTTTGGTTCTGATCGTCGCCCTGAAACTCGCTCACAAGCGTAACCATCTTTGATCCACTCGCGTTGGCAAGCGCGGTTCCCTTGTTCTCGACTTGCGACAGACCTTCCGGGGCACCTTTTCCCGATTCCTTGACGAGGTAGGCCACCTCGTCTTCCCCTCGTTGATAGAAGACACCGGATTTCTTCAACCATTCCGCCGCAAGGGAACTGCAAGCTACACGCGCATCGCCGCGCGCGGTGCGCTCGGCCTGCCGGCCCCCAGTTTCCACGGGCACCGTAGCCTTCACTATAAACGATTTCAACGTCCCATCTGGATTGGTTTTTACATGCGAAATGCCGTCGGGCAACTCAGGAACCGTGCCTTGGGCACCCTCCTCCTGTGCGACGGCCGCCGTGTAACAAAGACCGACAGCAATCACGGCAAACAGGGAGAACACTCGACCGATCATTGGAATACCCTCTCGTCGTACCACCAAAACACCACGTGTCCAATTCATCACCTTGAACGCTAAATTAGAGTATAATGGATTTCACAGGATTTGTCAGTAGTTCTGGAGTGACACCTGACTGCCCACCGCCACGTCCGCCCACCTGGACAAGCCGCCGGCCAACGACAAGCGACTTGTTGGACTCCATATTCCGACACCCGTGATATACTCGTGGTGAGGTATAGTTCAGCTGACGCGTACCAGCCAGCTTGAGATTGCTCTGAAGTCGGAAAGAAGAACATGACGAATCGGGTCATTTGCGTCTGCAAGGACGGCCACGAAATCGGCCGATATTCCGTTGGAAACGTACCGATTTTGCTTGGCCGCAGTTTCGACGCGGATATTGTCTTGTTGGACGAGTCGGTATCGCGCAAACAAGCGACGATCCGAAGCGTGCAGGGTGCGTTAATGTTGGAGGACCACGAGTCCCGCAACGGCACCCTCCTCAATGGTCAGCCTGTCAAATCCGCGTCCTTGTCTGAGGGCGACGTCGTGTCTATGGGAAGCTATTCGATACGCGTCGAACGCGCAGCGCCACAAACGCAGATCCTATCGTTGGCCCGAGACGAGATCCCCGAATCCGGGGGATTGGATGCGTCTGAAGGCGAATCGGTGCCCCCGGGTGACCCCATACTGATGATGTATCGCATGGCCCAATTGCTGCGTCGCCGATTCCAATTGGAGGAATCCCTCCCCAAGATCCTCTCGCTCGTCATGGAGGCCGCCGGCGTGAAACGAGGTTTCATCCTCACATACAATCCCGAATCCGGGGAGCCGCAAGTGCAAGTCAGTCTGATGGCTCACAGTGCTGAGGAAGCCGCCCCGGTGAGCATTACCCTTGCCGACTACGTGCGTGCAACGAAGAACGCGGTCTTCACCAGAGACGCCGCCAACGATCCGCGTTTTCGCAAGTCCGAAAGCATCCACCGCCACGGCATCGGTGCAGCCATGGTCCTCCCGCTGTATGGGACGGACGACGTCATGGGCGTCATCCAGTTGGACTCGGAAACCATTCCTTCCGTGTTTTCAACAGACCAACTCCAGCTCTTGTCCGCTTTAGGCCGCATGGTGGGGGCCGCCATCGAGGATGCGCAACTGGCGGCGGAACACGAACGTCAGCAAGAACTTGCGGCTATCGGCAACGCCATCGCCGAAATCGGTCACGATATGAACAACATCATGCTCGGCATCAAAGGAGGGATGGAGATCCTGCACTTGGGCCAAGATGCAAAAAATCACGATCGTATAGACAGCGGAATGCATATCCTTGAAGGATCGGTCCAACGGTTTGAGCAGGTCATCGGGGACCTCCTGACCTTCGTACGCCGTACCGACCTCCACCTCGAACCGGTCTCTATCAAGGGTTTGCTCGAGGACGTCATCCGCGTCGTCGAGCCCCACGCCCTGAAGTGCCGCGTTACGATCGATTTCTCCGGCGAGGAACTCCGTGCAGAAAAGGCCGACGGCCAACTGTTGCATCGCGTCTTCGTCAACCTCCTTCACAACGCGATAGACGCCTACGAAGGAAATGGCGGCAAAGTCGAAATCGCGCTCGTACAGAATCCGGCTGGAACAACCGTTACCGTGCGCGATTCCGGGGTCGGAATCGCAGCCGCCGATGTTGCGCGCATTTTCCAGCCCTTCTTCACCACCAAACGCGGCCGTGGCACCGGGCTCGGCCTTCCGTTCTGTCACCGGGTCATTAAACAGCATGGCGGCAGAATCTCCGTCGACAGCACCCGGGGAAAGGGTTCGACGTTCTCCGTCTTTCTTCCCGGCGAAACGGCTCGTATTCCGGTCGCCGCAAAGACGCAAATCGCTCAATCCGACGCGATGCGTTCCTCAGAATTAGAGACAGGGTAAGCCGCCCCGCTCCTCCATTGCAGATTCCCTATTTCTACGGGCGAAGCGCCGTTGAAAACGGCCGCGCGGATGGCTATCGTCGTCACGGAATACGCGCTTTAACCCATGGACACCTCTTGGGGAGTTCCTCACGTGCCATCAATTGCGACCCGCCTCTTCGCCTTGCTCCTGTGTACCCTTTCAACTGCCTTCGCAAGCGGAGATATCCTCGTTGCCGACTTCGAAGGAGAAACCTATGGCGATTGGGAGGTTCACGGCGATGCTTTCGGCACCGGTCCCGCCCGGGGAACCCTGGATGGACAAATGCGGGTCTCCGGCTTTCAGGGTCACGGACTGGTCAACTCTTTTCACGGCGGCGATGGCCCCACAGGAAAGCTCCTTTCACCCGCATTTACGATTCAACGCCCGTACCTGAATTTTCTCATCGGGGGCGGCATGCACCCCGGCGAGACCTGCATGAACCTGCTCATTGACGGAAAAACTGTGCGTACTGCGACAGGCCCCAACGACAAACCCGGCGGGACAGAGACGCTCAAATGGACCTCCTGGGATGTCTCAGAGTTCCATGGTAAGGACGCGCGCATTGAGATCGTCGACGAACGAAGCGATGGCTGGGGCCATATCAATGTCGACTATATCCACCAGAGCGACCGGCCAGACCCGGAAATCCTACGCCTTTCTCGAAGCATTACCGGGGACACAAAGTATCTGAACCTGCCCGTGAAGAACGGCGCGCCGCAGCAGATCGTCACTGTGGAGGTCGACGGTACGGTCGAGCGTATGTTTACCATCGAACTGGCGACCGGAGAACCCGATTTTTGGGTCTTCCTTGAACTGAAACCCTTCCGGGGCAAGACAGTCACGTACAGTACCGAGGGATTCGCATTCGAAGAGTCTATCATCGAAGGTTTCGACGCCATCCACACGTCTGACACCTTTCCCGGCGCCGATTCGCTGTATCGCGAAACCTACCGGCCCCAGTTCCATTTCTCCTCGCGCCGCGGCTGGAACAACGACCCCAACGGCCTCGTCTACCACGAGGGCGAATGGCACCTCTTCTATCAGCACAATCCTTACGGCTGGAGTTGGGGCAACATGACCTGGGGCCACGCGGTCAGCACCGACCTCGTCCATTGGACCGAGCTCGGCGACGCCATTCACCCTGACGAACTCGGCACCATCTTCTCCGGGTCCGCAGTCGTCGATACGGAGAACACGACGGGATTCAAGTCCGGAGACGACGATCCCATCGTCGCGGCTTACACCTCCGCTGGCGGCACGAATGCCTTCTGGTCCGAAGGGCAACCCTTTACTCAATCTATCGCCTACAGCAACGACCGCGGCCGGACTTGGACCAAGTACGAAGGCAACCCGGTCCAGGGGCACATCCGCGGCGACAACCGCGATCCGAAAGTTTTCTGGCATGAGCCCTCCGGGCAATGGGTGATCGTGCTCTATCTCGAAGAGAAACGCTTGGGCTTCTTCACCTCGCCCGACCTGAAGTCCTGGCACTTGCAGAGCGAGATCGCGGGGTTCTACGAGTGTCCCGAACTCTTCGAGCTTCCAGTGGACGGCGACCTCGACAACAAGAAGTGGGTGTTGTACGGCGGGGCGGGGGACTACATGATCGGCGACTTCGACGGCAAAACGTTTGCCCCGGAATCCGATCTCGTTCGCTACAGCTATAGCGACTTCTTCTATGCATCCCAGACCTATAACAACGTGCCAACGGCCGATGGCCGGCGTATTCAAATCGGTTGGGGACGTATCCACATTCCGGACATGCCGTTCAATCAGATGATGACCTTTCCGGTCGACCTTACACTCCATAAAACAGACGACGGCCTTCGGATGTTCGCGTTACCCGTTGCGGAGATCGAGCAACTCCGCACCCGTGTACACCAGTTCGAGAACCAGCCCATTGTGCCGGGCGAGAATCTGCTCAAGGAGATTCAAGGTGAACTCTTCGACTTGGAAGCGGAGTTCAAGATTGGCGATGCCGAGCGCATTACGCTCTCGATACGAAACACGCCGATCGTCTACGACGTGGCCAATGCCAAACTCACCTGTGGCGATCGCGAAGCGCCCATGCCCGCGGACGACGGCAACATTCGCTTGCGCGTCCTCGTCGACCGGACCTCCATCGAGATCTTCGGCAACGACGGTGCGGTGTACCTGCCCGTCGGAGTGATTCTCGATCCCGGCGAACGAAGCTTCGCACTCGACGCAGTTGGAACGGGCGCGGCAGTGGAAACCATGTCCGTCTACGAACTGAAATCGGCCTGGCCTGCGCCGACAGGCTCGGCGGAAGCGCCGCGTATCGTGGGACCGGAAACGCATGCTCTCCTTGCCGATGGCGACCGCATTACTTCCTTGGGGAACGGCCACGTCAATCTCGAAGGAAATCTGATCGTTCAGTTCGATGGAAGAATCGCGCCCCACGAGAACACGTCCGTCGAGCTGTTTGCACCAGACACCGATTCGATCCGCGGTACATTCGACAAGGTGGTCCTTCCCGAGAATTGGTTGTGCGACGTTGACTACGTCAGCTCGCCGCCCAACGTAGTCTTGAGCAACTTCCGGCCGAATCGCGCGCCCGCTTTCCCCGGCGCGGAAGGTTTCGGGAAATACACCATCGGCGGCCGCGGGGGAAAGGTCATTGAGGTGACCAACTTGAATGACGACGGTCCCGGCAGCTTGCGCGCCGCATGCGAAGCCGAAGGTCCGCGCACCGTAGTTTTCCGCGTCTCCGGAACAATTCCGCTGGAATCGGAACTCGAGATCGAAAACCCCTACATCACCATCGCCGGGCAGAGTGCCCCCGGCGACGGCATCTGTATCAAAAACTACCAGGTCAAATTCGAAACGGATCATGTCATCATGCGATACCTGCGTTTTCGTCCCGGCGACGAAGCGGGCGTCGAGCAGGATGCCTTCAGCGGGGAGGGAGATCACATCATCATCGATCACTGTTCCGTCAGTTGGGGGGTGGACGAAACGCTCTCCATCAACAAGGCATCCAACCTGACGGTGCAATGGTGTATGGTCACGGAAAGCCTGACTGATTCGCTCCACAAGAAAGGCGCCCACGGCTATGGAGGACTCTGGGGCGGACCCGGCGGTTCGTTTCACCACAACATCCTCGCCCACCACACCAGCCGAAACCCGCGCGCGTCGGGCAATCGTGACTCCGGTTTGCTCGACTTCCGCAACAACGTCATCTACAACTGGGGTTTCAACAGCGCCTACGGCGGCGAACTGTGGCCGCGCAACTGGATCAACAACTACTACAAGAGCGGCCCCGCCACTTCTGACGACGTCCGCGACCGCATCTTTCTTCAGAAGCATCCGCGCGGCAAAATGTACGCGGACGGAAACTTCGTCCATGGTTTTCCCGAAATCTCGGCCGACAACTGGGCCGGTGGAATCGATTTCGCGGATGACGGCGAGGCCAGCGAGGAAACGCTGCGCGTTCACGGTCCCTTCGTGGTTGCTCCGGTGACAACCCAATCTGCGGAGGATGCCTTCGAGTTGGTACTCGCGCGAGCGGGCGCCTCAATCCGTCGCGACGCCGTAGACTCTCGTATTGTCGAAGAAATCCGCAGTGGTACGGCGCACTTCGGCGAAACCTACAAGGGTGGGGGAAAGGGGATCATCGATTCACAATTCGCCGTCGGTGGCTGGCCGGAACTTCGGTCGGAACCAGCGCCCGCCGATACCGACCACGACGGCATGCCGGATTCCTGGGAATCGGCGAACGGGCTTGACCCCGCCAACCCGAACGACGGCCCATCGGATCGCAACAACGACGGCTACACGAATCTTGAAGATTACCTGAACAGCCAGATTCTGTAATCACGCAGATCAGTCCGAACAGTCCGTGTGTGTCCGTGCGCCATCCCCGGCAATCTACTCCCGGTGCGACATACCCGGCTCCATCATCAGCGCCGGCTCAAACTGTTCCGCGATCGATTCCCACGGGACCAACTTGAAATTCTGATTGCCCGCGTCGTTCTCGTCGTCCTGAGCCACGAAGAGGCCGCGCGGAAACGCATCGCCCAAGGCGCAAGACGTCACATCAATTCCATCCGTCCCGGAGACCGCGTCGATCCCTTCCTGCGCTTCCACCTTGAACGATCCCACGTATTCGTTCTCGCCTTCGCGACGGTATATCACAAAGGTATCGCTTCCTTGCGATGATACAAGCAAATACCCCGTATCTTCAGGGCCATGGTACATAGCGATGCCCTCAACATCCGCCGTCAATCGTCCACCCGCTACATCATCAACAAGCGTTCTCGCTTGCGGATCGTCACCCGGTTCCGCGCCATAGCGCCAGACGCCGACCGCTTCCTCGCCAATGTACACGACGCCGCGCGCATCGTCCGCGACGCAGCCTTCGGTCTGCGAACCAACGTCGAAGGTGCGCACCTGCGTGCCCTCAACCTTCCCGTCTGAGGAGGACAGCACCCATTGCTCCACTTCACCCGGCTTCGTGGCGATGAACACGTAGTACCTGCCGTCCTTCGCGCTGCGATACATGCACAACCCGTACGTTTCAAGCCGGGACTTCATAGGGCTGCCAGTAACATCTGTCAGCATTCGAGATTCCGGATCGACGGCAAAGATCCGGATCGTATTCGTCGTGCGGTCGTTGCACGCGACAATATCGGCTTCCCTATCGCCTAGCGGAAATCCATAGCGCAGGTCTACATTATTCACTTCGCCGACTTCGACATATTGCACCTGTTTTCCATCGAGTGAATACGTCGCCAGGCCGCCCTGTTTGTTCGTGCCGATAACCAGGCTTTCGGATGTATCCGTGGGATGAATCCAGATGCAGGGGTCGTCCGCCGCATCCTCACTGTTCGGAACCGCGTCGGTTTCCACGCTGGCGGGCACGCCCAACGGTGATGAATCCTCGCCCTGCGCGCAGACGGGTCGAGCGAAGATCGCGCACACGCCAAGCATAACCACTGCGAGCGCGAATGATGACCAGGACAGAGGAAGATTATGCATGGCGAATGGTCTCCCAAGTTGTTTCGGAGCGCGAATCGTGACCGCAGCTTGTTCTCGGAGTGCTAGGAAAATGTCAGGTTTCGGTGAGGAACGTGACCCTCTGGCGCGTACGCGCAACGTGTTAGTCAAGAGATCTCGTTTGCCCAATTCTAACCGGACTCGCACGGAGCCTTAACCCAGCGCGTCTACCCTGTGCGTCGTTCAGTGCGCTCGCACCAATTCCAGGAGCACGGTGCCGTGCACCTTGCGGAGAAAGCAACAATCAAACTCAAGGGAAGGAGAATCATGTATGAGCCGTAGACGGGGCTTTACCCTCATCGAACTGCTGGTGGTCATCGCAATCATCGGGATTCTGGCGGCAATTCTATTGCCTGCCCTTGCCCGGGCGCGCGAAGCGGCCCGCCGCGCAAGCTGCCAAAACAACCTCAAACAGATGGGCATCGTTTTCAAAATGTACTCGGGAGAATCCCAGGGAGAGAAGTTCCCTC